>JBBEEF010000081.1:0-33106 GCA_040880915.1 Pirellulales bacterium
GTGTTCTGTTTCCGATCCGCCGCCACCCTTCTTTCGGAGCCGTTTCATGGCCACCACCGACGCCGTCCTCGCCCGTCGCCTCGATGCGATCGCCGCCGCCAGGGCCGCCGGCACGATCACTGAGCATTCGGCCGTCACGATGCAAGACTGGCTCGTCGAGCCGCGATACGCCGAGTTCGCGGGCAAGCTGGCGGAGCTCATCGACGCCGGGAAGTGGCAGGAGCTCGACGATGCCTACTGGACGGTGATCCCCTTTGGCACCGGCGGCCGTCGCGGGAAGATGTATCCGGTTGGCTCCAACGCGATCAACGACCGCACGATCGGCGAAAGCGCGCAGGGCTTGGCCGACTACGTGCGGAGCGTCCTCCCGGCCGGCGACACGCCCAGCTGCACGATCGCCTACGACACCCGCCATCGCTCCGAGCACTTTGCCAAGCTGTGCACGGAGGTGCTCCTCGCGGCCGGCTTCAAGGTGTTCTTTCTGCGGGGCGTCCGCAGCACCCCCGAGCTCTCCTTCGGCGTCCGGTTCACGAACAGTTCCTGCGGGATCATGGTCACAGCCAGCCACAATCCACCCAGCGACAACGCGGTCAAGATCTACTGGGCCGGCGGCGTGCAGGTGCTCCCGCCGCATGACAAGGGGATCATCGACCGGGTGATGCAGGCCGAGACGATCCGCCGCGAGCCCTTCGAGGAGGGCGTGGCTCGCGGTCGCGTCGTGTTTGTCGAAGCGGAGGTGGATGCCGCCTTTGTCGCGGCCGTGCTCGAGCTGTCGGCCCCGGGCCCGCGGGGCATCTCGATTGTCTATTCACCCCTGCACGGCGTGGGGGCCACGGCCGTGGTGCCGGTGCTCCGCGGGGCGGGCTTCGAGCGGCTGCGGCTCTTCGGCCCGCACGAGACGCCCGATGGCGACTTTCCCAACGTGCCCGGCCACGTCGCCAACCCCGAAGTGCCGGCCGTGCTGGCCGCGCCGATCGCGGAAGCCCGCGAGCAGGGCGACGACCTCGTGATGGCGAGCGACCCCGACTGCGACCGGCTCGGTGCCGCAATGCCGCTCACGCGGGCCCCCGGGGCCGCCTGGAACACCCTCACCGGCAATCAACTCTGTTCGCTGCTCTGTGCCCAGGCGATCACCGGCCGCCGGGCCCGCGGCCAGGCCCAGCCCGGCGACTACGTCGTCACCACGCTGGTCACGAGCGGCCTCATGCGACGGGTGGCCGAGGCCCACGGCCTGTTGGTAGACGACACGCAGCTTGTCGGGTTCAAGTGGATCTGCTCGGCGATCGACCGGCACGGGCCCGAGCACTTCGTGTTCGGCGCCGAGGAGTCGCACGGCTATCTCGCCGGCACACACGTTCGCGACAAGGACGCCGCGGTGGCGGCCCTGCTCATGGCCGAGCAGACCGCGACGCTTGCTGCCGAGGGTCGCACCCCCCACGAGCTGCTTGACGAATTCTTCTGCCGGTTCGGCTGCCACGAGGAGCAGACGGTGAACGTGATGCTGCCGGGCGCCAGCGGCATGGACCGGATGAAGGAGATCATGGCGACCTTGCGGGCCCGGCCCCTCGCGTCCTGCGGCGGTCTCACCGTTGTTCGCACCCGCGACCAGGCGAGCCTCACCACATGGACGCCCGGCGGAAGCCCCGAGCCCTACGAGGGCGTGAAGAGCGACCTTGTGATCTTTGACCTGGCCGGTCTGCCCAGCGCCGGCACGCGGACTGGCGGCCGGTTCCCCCCCTTGGGCAATGCCGTGGCCGCCCGCCCTTCGGGCACCGAGCCCAAGATCAAGTTCTATCTCTTCGCGGCCGCCGAACCCTGCTCTGCCGCCGACCTGCCGGCCGTGAAGGCGACGCTCGCCAAGCGGCTCGACTCCATGGAAACCGAACTCCGAGCCCTCGTGGGCGTGTGACCGGTCGACCGTTACTCGTCACAACGCTGAGATTCTCCGGCCTCGGCTCCCCTGTCACTGAACTCCCGGAAAACTCCTCGTTCGGAAGGCTCAGAGCGGGGCCGGCAGGTCGCGGCGGGCGAAGATCAAGGCTCCCACGAGGTAGGCGGCGAGCCCGATCCCGATGAGCACTGCGTCGTAGCGGGCCACGAGCCACCACGACTCGGGCGTCCCCGTCACGAGCTGCTGCGGTTCGTAGGCTGTGAACACCGACAGCCAGCCCATCCAGGCCAGCTGGTCGCTGAGCCGACCGATGAGCTTGAAGAGCAAAGAGATGACATAGAAGCCGCACATGATCCCGATCGTGCGGGAGCGGTGGCTGCCTGCGGCCGAGAGGAGCCCGGCCACGCCCGACATGCAGACAAGTAGCCCAAACACGTTGGCCACAGCCGGCGCGAACCGGGCCGGATCGATCGTGCCCCGCCAGGGCCCGAGGGCCACGGCCGACCAAATGGCTGCAAGGAGGACGCCGCAGATGAGGGCCCCGCCGGCGAGCGTGGCGGCTGCATGGGTCGCATAGACGGCCGTGCGGCGGACCGGCGCCGCGAGCACCATCTCCATGGTGCCCCGCTCGAGCGGCCCGCTGACGACATCGCTACCCCGTGTAACACCCCACACCGTCGCCCCGAGAATCACGATCGGGTCGACGAAGGCCAGCGCCACGCGGCCAGCGGGCGTGGCCACATCCGCCAGCGGCACTCCCGAAAGCTTCTGCCAGTCGTCGGGGATCAGCCGCAGGAGCATCTGAAAGTCGCCCATCGGCACCTGCGACTGCAGCCAGATGTAGATCCAGGGGAAGAGGCCCCACAGCGCGGCGAGCGCGAGGAGAAGAATTTTCTGATCGCCCCAGGCCTGTCGCCAGACCGCGCCGTTCAGCATCGATGCGTCTCCTCGGTGGCATGGCTGGCTGCAAACCTGCCCCACTCTCCATGTGCCGTGGGGTGGATTTTGAGCTTGCCCGAGTTGAGATTCATTTCTCCGCCCCTCTGTGAAATCGGTCATACACCGCCGCCAGCCCGATCGGCTCCACCTCCACCTCGGCCAGCGGCAGCGTGGCGAGCCAGCCCAACAGCGGCGCGAGTGACTCAGCCGCCTCGAGTACCAGCCGCTCTTGTCCGTCGGCACCCGCCGAATTGGCCACCACCGTCACCCGGTCGGCGAGTTGCTCCGGCACGCCGCCGAAGCGGCTTGTGAGCCGGGCCCTGATCCGGTGGCCACGCCGCAGTTCGGCGATCGACTGCTCGTGCACCGGCGAGCCTGCCCGCATAATCGCCACCCGGCCGCAGGTCTCCTCCACCTCCGAGAGCACATGGGAGGAGAAGATCACCGTGCGTCCGGCGGCATTCGCCTCACGCACGAGATCGAGCACCTCCGCCCGCGCGGTCGGATCGAGGTTGGCCGTCGGCTCGTCGAGGATCAAGAGCGTTGCGTCGGTGGCGAGCACGGCGGCCAGCGCGAGTTTCTGTCGCATGCCGGTGCTCATCCGGGCCACCTGCCGCGTGGCGTCGAGCCCGAGCCGGTCGGCTATGCGGGCCGCCTCGGAGCGACTCGAGGCCGGCCGCAGCCGGGCGAAGAAGTCGAGCACCTCGTGGCCGGTCATCCGCCGGAAGAGCCGCGCCTCGCCCGGCAAATAGGCCACCCGCTCTCGCACGGCGAGCGAATCAGCGGCGCAGTCGTGGCCCGCCACAGTCGCCGAGCCGGAGGTGGGATGGAGGAAGCCGAGCAACAGACGCAGGAGCGTCGTCTTGCCCGCGCCGTTGGGCCCGAGCAGGCCGAACACCTCGTTCTCTCCCACCGCCAAGGAGCAGGCGTCGAGGGCGGTGAAGCTCCCGTAGCGTTTGGTGAGCCGATCGGTGACGACGAGCATGAAGGGGGATGCCTGGGTGGACGGGCGGGGGGGCGGTGGTTAGCCGGTCCACTCCCGCAGGAAATAATAGCCGGCCAGAGCGAATGCGATGACCGCCACGACCCGGCGAACGGCCACGGCGGGCAGCCGCCGGGAAAGGCGGGCCACGGTGATGCCGCCGAGGATCGATCCGGCCGCGAGCACAGCCACGTGGAGCCACGACACCTCGAAGCCACCAGCGACCGCCGCGGCGACGAGCACCGCCGTGGCCACACCATTGACCACCGCAGCGAGCAGGTTCTTGACGGCGTTGAGGGCGTGCACGTCGCCGAGGCCGAGGAGGGAGAGCACGGCGAGCATGAGGATCCCGATCCCGGCACCGAAGTAGCCGCCGTAGATCCCGACGAATAACTGGAGGCCGGCGACGGCGGGCAAGGCCCCAGGCGTCATGTCGGGCCCGGCAGGCTGCGTGCCTGCCCTCCGTGGGCCGGCGGGAATTTCAGCCTCCGATGGCCAGCCACGTCTGGCCAGCCGAGTCACCTGCGGCTGCACGGTGAAGAGCACGACGGCCAGCAGGATGAGCCAGGGCACGACCACGTCGAACGACTCCTTCGGCAACACGCGGAGAAGCACCACGCCGAGCACGGCGCCGATGCCACTGGGCAGGACGAGCCACCGCGACCAGCCGGGCAGGTTGCTCCATGCGGCACGGGAGGCCCAGGCAGCCGCCACGGCGCCTGGCCAGAGGCCGATCTTGCTCGTCACGTTGGCGGTGATGAGTCGGCCCGGGCCGGGCGGCAGGATCCCCGCGAGCAACGCGAAGGTGAGGATCGTGCCTCCGCCCGCGATGGCGTTGATGCCCCCGGCGATCACAGCTGCCAAGAAGAGTAGCGCGAGCCCGGCGGGGTCGTTGTCTACGCCGCCACTCATGGGTTGGGCCGCGGCGGAGGAGGCTCGAGGATCGCCGGGGGCATGGGCCCGCCAGGACCCGGTGGAGCTCGTGGCGCCGGTGCCGGGGCTGCCGGGCCGACGATGCGGGGAGCCTCTGGAACGGGCATGGCCGGCGCTAGCGGCGGCAGAGGAGCAACCCCGCCGGCCGGTGCTTCATACTCGCCGCCCCCGACATCCACCAGCAGGAAGCCGGCCCAGAACAACGGATGCCGGGCATCGGCGAGGTCGGTGCCGGCCGCCGGCTTGATCCGCGGTTCAGTCTCGAGATCCGGCCGTTCGGGTGTCACGATGTCGACGGCCCGCTGCCAGGCTTCCACGGCCGAGATGCCACCGGGGCCGGCCGTTTCCCGCAGAAACTCCTGCACGAGGTCGCCCGCCACGCCGCCTCCCGACCGCCAGCGGGTTACCAGGGCGGTGGTGCTGCCGGCGGCGAGCAGGTCGGTCACGGTGAGAAACACATCCTGCCCGGGACGAGCCAGCGGCTTCGAGAGCCCGCCGCCCATGGCCGACTGTAACCCGGGCACGATCACCCGCTGCGGCCGTTTCGAAGGCGGGGCGAGCCACTCGGCAAGCGACAGGCCGCTGCGGCCCTGGCCGGCGGCGAGGAGCGTTGCGGCGGCGGGGGGATCGGCGGTGGTCGATTCGTCATAGACCAGAAGCGTGTCGAACAGCGATCCGACGAGCGCAGCGGAAGGTCCGGCCGCCGGCACCTCGACTGCAACAGCCCCGGCCACTCCCGCCGTCAATCGCCCCACGGCGGCTGCCACCTCCGGCTCTTTCTCACCCCGATTGAGCCGGCCGACAAGCACGCCGGTCGTGCCCGGCTGCCGTGGCTCAAATCGCATCACGGCAAGGCTGCGGGTGGGCGCGTAGCGGATCCGGCAGACATCGCGCAGCGGTCGGCGGTCGCCTCCCGCCTGGTTCGTGGCGACTGGCAGAAGCTCGAAGGGCAGATACCACAACCAGCCGTCGGGCACGATCACGAGTTCTTCGATGCCGCCGGCGAGCGACACGCCGCGGGAATTCTCGAACAGCATCCGCTCGATGCGAGCGACCGAGCCCTGCCAGTCACCCGCCCCGAGCCGGTCGGCAGGCACAGCCGCCGCCTTGTCGCTCAACAGGAGCGACTTGGCGAGCACCTTGAGCTCCCCTGGCAGCCCGGCCGACTGCCGGATCTGCCAGGTGAGAAGCCGGTCCCGAAATTCAAGCGCGCCGAAGAGTCCCGCCGCCGTCCAGTGGAAAGAGAGCAGCGCCTGGCCCGGCTCGAGCCGCCGGCGGATCTCGGGCGAAGGAGTCAGCGGCGGAAAGAGCGGTGGCGTGGCATTGCGGCCAGCGGCAAGTGCGGCCACAACAGCCTGCCCGCGGGTGGCGAGCCCCGCATATTCCTGCCACTCTCCTGCCATGTCACGGAGCGGGTCGGCGGCTGGGTCGGCGGCGGCGGCCGCCTCGAGGCTCCCGCGGAGTTGGGCGGTGCGGGTGAGCAAGGCGTCGAGACCCTGCTGGCCGGCAACAAGCGCGGCCCGCCGCGCCGCCTCCGCTGGCTCGAGTGTGCGCGGGTCGGCGGCGAGGAACCGCTGCACCGCGATCCGCCGGCCGCCGAGCGGACGGGCCGAGAGCCAGCGGTTCCTCATGGTCGCTTCCGCCGCCTCGAGGATCTGCTCGTTGCCGCGGCGGCCCGCCACCGCCACCCAGGCGTCGAACGCGGCTTCCCGGGGCGACGACATCACAGCCAGCGTGTCGAGCGGATCGAGGGCCAGGTCGCGGGGCCGTGGATCGGCGAGCCACGAGCTGAACCAGCCGTCGGCCTGCCGGTCGGAGACCGCGCTCGATCCGGCTTTGAGTAATTCGACGAGCAGGTCGAGGCGAAAGAGCTCGAGCGAGCGGCTGCGTGCGATCGAGATGGCCCGCTCGAGTTCGCCATCGCCGCCGGCCACGTCGTCGCCTGCGTAGGCCATGACCGCGGAGGCATAGGCCGCCAGGCTGCCGAGTGTGCCGCGGCCAGCATCCCCTTTGAGTAACCGGCCATCGATGCCCTTGAGAGCGTTTGCGGCCGCCCGCGGATTGCCGGCCGCTGCGAGCGACTCAGCCTGCATTGCCAGGAGCCTGGCCCGCAGAACGGGCGGACCGCCCCGCGCCCAGTCGGCCGCCGCTGAGATGCTTGGCGCCACACCCGGCGTGCCGGCCATCCTGTGGGCGGTCCAGGCGAGTTGGAAGGCCTCCTCGAGCGCTCGCATGTCGCCGTAGTCGGCGGCTGTGTAGGTGGCCTCCTCGAAGAGCTTGGCGGCTTGGGGGGCCTGGTCGGCGTCGAGCGCCATGCGACCCAAGACGATCAGACCCCACGCGGTGAGCGGGTGGTCGAGCTGATTGCCGACGAACAGGCCCCGGGTGAGGAGCGGCTGCGCTTGATCGGCCTTCCCTTGGGCCCAGAGTGCCGTGCCCAGGGCGATGTCGATCCAGGCCTGCGAGTAGTGTTGGGGCGGGGCGGGACGGCGGGAGAGGCTGCGGGCAGCCGCATCGAGCGGGGCGTTCTCACGCCCCAACTCGCCGAGCAACGAGCCCATGCGGTAGAGGGCGATCACGAGCGATCGCATCACCTCCTGCGGCCGGATCGTCCGGTCGTATGTGGACGCGAGCACGCCTCCCCGCTGAAGCACATCCTGCGGGTCGGCTCCCTGCTGCCGGATCGTCGTCGTGTCGGGCACGATCGAGGGCTGGGAGTTTCGCTCGCTGCGTCCCCAGGTGGCCACGCGGGGGCGTCGCAATGGCTGCGGCGGCTGCGGCGGAAACCGCACCGATAACAGCCAGTTCGCCTGGGCGGCCGAGAGCACAAGCGACTCCTCGTAACGACCCACGGCCTCGCGGTAGCGGCCTGCCTCAAAGAGGCACTCGCCAAGCAGGGCTGAGGAGGCGATGGAGTCGATCCAGCGATCAGCGCCGATCTTGACGCCACCGCGATACTCCCCCTCGGCGAGATCGAGGGCGGCTGCGTAGTCGCCGACCGCGAGTGCCCCGAGGGTCATGTCGTACCCCGGCCCGGGCACGGTCGAGGCGGCAACCGGCAGGCCGATGTTCGGCGGCAAGACGACCTGGCCCTGGGCCACAGAGCCGAGTGTGGCGACGACGGCGATCGCGAGGGCCCCACGCATGCACTTGGTTGTACACGGTTCGTCCACCCCGCGAGCCTGAGGGCAGCTGCTGTGAATCTAGGCAGACTCGGCAAGCTCGTTGCCTGCCCGGCGGGCACCGCCGGTCGGGTCATGCCGGTTGTTCAAAGTCTGCGGGTTGTTTGGTCGATACCGAAAGAGCGGTGGGCGCAGGCCAGGTATGGCCGAGAGCGTGCCACCGGTCCTCACCATCCCAGGCAGGGTGCCGACCATGACGATCATCCCGACAGCGACTGCCGGCACCCCTGGGTGCGAGATTCGGGAACTGACGCTTCGAATCGTGACCGTCGGTTGTGCCTTGGTCGGCATCGCGACCACGGGCTGCCAGGTGGATGTGGGGGGTCAGACTCTGCCGAGCGCGTATTACCTGCAGGACGACATCCAATACTTCCCGGCCGGCCCCGAGTTCAAACTCTCGAAGGAAGCCGCGGCCCAGAAGGCCTATAAGAAGGAACTGGCCGAGAAGAATGACCGGGGCGGCTACCGGCCCTGAGAGAGTCTTCCTCCGTGCCGCCAGGCCGAGGTAACGCAGCCGGACGTTCGCTACGGCATCCTTTGCTGCGCTCGCCTGCAAGGCCGGCGAGACAGCACTTGATTGAACCTCTTGCGTGGGTCGGGCTTGCCCCATAAAAGCCCCGGGCGCGAGCCCGGGGACTGCGGGAACGAAAGCCGCCCCGCCTGCTACTCCGCTTCACCCCGCCTGAGCCTGGCTGTGACCAACCGGTAAAGAACGTCACAGTCCCCCAGCTCGCGCTGGGGGCTTCTATGCTGCTCACGCCGTGCCGAACGGGATTGCGATCCTGCCTACGCTTGCTTGCGAGGCCGTCGAGATAACACGGGCAACCCCTTCCCTTGCCCCATAAAAGCCCCGGGCGCGAGCCCGGGGACTGCGGGAACGAAAGCCGCCCCGCCTGCTACTCCGCTTCACCCCGCCTGAGCCTGGCTGTGACCAACCGGTAAAGAACGTCACAGTCCCCCAGCTCGCGCTGGGGGCTTCTATGCTGCTCACGCCGTGCCGAACGGGATTGCGATCCTGCCTACGCTTGCTTGCGAGGCCGTCGAGATAACACGGGCAACCCCTTCCCTTGCCCCATAAAAGCCCCGGGCGCGAGCCCGGGGACTGCGGGAACGAAAGCCACCCCGCCAAGCCAGTTCTCCAGGATCCACGCTCCTGGAACATGGGGCTCTTCCGCCCGGCAAAAACCACTGGATTTTTCGGGAATTCCGAAGGAAATGCCCTCGGCACTTGCAGGTCTCGAGCAAGCCGTTAAACTCCGGCCCGTGGGTTTAAAACCCAAAATAGCTGCCTACGGTAGCATTTTGTGGGTTTTGAGCCCTAAACGTGGTTTCAATGGATTCGCCACGTGGTTCCTTTCCCGCGGAGGCGGGCCGCATGCTTCCCGTGGACCGACATGGCTGCCTCGACCGAATTGCTGATCGGCGAGTTTGTTCGGACGCTCGACGAGCGATTCCGGCTGGCTGTGCCTCCCGAACTGCTCGACCCGCTGCTTGCCGCCGGCCCCCGGCTGGTGATCGCCAAGGAACGGGCCGGCTGCCTCTCACTCTGGTCAGCCACCACTTGGAAGCCGCGACTCGACGCAGCGGTGGATGTAATCCGCAGCAAAATGCAGGCGGGTTTACTCGCCCAGCGGGTGGGGCAACTTCAGGAGCTTGGGCGGCTGCTCTCAACCCGTCAGGCAATGATTTCCTTGGCGGGCCGCGGCCGGCTCGTTCTGCCCGACGGGTTTCGCGAGTTTCTCGGCGTCGAGCCGGGGGGCGACGTGATGGTGGTGGGCGCGGCTGTCTGCGTGGAAGTCTGGCAGCCCGCCGCCTGGACCGCCTTTGTCTCGGCCGAGATGCCGGGTTTCCGGCAGCGGATCGACGACCTCACCGCGTGATCAAGTCACGCCCAAACCACACCGCACACATTTCGCACACGCCATGCCCGGGTGAGAGGACACCGGTTTTTTCCTGACGGTTTTTTCCGCGCAGGAAACAGAACAACCACGGAACGGGGCCCCACAGCACGGATGCTGCCGCGGGACCTCCCCCGGGCATGGCGGTAGCTATTCGTTCCGCGGCGCTCGCCGGCATGGCCAAGCGGGACGGCCCAATCACCCGCAGTCCCCGGGCTCGCGCCCGGGGCTTCTATGCGATCCATCCGGCAACGGCCACGGCAAAGGTTATCGCCAGGGATGGTCCGGCAGCCTGACACCTAGAACGCCACCACAAACTGTGTCTGAATCGCGGTGCCTGTGAAGCCGGCGCGATAGGGGTAGAGGATGTTGTTGGCCGGGTTGCGGTTCATGTGCAGGGCTTCGAGGGTGAGCCGTGCCTGGCGGGAACGACGGATGTAGGCGTTGAGGCCACCGCCGTATTCCTGGCCTGTGCCAAAGGGGCCGGTCACCACGCTCGAGCGAGCGTAGACCTCGTAGGTTCGCGGCACGAAACACCAGGAGAGGTAGGCCATGCCCCCCTGATCGAAGATGCTCGTGCGGTCGAAGGGTCCGGTGCCCTTGAAGTTGTCGAGGAGTCGGAAGTAGTACTCAAAGTTGACCGACCAGCCCCGGTACTTGAGCCCGGCGTCTACCGTGGCGAGGTTGTAGAGGAAACTGTCAACACTCGTGCCGACGCCGAGCACGCCGGGCGTTGCCAGTGGCGTGCCGTCGGAGAGCCGCACGATCGTGTTTTCGGGATTCAGGTCAGGGATGATTCGGGAATAGGTCGGGGCGTAGACCCCGCTCATGCCGAGGCGGAGCGCCGGCTCGTCGTGGTGCTCCATGTCGCCCATGCCCATGCCGAAGGGCGTCCAGGGCTCCCACCAGGTGTTGCCGGCGAAGGCCATCGAGGTGCCGCGGCGGAGCACGCCGGCCGTGCCACCGTCGATGGCGTTCCAGATGCCCGCCTGGTAGTGCACGGTCTGCTCGGCAATCACACCGGTCGCCAAAACGCCGGGGCTGAAGCCCGGCCGAAAGAAGGTGTTGGCCATGCTGCGGTCCACGCCCAACGTCCAGGGCGAAGCACCGATCCACTCCCGGGTGCCAGGCACCGGGGTCACACCCGCTCCGATGATCGCCGCGTCGCTGAACTTCCAGCCAGCGAGACCGATCGGCACGACGCCGAAGGTGATCCCAATGTCGGAGGTGCCGAACAGGGCGAAGTCGTAGAACAGCCGCTCGTCCACGACATGGCCGGCAAAGTTGATCAAGTAGCGGTTGAGGTTGAACGTGTTGATGTTGGTGATCGGCCGGACAGTGCCGACGGCGTTGGTCGACTCGGTGGCCGAGCGGGCGAACTCAAACCAGCGCAGCTGCATGTAGCCGCTCAAGGCCATCGCAAACGGGAACTCGCCGCTCTTGGGCCGAGACGAATGGAGCAATAGCCCCTTGGGGGGCACACAATCGGTGGCGGGGATGTAGCGGGGCCGCGGGATGCCGGCCAGCCGGGCCTCGACGGCCTGGTCGATCAGTCCCGCGAGTTCGTCGTCGGTCACCTCAGTCTGCTTCGGGCCTCCGGGCTGGTCGGGCAGTTCAACGAGCGTGTCCTCGGCGGCGGTCGCGACCCCTTCGGCGATCAGACTGGCCGGATCGGGCGCCGGGGGCACGTGATCAGCCTGGCCGTGGCGGGCGCAGCAAGCCAGGCCGAACGCCATGAGCAGCGAAACGGCAGGTCTAGGACGGCGGCTGGCGGGCGGATCGCGCATAGGGAGTCCCACCTCTTCAGTCGGGTGGAATCACAACGATCCTGCAGGTTTTCCGGCCTGGGCAAACTGGGGGAGGTCGCGGCGTGGCTGCGAGCGAGCGGTCAAACTGGGCCCAGATGGAACCTGGGCTGGGCGGACTGCTAAAGCCAGCACGAACAAGGCAACCCCCGCGTCAAGCATCTTTACCCAGGCTGCCACTCCCACTTCGTTGACGGCCCCACATGAGCGGCTACCATGTATTTGTTTGCCAAATGATGCGGGCTGGCTTCATTTGGTTTTTTTATCTGGGGCGAGGCGGAAACTCTGTCCCCTAGCCCTAAACTTCTGCTGTTTCTCATGAACTTCAAGTCTCTCAATATCTTCTGCGACATCGTTTCCCGGCGCAGCTTTTCCCGGGCGGCCGAAGACAACGGCATCTCCCAGTCGGGGGCCAGCCAAGTGGTTGGCCAGCTCGAGCACCGACTGGGCGTGCAGCTCATCGAGCGGTCGAAGCGGCCGCTGGTGCCCACGCCCGAGGGCAAGGTGTTTCACGAGGGCTGCCGCAAGATCCTGGCGGCCTACGAGGCGCTCGAAGACGAGGTCCGCACGCTCCACGAGGAGGTGGCCGGCCGCGTTCGCGTGGCGGCGATCTACTCCGTGGGTCTCCACCATATGAGTAGCTACATCCAGGAGTTCCGTGGTCAGCACCCCAAGGCAAACGTTCGCCTGGAATATCTCCATCCCGAGCGAGTGCTCGAATCGGTGGAGAACGCCGAGGCCGACCTCGGCATCGTGAGCTACCCGCGGAGCACCCGGCTCGTCGAGGCCGAGCCTTGGCGGGAGGAGCCACTCGTGGTGGTGTGTGCTGCGAGTCACCCGCTGGCCGCCACGGAGGAGACTCCGCTGGCCGCGCTCTCCGGGCTGCCTATGGTGGCATTCGACGCCGACCTCGTCATCCGGCACGAGATCGATCGCGTACTCGACGCTCATGATGTCGAGCCCGAGATCATGATGGAGTTCGACAACATCGAGACGATCAAGCGGGCCATCGAGATCGATGCCGGCTTCTCGATTCTGCCCGAGCCAGCTGTTCTCCGCGAAGTGGCCGCCGGCACGCTAGCCCGCGTGCGAATCTCTGACGAAGTCGCGGCCCGCCAACTCGTCCGGCCGCTCGGTATCATCCGCGGCCGCAACCGTCCGCTGGCTCCGACTGCCCAGCGATTTCTCGACCTCCTGCGGGGGCATGCCGCCGACCTCGACGCTGTCCCAGCCGCCGCCACTGCCGCAGGCTAGTCGCCCCGGCCGCTACCCATCGAACCCATTTGCCGACCGCGTTTCACCAGTTACACGAACGAAGTCTCATGATACACCGGCCAAACCAACCGAACCGGACCACCCGCCCCGGCTTCCCGCCCGCCCAGGGGCTCTACGACCCCGCGACCGAACACGACGCCTGCGGCGTGGGCTTCGTCGTCAACATGCACGGCCGGCGGAGCCACAGGATCGTGCGTCAGGGTCTCGAGGTGCTCGAAAATCTCGCGCACCGCGGCGCCTGCGGCTGCGATCCCTTGACTGGTGACGGGGCCGGCATCCTCCTCCAAATGCCCTGCGAATTTTTCGCGGTCGCGGCCCCGCAGGCGGGCATCAGGCTGCCGTCGCCCGGCGACTGGGCAGCCGGCAATTTTTTCCTGCCTCCCTCGGAGGGCGATCGGGAGGCGGCCGAGGCCTTCTTCGAGAAGCTCTGCCGCGAAGGAGGGCTCGAGTTTCTCGGCTGGCGGACCGTGCCCACCGACAACTCATCGATCGGCGGCACCGCCCGCGACGTGGAGCCCTTCATTCGCCAGGCCTTCGTGGGCCGGGGAAAAAAGGTGGCGCGGGAGCACTTTGAGTGGAAGCTGTTTGTGCTCCGCAAGCGGTTCGGGATCGAGATCGGGTCGCTCGGGCTCTCCGAGCAGGCGTATGTCTACGTCTGCTCGCTCTCGGCCAAGACGATCGTCTACAAGGGCCTGCTCCTGGCCGACCAGGTGGCACAGTATTACCCCGATCTCTCCGATGAGCGGCTTACGAGCGGCCTGGCACTCGTCCACCAGCGGTACAGCACCAACACCTTTCCCACCTGGGACCTGGCCCATCCCTTCCGCTACCTGGCCCACAACGGCGAAATCAATACTGTTCGCGGCAACATCAACTGGATGCATGCCCGCGAGAGCATGCTCGCTCATCCGGTGTATGGCCCCGATCTCGACATGATCAAGCCGGTGATCCGCGAAGGGGGCAGCGACTCGGCCTGCTTCGACAACGCGCTGGAGCTGCTCGTGCTGGCCGGCCGGCCGATCGAGGAGGCCGTGAGCATGTGTGTTCCGGAGCCGTGGAGCGGGCATGAGAGCATGTCCGACGACCTCAAGGCCTACTACGAATACCAGGCCTGCCTGATGGAGCCCTGGGACGGCCCGGCCGCCGTGGCCTTCACCGACGGCGTCCGGATCGGGGCCACGCTCGACCGCAACGGGCTGCGGCCCGGCCGCTGGTGGCAGATGAAGGACGGCCTCGTCGTGATGGCGAGCGAGGCGGGCGTGCTCGAACTGCCGGCCGGCGAGGTGGTCCGCAAGGGGCGGCTGCGGCCCGGCCGGATGTTTCTCGTCGACACCAAGGAAGGGCGGATCGTCGAGGACGACGAGATCAAGCGGAAGCTCGCCACCGCCAGGCCGTGGCGGGAGTGGGTGGCGGCGAACCAGGTCCGCCTCGACTCGCTGGCCGATCCGCCGGGCCTGGCCAACATGACTGCGTCGCGGGCGGTGCGTGCGAAGGAGAGTGTGCCGGCGGTGGCCAACGGGCATGCGAACGGCGCGGCTGCGAAGGCTGCCACGCCCACGGCCGTCGACCCCTGGCGGGCGGCCGGGGTGGCGGGCGAACCGTCAAACCTGCTCGAACTCCAGCGGGCCTACGGCTACACGCTCGAGGATCTCCGCGTGCTCATCGCGCCGATGGCAACCGCCGGTGCCGAGCCGATCGGCTCGATGGGCAACGACACACCGCTGGCCGTGCTCTCTGATCGGCCGCAACTCCTGGCCAACTACTTCAAGCAGCTCTTTGCTCAGGTGACTAATCCGCCGCTCGACGCGATCCGCGAGGAAATCATCACCTCGATGATCACCACGATCGGCAGCGAGGGAAACCTGCTGGCCGCCGAGCCCGCCCAGGCCCGGCTGCTGCGGCTCGAAACGCCGATCATCACCAACGCCGAGTGTGCGCGGATCAAGGCCCTCGGCTCGACCGCTGTGGCCGAACATTCCGGACTCGTCGCCCGCACGCTCTCGCTGCTTTTCCCAGCCGGATCCGGAGCTGCCGGCATGCGGCAGCGGCTGGATGAGCTCCGGGCCGAGGCCTCGGCGGCCCTGGCTGCGGGGGCCACGATCATCGTTCTCTCCGACCGGGGCGTAACCGCCGAACTGGCCGCCGTGCCCAGCCTCCTGGCCACGGCGGGCATCCACCACCACTTGGTCCGCGAAGGCACGCGAACCTGTTGCGGACTCGTTGTCGAGACGGGCGAGGCCCGCGAGGTGCAGCACTTCGCCACGCTGACCGGCTACGGGGCCGGAGCGATCAATCCCTATCTCGCCTTCGCCACGATCGACCAGATGCAGGCCGAGCGGATGATCGACCCCGAAATGCCGCGGGAGAAGATCCAGGCAAACTTCGTCAAGGCGGCCACGAAGGGCCTCCTCAAGGTGATGAGCAAGATGGGGATCTCGACGCAGCAGAGCTACCGGGGAGCGCAGATCTTCGAAGCGGTGGGCCTCGAGCGGGGCTTCATCGACGAGTTCTTCACGCGGACGCCCTCGCGGATCGGCGGGATCGGCCTGGGCGAGGTGGCGGAGGAGACGTTCCGGCGGCACGAGCACGCCTGGCCGAAGACTGCCGTTCCCCAGACGCTCGAACTCGACGTGGGCGGCCGCTACGCCTGGCGGCGGAAGGGGGAGGCCCACGTCTTCAACCCCGACGTCGTGGCGAGCCTCCAGCGGTCGACCCAGATCAACAGCCGCGAGGAGTTCAAGAAGTTCCAGCGGCTCATCGACGAGCAGCAGACGAATCTCCTCACGCTCCGTGGGCTGCTCGATTTCAAGTGGGCCGCCGCCGAGGCAGCCAGTGGGGGGCCAGTCCCGCTCGACGAGGTCGAGCCGGCCAAGGAAATCGTGCGGCGGTTTGCCACCGGGGCGATGTCGTATGGTTCGATCTCGAAGGAGGCCCACGAGACGCTCGCCATCGCCATGAACCGGCTCGGTGGCTGGAGCAACACCGGCGAGGGGGGCGAGGATCCCGTTCGCTACCAGCTCGAGCCCAACGGCGACAGCAAAAACTCGAAGATCAAGCAGGTGGCCAGCGGTCGGTTCGGCGTCACAAGCCTCTATCTCGTCAACGCCAAGGAACTCCAGATCAAGATGGCCCAGGGGGCCAAGCCGGGAGAGGGAGGGCAGCTGCCGGGACACAAGGTCGACCTCGAGATCGCCCGAATCCGTCACAGCACGCCGGGCGTCGGCCTGATCTCCCCCCCGCCCCACCACGACATCTACTCGATCGAGGATCTCGCCCAGCTAATCCACGACCTGAAGAACGCGAACCACCACGCCCGGATCAGCGTCAAGCTCGTGGCCGAGGTGGGTGTGGGCACGGTGGCGGCCGGCGTCTCCAAGGGCAAGAGCGACGTGGTCCTGATCTCGGGACACGACGGCGGCACCGGGGCGAGCCCGCAGACCTCGATCATGCATGCCGGACTCCCCTGGGAGTTGGGCCTGGCCGAGGCCCACCAGGTGCTCGTGATGAACGACCTCCGCGGCCGGATTGTGGTCCAGACCGACGGCCAGATCCGTACGGCCAAGGACGTGGTCGTGGCCACACTGCTGGGAGCCGAGGAATATGGCATCGCCACCGCGTCACTCGTGGTGATGGGCTGCATCATGATGCGGAAGTGCCACCTCAACACCTGCCCGGTCGGGGTGGCCACCCAGGATCCGGAGCTTCGCAAGAGGTTCACGGGTCAGCCCGAGCATGTCGTCAACTACTTCTTCATGCTCGCCGAGGAGGTGCGTGAGATCATGGCGAAGCTCGGCTTCCGCACGATCGACGAGATGGTCGGCCGGGTAGACCGGCTCGACACGCGGGTGGCGATCGCTCACTGGAAGGCCAAGGGCCTCGACTTTTCAACGATCCTCCATCGGCCGGAGGTGCCGCCACACGTCAAGACCCATCACTCGGAGCCGCAGGATCACGGCCTCGAGCGGTCGCTCGACATGACGACGCTGCTCGGGCTCTGCCAGCCGGCCCTCGACGAGAGGAAGCCGGTCGCGATTGAGCTGCCGATCCGCAACGTCAACCGCACGGTGGGCACGATCCTTTCGAGCGAGGTGACCCGGCGATACGGCGCGGGTGGGCTGCCCGACGGCACGATCACGATCCACTTCCGCGGCTCGGCAGGGCAGAGCCTGATGGCCTTCGGATCGCCCGGCGTGCAGGTGACGGTCGAAGGGGATGTCAACGACTACTGCGGCAAGGGGCTCTCCGGCGGGCGGATCATCGTGCGGCCCGATCGCTCGGCCAGCTTCAAGGCCGAAGACCATGTGATCGCGGGCAATGTGGTGGCCTATGGGGCGACGGCCGGCGAGATCTACCTCAGCGGCCAGTGCGGCGAGCGGTTCCTCGTGCGAAACTCGGGCGTCGAGGCGGTCGTGGAAGGCACCGGCGACCACGGCTGTGAGTACATGACCGCCGGCCGGGCTGTAATCCTGGGGGCCACCGGTCGCAACTTCGCCGCCGGCATGAGCGGCGGCATCGCCTACGTCTGGGACGCCGACGGCACGTTCCCGACCCGCGTCAACCGGGAGATGGTGGAGCTCGATCCGCTCGATGGCCAGGATCTCGGGTATCTGAAGGGGATCATCGCCCGGCACGTTGAGTACACAGGCAGCACCCGCGGCCGGGAGATCCTCGACCGCTGGGCAACCGAGGCCTCACGATTCGTGAAGGTGATGCCCACCGATTACAAGCGGGCCCTCGCAGAGTTGCGGAAGCTCGCCGCAGAGGAACAGGCCGAGGCCAGAGAGCAAGGGAAAGCCGCCGTCTGAAGCCACCTGAAGGGGGACAGTCCCCTGCCACCACCAATCATCAGGAGATCGAATCATGGGTGATGTTCGCGGATTCATGAGGTATGACCGGAAGGTTGCGGGCTACGCCCCGGTGCCGGAACGGCTCGCCAACTACAACGAATTTCTCACGATCCTGCCGGAGGAGGAACTCGCCCGGCAGGGCGCCCGCTGCATGGATTGCGGCGTACCCTTCTGCCACACCGGCTGCCCGCTGGGCAACATCATCCCCGACTTCAACGACCTTGTGTATCGCCAGCAATGGCACGAGGCGAGCCAGCGGCTCCATGCCACGAACAACTTCCCCGAGTTTACCGGCCGGGTCTGCCCCGCCCCCTGCGAGTCGGCCTGCGTGCTGGGGATCAACGAGGATCCCGTCGCGATCAAGCAGATCGAACTGGCGATCGCCGACCGGGCCTTCGACGAGGGCTGGGTAGTCGCCGAACCGCCTGCCGTGCGGTCTGGCAAACGCGTGGCGGTGGTGGGCAGCGGGCCGGCGGGCCTGGCCGCAGCGCAGCAGCTCAACCGGGCGGGCCACCTCGTGACCGTCTTCGAGCGAGCCGACCGCCCGGGCGGCCTCATGATGTATGGGATCCCCGACTTCAAGCTCGAGAAGTGGCGGGTCTGGCGGAGGGTTCAGCAGCTGGAGGAGGAAGGGGTCGAGTTTCGCTGCGGCGTGAACGTTGGCAGTGACATCGACACGCAGGCGCTGGCCGAGGAGTACGACGCGATCGTCCTCACCGGCGGGGCCACACTCGGCCGCGACCTGCCGATTCCCGGCCGGGAGCTCGCGGGCGTGCACTATGCGATGGATTTTCTGCCACAGCAGAACAAGCGGAACGCCGGCGACGAGGTGCCGGGGCAGATCGTGGCTGAAGGAAGGGACGTGATCGTGATCGGGGGGGGTGACACGGGCAGCGACTGCGACGGCACGAGCAACCGCCAGGGGGCAAAGAGCCTCACGCAGTTCGAGCTCCTGCCGCAGCCCCCTGACCTCGGCAAGTATCCGCGGCGGAGTGAGCGGCCGCAGACCACTCCCTGGCCGCTCTGGCCGCAGATTCTCCGCACGAGCTCGTCACACGAGGAGGGCTGCCGCCGCGAGTGGGCGATCCTTACGAAGGAGTTTCTGGGGGATGACGCAGGCCGCCTGCGGGCACTCAAGACCATCCGTATCGAGTGGTACCAAGACCAAGCCACCGGACAGCAGAAGTTACGTGAGCTCGCCGGCACCGAGGAGGAGTGGCCCTGCCAGCTGGCCTTGCTCGCAATGGGCTTCGTGGGGCCGGAGAAGGTCGGTCCGATCGCCGACCTTGGCCTGGATCTCGACCCGCGGGGCAACGTCAAGGCTGGGACCGACTACATGACAAGCCGGGAGGGCGTGTTCGCGGCCGGCGACATGCGGCGGGGCCAGTCGCTTGTCGTGTGGGCGATTCATGAGGGCCGCGAGTGTGCCCGGTCGGTCGACCTCTGGCTCACGGGCCAGACGAACCTGCCAAGCACCTCGGCCGGTGAGTTCGCCGTGCATGCCTGATCGTGGCAGGCCATTGATAGCGTGGGGCGGTCGCCGTCCTGGCGTCGACCCTCAGGGCGTGGGGGTACTTCCCTGGCTTGCCCCGTTTGCCTGACCGGCATGATGCCGGCTTTCGTCACCACCCCACCTCCGCCATGTCGAAAACTTCTGCACATCGTATGCCGGGCACCCCGCCCGCCGCGACGAGCAAAAGAGGCGAAGGCCCACGTGGAAATCGCGATCATTATCTCGACGTTTGAGCGGCCGGGCCACCTTGAGCGGTGCCTCGCCTCGCTCGAGGCTCAGCAGGAGGTCGACGGGATTTTCGAGGTCGTCGTCACCGACGATGGCTCGCGAGACGAAACGCTGCGGCTGCTCGCTAGAGCAGCCCGACACGTCAGGTTTCCGCTCACCTTTACCACCCACGACCATGACGGCTTCCGGCTCTCCCGCTGCCGCAACGAGGGCGTGGCCGCCTCGACGGCACCCTATCTGCTCTTCACTGACGGCGACTGCGTCTTGCCCCCCGACCACCTCCGCATCCACCTGGAGGTGAGGCGTCCCGGACGGGTCGTGGCCGGAGACTGCCTGCGGCTCGACGCCCTCCCGAGCAACGCCGTCGACACCGCCGGACTCCGCGCCGGTCGGTTTCCCCGCCAGCTCCCACCCAATGAACGTGTCCGGCTCGGCCTCAAGGGCCTGCGGGCCAAACTCTACGAGACCTGTCGCACACCGATGCGGCCCCGGCTGACAGGCAACAACATCGGTGTCTGGCGAAGCGACTACGAACAGGTCAACGGCTTCGACGAGCAGTATGTGGGCTGGGGCCTTGAAGACCGCGACCTCCAGGCGAGGCTCGAGCGGCTCGGCCTACGGGCCTGGTCGATCCTGCTGCGGACCGCGCCGGTGCACCTCTGGCATCCACCCGCCCCGAGCTTCGCCCGCAACAACGAGGGGACTGCCAACCTCACCTACTTCGAGGCCCTCCCTAAGCGGCCGACCTTCTGCAGTGACGGTCTCACGAAGACCGTGGACGTGCCGATGATCATGTCGCTCGAGAGACCCGCGACGGAGCCCGCCCGCCGGGCGGCCTGATCACCTGATCATGGCGATACCCAGCAGACCGATCGACGTGGCCACGCCACGACTGACGATGCGGCGTGGTGCCCACCGCGTCTCGGCGACCGTCGATGGCCGAACCGTGTGGTTTGAATCATTCGACCTACCGCTGGCCGCGGCGTCGGAGGCCTTCGGGGCGGCGCTCCTCATGCCGGCCCTGCACGCGGGTCGCCCGCTGCGGCTCGCGGGGCCGGTGTGCGAGACATGGGGGGCCAACCTGGCCCGACTCACCGACGCCTTCCGCGACCTCTGGTATCCCGAGGCACCGCGGCCACTGGTCGTGCCCGCGGCGGGGCGTGGGGCGGAGGTGAAGCCGGCTATCGTTTTTGCAGCAGCTCAAAACCCTGCCCCACGCTGGGAGCCCGCAGCCACCGCCCTCTGCTTCTCCGGTGGGGTCGACGCCTTTCACTCCCTCTTGGCCAGTGGCCATCGCGTCGACACGCTCGTGTCGGTGGTGGGCTACGACATGTCGCTCCGGGACCGATCGCGGGCCGCGGCGATCAGGAGTCTTGTGCGAGACGTGGCTGCCGCGACCGGCGGCCGCGGGATCGTGCTCGGCACGAATCTGCGTCGCCACCCGCTCATGAAGGCTACCCCCTGGCTGCGGGCCTTCAGCGGCCCGCTGGCGGCAGTGGGCCACCTCCTCGGCTCTGCGGCTGGGCGGATGCTCATCTCGAGCGACGGCCTCGGCTTCGAGCACCCCGAGGTGGGCGCCCGGCCAAGCACCGATCCGCTCCACGGCTCCGCCTCGCTCCAGGTCGAACACGTCGCCTTTCACGTGAAGCGGCTCGAGAAAATTCGGGCGATCGCCGGGGAACCGATCGTCCAGCAGCACCTCCGCGTCTGCTGGCAGAACCTTGACGGTCGGCTCAACTGCGGCGTCTGCGAGAAGTGTGTGCGGACGATGCTCGCCCTTGACACATGCGGCCTGCTCGGCCGCTTCGCCGGCTTCGACCACGGCCGGGGGCTCGTCGCGGCGATCGCCGCCATGCCCCAGGTGAATGGGGTGGTGAAGACCTTCTACGAGGATCTCCTCGATAGCGGGCTCTCGGCGGCTGCTCGGGCGGCGGTGCAGAGCCTGGTTGCGCGGAGCCCACACAGCGGTGAGCAGCCGGGGGCGGCGGGCAAGCCGCGTGACGGCGCAGACGGGCCGGTCTTCGGCGCCGCCGTTCCCGGGCACGTGTCCGGGGCTTCGACACAGAAGCGGGCACTCTCCATGGTCAGTTCCTGCCGCCACCGCCTGCTCCCACCGGCTGCTTTCGCCGCCGTGTGCGAGCCGTTTGTCGGCCGCCGCGTGGGCTATGTGCGGCCCGAGGGAAACGTCGGGGACCGGCTCATTGAGACGGCGATGATCCAACTCTTCGCGGAGTATGGAATCCGCTGGCGGCTCGTGTCACCCGGCGCGGCGGGCGAGACCGACGACCTCGACCTGCTTGCCTTCGGCGGCGGCGGCAACATGGGGATGCGATATCCGGGCAACCATGCACTCCGCGGTGCGGCACTCGCCACCGGGCTGCCGGTGGTAATCCTGCCGCAGTCGTTCACGACCGCGGAGGACCGCCCCTTCGCGACCGTGTATGTCCGCGAGCGGGGCAGCCTCGCGCTGCGGCCCGACGGCATCCTCGCCCCCGACCTCGCCCTCGGCCTGGCGACCGTAGAGCCGGCCCGTCCTGATCGCGACCTTGGCGTTTATCTTCGCCGTGACCAGGAGCGCGGGGGCCGCAAGCCATTTTTCGCCCGCGATCCGGTGCGGCTATTCGACGACCCCTTCGCCTATCTGGCCTTCGCGGCCCGCCACCGCCGGATCGTGACCGATCGGCTCCACTTCGCCGTCGCCGGCCTCCACGCCGGCCGCGAGGTCACGCTCGTAGCCAACGACTACCACAAGAACCGCTCGATGCACGAGACCTGGCTGGGAGATCTCGGCTGCCGATTCGCCGCGACCGCCGCCGAAGCGCTCGGCCGTCGGGCAGCCTGACCGGCTCACATGGCCCATCTCGCCCTTCTCCACGACGCCGATCCTGTTCGCCGTGAACAATTCACGGTGAACGTCCGGGCGCTGTTTGCCGAACTGCCTGGCACCACGATCGGCGAGGCCCACGCGGGGCCCGTTGCTTGCCTCTGGGTGGCCGGTCCGCGAGCGCCGATCAGCGTCTGCCACGCCGGCGATGGGCTCGCGGTGCTCGCGGGCTACGCCGTCGACGATGACAGCCGTTGGATGACAGCCCGTGGACTGGCCGACGCCTGGCTCGCCGCCGACGCCGAGCGGCACGCCCACGACGGCTACCATGTGGCGGTGGCGTACGACCCGGCCCGTGGCCTGGCGGCGGGGGTCGATCCACTCGGCTTGTTTCCGCTCTTGTACGCCCCGCTCGCCGCCGGCGGCCTGATCGTGGCGACATCACCACAGGTATTTCTCGCCCATCCTGATTTTTGTGGGGCGATCGACCGGGTCGGACTGGCCGGGATCCTCCTCACCCACGGCCTGCTCAACGACCGGCCGCTGCTCGCCGGTACCAAACGACTGGCCACCGGCTGCCGGCTGCGGGCGCTCCCCGGCCGCCCGGCCGAGGAGCGGCGGATCTTCGACATGCGGGGCAGTGCCCCACCGACCGGGGAGTCGTTTGAGGAAACCCGCGAGCGGATCGACGCCGAACTGCTCACCGCGATCCGCCGCCACCGGCCCGCTGGCGACGACACGCTCCTGATGCTCTCCGGCGGCCTCGACTCACGGCTCGTCGCCGGATGCCTCGCCGAGCTCGGGATCCCGACCCGGGCGGTCAGCTTCGGCCGGACGCAAGACTACGAGGTGATCGCCGCACGGGCCGTGGCCGACCGGCTGGGCCTGCCGCTGGAGGTCATCTCCACGGAGGGATCGCCGGTTGAGAGCTTCGTGGAACGCGGACGGCGTGCAGCCCGCTTCGGTCATATCGCCAGTGGCCTGGGGGGCGATGACTTCGGAGACGGGCTCGAGGCCGCGACGACGCGGGCTCGCTTCCATTGGTCAGGCATCACCTTCGACTGGGTATTCGAACCGGTCTCGGGACACAACGGCTTCGACGTGCGGACGGGCACCTGGTCGTTCGACCGGTTTCTCACCCATGTGAACACCTGGGGCGTGCCAGTGGAGCGGCTCGCGGAACTGCTCGGCCGCGACGGCGGCCTGCTCTGCAACGAGGTGATCGGCCAGCTCGAGCTCGCCTGCACTGCGAGAGGCCTGCCGCCGGAGCGGGTATCGGCGCTCGTCCGCTGGGATCAGCGGGTGCGAAACCACCTCGCCGCGGCGTTGCATCGCACGTCGTTCACGGCCTGGCCGCTGATGCCCGCGACCGACCGGCGGTTTTACTCGGCCGTGTTCGGCCTTTCGGTGCCGACCTTTGCCGACCGTGGCCTCGAGAAGGCGATCCTCCTGCGGCGCCGGCCCGATCTGGCGGCGCTGCCGCTCGACAGCAATTCATTCCGCTTCGAGCCGCTCGTGGCCGGGCGAATGTCGGGCCTGCTTCCGGCGCGAGCCCGGGCGTTCGGGGCACGGCTGCGCCGCGCGGTCCAGGCATTCCTGCCAGGCGTCGATCCCCGGCGGTACGAACGGGTCTTCAACGTCGACCAGCCCCGCTGGCAGGCGGTTCGCCGCGCTGCCGAGCCGCTGCGGCCCCTGCTGGCCGAGCATCTCGACGCCAGACCGCTGGCCGCAGTCCTGCCACCTCCGGACAAGCGGCTGCGTTCTCGCCGCCCGACCCAAACCGGCAGCCCCATCCGGCTCCTCTGCGGCCTGGCATTCGCGCTCGACCAGAAGCGGGCTGGCTGACCGCACCGAGGGCACTCATGCCGGCGGAACCTCGATCGCTATGTTTTCGACCCACGATACGTCATGCCGGCGGCCTTTGTGGCCTTGTGGAGTGCTTTTGGTAGGTCGCCCCGGCGGCCGACGAGGATGATCGTGTCGTCTGGTTCCAGCCGGGTTGTGCCGTGTGGGTTGCGGCGGATTTCACCGGTGGCCGTCCGGACCGCGACGATGACGACGGCTGCAAGGTCACGGGGGTCGATGTCGTTGATCATCGTGTTTGCGAGCGGTGAGTCGGCCGGCACCGGGATCTCCACGAACTGAAGG
The DNA here is from genome assembly GCA_040880915.1 of Pirellulales bacterium. GTDB lineage: Bacteria > Planctomycetota > Planctomycetia > Pirellulales > UBA1268 > QWPN01. The sequence continues at coordinate 24,466 of JBBEEF010000081.1, forward strand.
CCGATTTGCTGCAGCTGCTCGTCAAGCTGCGCCATACCAACGCCATCTTGGAGCAGGGACTCAGCCGACGGATTCGTGATCATCCGGGCGATCCGACTCGCTCCGGCAGCCGTGGGCAGCACCACGCGGTTGGCACCGGCCCGCAACAGCTTCCGCTCGGTCTCCGGCCGCTCGCCCCGGGAGATGATCTCGATCGACTCGTTCAGTTCGCGGGCCGAGAGCGTGATGAACACATTGGCCGCCTCGTCGGGAAGCACGACTGCGAGCACGGCGGCTGTGGCGATATTGGCCGCCTTCAGCACGGGCTCCTCGGCGGCGTCACCGGCTACGACCGGATAGCCGAGCACCTCGGCCTGTGCGAGCCGCAGAGGATCGGAATCGATGACCACGACGGCCACCCCCGCGTCGGCGAGTTCCTTGCAGAGCATCTGTCCCACACGACCGAAGCCGCACACGATCGTATGGCCCGAGAGTCCGTCGATCTGGCGTGTCATGCGTTTTCTCCCCAGTGCCTTGTTGATGGTTCCTTCCGCCATGGATTCGACGACGCCACCGACGACCCACAGGCCCGCCGAGCAGCCGGCCAGAATGACGCCGATCGTGAAGACTTTGAGTCCAGGGTGATCGAGCGGCTGCACCTCTCCGTAGCCGACGCCAAACACGGTGATGACCACCATGTAGACCGAGTCGAGAAGACTCCAGCCGGCGATCATGTAGCCGGCCACGGCGGAGCCAACTATCGCAGCGAGCACGAGCAAGCCGCGGCGGATTCGGGCAATGGCGGCTGGCGAGGCATCCATGTGAGGCAAGTCCTGGTCGCGGCAAGCCGCGGGCACCGAATCGATCCGCCTCAGCCAGAGGATTATACTGGGGTTTCGGCCCGAGTCATCCGGGCGCTGGAGCCGAGTTCAGCCTCGATGGTGCGAGCTCCTCTGCTTCGGATTCGCCCGCGGGCACTCGGGTTTGAGGAGAGCCGGCAGAAAGGCTCGCACAGGCAATTTCGGCATCTGGATCACAGTGGCCCTTCCGAGCCGCCCGCCGCCGAAGACTCGTCAGCGCGGAAGTCCTGCCGCCGCCAAGGCACTTCCGGCAAATGGGGCCGCTGGGACTCGAACCCAGGACCAACGGATTAAAAGTCCGATGCTCTAACCAACTGAGCTACGGCCCCACGCCAATCGTAACCCGGCGGGGGCGGCGAGCAACCGCAGTGAGCGGGCCCCGATTCCGAAAGAATCGGGCCCCCGGGGCGACACTCCGTCGCCGGCAAATGCCCGAGAGAGGACTTGAACCTCCACCCAGTTACCTGGACAAGAACCTGAATCTTGCGCGTCTGCCAATTCCGCCACTCGGGCAAGTGGGGCCGGCGGAAGCGGGGGCCTTCCACGGCACTTTTGATGCTACCAGCGGTCGGCGGATATACAACTGGCCGCATTCCCCGCAGCCCCACCCGAGGTCTCCTGCCAGATGTCAACTGCCGCCCTCGTCGTCATTCCAGCCCGGCTCTCGAGCACCCGCCTCGCCCGCAAGATGCTCCTCACGGAGACCGGCCGACCGCTCGTGGAACACACCTGGCGAAACGCCGTTGCCGCCCGCGGCGTGGCCGCCGTGGTCGTGGCCACCGACTCCGACGAGATCGCCACGGCCGTCCGTGGTTTCGGGGGTGACGTGGTCATGACCTCACCGGAGGCGGCCAGCGGTACGGCCCGGATCGTCGAGGCTCTCGGGAGGCTGCCGGCCGGTGACGTGATCGTGAACGTGCAGGGGGACGAGCCGGAGCTGCCGGCCTCGGCGATCGAGACCGCGATCGATCTTTTGGCTCGCTGTCCGGAGGCGGGGGTCTCCACGGTCGTGGCGCCGCTGCGGCGTCGGGAAGATCTCGATGACGCAGCCGCGGTCAAGGCGGTGCTCACCCCCTGGCGGCACGCCGCGACCACGGCGGGTGGGGTCGCGCCGATCGGGGCTGTCGAGAGAGGCTGCTGGCGGGCTATCTATTTCAGTCGGGCTCCCGTGCCCTGCGCCCGTGATTGGAACGACGCTCTCTTGGCGGCCGAACCTCCCATCTACTGGCAGCACGTGGGGCTCTACGCCTATCGCCGCTGGGTCCTGGAGGCCTGGGACACGCTCCCGGAGTCGAGGCTCGCGCCGCATGAGAGCCTCGAGCAACTGCGGCTCATCGAGGCCGGCATCCCGATCGCCGTGGGCGTGATCAATCACCCGACCCGTGGGATCGACACCCCAAACGACTACGCCGCGTTCGTCGCGCGGCAGCGGGGGGCATGAGCAGAATCGCACAGCCCACGGCGGATACCGCAGGCCCGGCGGCACGCAGTTGTCAGTCCCAATACCAGGCGTCTGCCGGAAGCTGGGCGGCGGCGGCATGGGCGGCCCCGACCTCACCCTTTTCGTCCATCAGGAGGTTGGGCGAATCGAGGGCCATCCGGGGGTGCATCGTTACGCCGCCACCGATCGGCGTCAGCAGCCGGTTGCCCCGCCAGACGGCGTTGATCGCGGTCTCCACTTCCCGGGGAGCTGGTAGTGTCTCCACCGCATAGACCTTCTCGTCGCAGAGCGTCTCGGCAGCCCAGCCCGCCTTCCCGTAAGCGTCGTGCTCCTGCATGTAGGCAGCCACCACGGCCAGGTCAACGAGCGAGCGAAGCTGGGAATAGACGGCGTTGCGGGCGGCGATTTTCGGATAGAGCCGGGTGAAGGATTCGGTGAACGTGGTGCTGGCCTTGTCTGCCCGGTTTGCCGTGAGTCGGGTGCCGTCGGGCATCACGACCTCATCGGCACCGCAGAGCCTCACGCCTTCCCCCACGAGTTCGATCGCCAGGTCGTCTTCGGCAATCCGCACGCACTGGTAGTCGGGCACGAAGTACCACCGCTGGAGGGCGTTGGCCGCAACGCCACCGGCAGCGGCCAGATCGATCCAGGTCTTCATCGGTACCGGCGGTGGCTCGAGGCCGATGCCAATGAGCTTCATGCGGTAGTCGGCCTCCACCATGACATGGGCGAAGTGGGTGGCCGGAGAGACGCCCTGCACACTCACGACCTGAGTGCCGAGCGCTTCCTTCATGCCGGCGACGATCTCAGCCCCGGTCGCCCGCGGATTGACGCGACCGGTCTGACGAAGGAACGCCTGCATCGCCTGCAGGCCTTCGGGTTTCGGATCAATGGAGCAGCCTACGAGGCGATCCCGGGGCTGCCCGGGCGCAAAGCACCGAACCGCCGTGGCGAGGTCTTGGAGGAGCACGGTGGGGGCCCGTGTCTCGACGCCCAGCACCCGGCCGGCCGCGTCAGTGAACCAGGGCTCCGCCGGGCCGGCGATCACGATCTCGCCCGGCGTGTCGCCCTCGGCCGGGTAGACGAAGACATAGTGCACGCGGGTGAGTCCTGCCAGCTTCTCGATTTCGTCTGGAATGCCACGGCCGTCGGCGGCCGCCTTGGCGACCGCCGCCTCGAGTCGCGAGAGGGCAACCTTCCGCAGCGGCGTTGGCTTGCGAAGGTCGCCCGGCAGGGCGTCGATGGCCGCCATCCGCCGTTCCTTCGTGAGGCCGGGATCAGCCACCGACTGGCTCCGCAAAACACCCTGGGCATCCACCACGACGCCGGCCGGGGGCGCGAACTGGGCGCGGGCTTCGGACACGGTAGCCAGCGTGAGCCAGGCAGCGATCACCACGACTGCCGCTCGGAGGCCGATGGGGAGACCGGGTGGGATGTGCATGGGAATCACCGGGGCGGCAAGGGACCCAAAGGCCCAGAACGGAGAACCGTCAGAACGCCAGGGAGCGTAATTCCGTAGCCGGCCTTGGGGCAATGCGAGATTACCGGCAAATTATCAGCCGGGAGCGGGGAAAATCGCCCGGGTTATAAACCTGAACCCAGTTTCAAGGACCGCACGCAGGGGCCAGTTTCTAGAATTCCGCGCGGCTTTCTAGCCAATGGCTGCCGGAGCCCTGCCCGGGCGGCCCGCCGGTTCCCGCCGCCGGCCGCCGAGCGACACCGCCGCCCGGACGCATCCTGGGCCCAAAAGGCCCACGAGCCCTGCGTGGAGGGCCTGCGACCAGGTCACCGAGTGCCGGTCGGCCTCCATGAGCACTCGCATGCCATCGGCCGTGTCGAGCACCAACCGCAGTTGGACCGGGCCTGGGTGAGCCGCCACGACCGCCGCCAGCCGGTCAAGGGTCGCGCTGTCATGGGGCCCCTCGGTCACCCTCACGTTCACACTCTTGACTGGCAGCCTCCAGGCATCGGCCAGCGGCACCACCTCGTTGACGACGAGGTTGGTCTCCTCACTGCCGGCCCGGCGGTCGATCGAGCCCGCCACGAGGATCACGGCGTCGGGGCGGATGTGGTCGGCCAGGCGGGCGAAGTCCTCGGGCCAGCAGATGCTGCGGACAAGGCCGTCCATGTCCTCAAGGTCGAACATCCCGTAGCGGGTGTGGGTCGAGCCGGGCCGCGGCTGCTTCGTGTTGGAGAGCTTGAGCGCGCCAACAAGGCCACCGATCACCACATCCCCCTTGGCCGGCACGCCGCCAAGCGCGGCGGTGCCGTGGGTGCAGATCGCCTCCAAGATCCCGTGGTGCTCGGCGAGCGGATGGCTGTGGACGTAGTAGCCGAGCACCTCCTTCTCATTCGACCGCATCTCGAGATCCGAAAGGGGGGGAACGTCGGGCAGCCCGGCCGGCACTGCCTCGGCTGCCGCCGCCGGCTCGGCGAACGCTTCGAACAGGCTCTTCTGGCCGCTCTTGCGGTCGGCCAGCTTCGCCGCCCCAGCCGCCATCGCCCGTTCGATTCCGGCGAGCAATTGGCCGCGGTGGCCGCCGAGCGAGTCGATCGCCCCGGCCTTGGCGAGGTTCTCGATGGCAGTCTTATTGACGAGCGAGGGATCGAGCCGGCCGCAGAAGTCGTGGAGGTCGCGGTACCGGCCCCGCTTCTCTCGTTCGGCGGAGATCGCCTCCGCAGCCTGCACGCCGCAGCCCTTGATCGCCGAGAGGCCGAAGAGGATCCGGCCGTTGGCCACGGAGAAGTCGGCCTGCGAGGCATTCACGTCGGGCGGGGCCACCTCGATCGCCATCCGCCGGCAGTCCTCGACGTGCTCGACGAGCGAGTCCTTCTTTTTAAAGTTGCGGCCCGTGATGTCGCCCGAGAGGAGGGCCGCCATAAACTCAACCGGAAAGTGGGTCTTGAGGTGGGCCGTCTGCCAGGCCAGGAGGGCGTATGCGGTCGAGTGGCTCTTGTTGAAGCCGTAGCCCGCAAACTTCTCGATCAACGCGAACACCTCAGACGCCCGCTGCTTCGCGAGGCCCTGGGCCTGAGCCCCCGCCACAAACTGCTCACGGAAGGCGGCGATGGTCTCGAGCTTCTTCTTGCCGATGGCCTTGATGCAGGTGTAGGCCTTGGAGAGCTCGATGCCGCCGAGCCGCTCCAGGATCCGCATCACCTGCTCTTGGTAAACCATCACGCCGTGGGTTTCGGCGAGCACCTCCTCCATCACGGGGTGAAGAAACTCCGCCCGCTTGCGGCCGTGCTTCACGGCGACGTATTCGTCGACCATGCCCCCTTCGAGCGGCCCCGGGCGGTAGAGGGCGTTGACGGCAACGATGTCGAGGAAGTGGTCGGGCCTCATCCGCTGGAGCAGGTCGCGGATGCCGCCGCTCTCGAGCTGGAAGATGCCCTTCGTCTCACCGCGGCAGAGCGTGGCGAAGGTGGCCGGGTCGTCGAGCGGAAAGGCGAACGGGTCGGGCCGCGTGCCGGTGGTTTGGGCGACGATTTCGAGCGTCTTGGCGACGACGGTGAGGTAGCGGAGGCCGAGGAAGTCCATCTTCATCAGGCCGGCCCGCTCGACATCTCCCATCGCCCACTGGGTGATCACCTCCTCCTTGCCCGTCACCCGGCAGAGCGGCACGTATTCCACGAGCGGCCGGTCGGCGATCACGACCGCGGCGGCGTGGGTGCCGACGTTGCGGGCCAAGCCCTCGATCCGCTTGGCGAGGCCCACGAGCTCCTCGATCTCCGGGTCGGCCTCGCAGGCGGTGGCGAGTTGCGTGCCTGGGGCGGCGGCGTCTTCGAGCGAGATGCCGAGCTGGTCGGGCACAAGCGCCACGATCTGATCGACACGGGGCACCGGCATCCCCAGGGCCCGGCCCACGTCACGGATCGCGGCCCGGGCGGCGAGCGTGCCGAAGGTGCCGATCTGGGCCACGTTAGCCTCGCCGTATCTGCGTTTGACGTAGTCGATGACCTCGCTCCGCCGCTCCTTGCAGAAGTCGATGTCGATGTCAGGAGCCTCGAGGCGGCTGACGTCGAGGAACCGCTCGAAGAGGAGGTCGTATTCCAGTGGGCAGACGTGGGAGAGCCAGAGCGCATAGGCGACGAGCGATCCCACACCCGAGCCACGGGCGGCCGCGGGGATGTCGTGTTCGCGGGCATGCCGCACGAAGTCCCAGACGATCAGGAAATAGCTCGCGAAGCCGAGCGTGTCGATCACGCCGAGCTCGCGATCGAGCCGCTCGAGCACGTCGGCGTGGAGATCGCCCGAGCCTCCGGCCGCCGGCACGATCCCGTCGACCCAGCGTTTGGACACGCCGGCGTACCGCTCAACGAGCCCCTCGAGACACAGCCGCCGCAGCTCCTCCGAGGCGGTGCGGCCCCCCGGCACGTCGAACCCCGGAAAGTGACGCTTGCCGAGCTCGAGGTCGATTGAGACCTTGTCGGCAATCTCCTGGCTGCGGGCCACCGCGGCGGTGACGAGCTCCCGATCCAGTCCCGCAAAGGCCGCGTGCATCTCCTCCGGACTCTTGAGATAGAACTCGCTTGAGTCCATTCGCATCCGCGAGGTGTCGCTGCGGAAGCGGCCGGTGTTGACGCACAGGAGGATGTCCTGGGCCTCGGCGTCTTCGCGGTTGACGTAATGGCAGTCGCAGGTGGCGACCGTCGGGATGCCGAGTTCGCGGGAGAGATCCAGGGCCGCCTCGGTGACCTGCCGTTGCACGGCGAGACCGTTGTCTTGAATCTCGATGAAATACCGATCGCCGAAGGTCTTCTGGAACCAACCGGCAACTTCGCGGGCTTCGGTGAGCGACTCCGCCTGCCCCGGAGCGGCGCCGATGAGCGACCGGGCGAATTCACTCGACAGGCAGCCGGAGAGACAGACAATCCCTTCGCCGAACTCCTCGAGCAGTTCGCGGTCGATCCGTGGCTTAAAGTAGAAGCCCTCGAGGTAGGCCTTCGTGGCCAGCTGGAGGAGGTTGGCGAAGCCGGTTCGGTCACGGGCCAGAAGCGTGAGGTGGTGGCTCGAATCCTTCTGGTTACCGGCATCCTTCTGGAAGCGGCTGCCGGGGGCGATGTAGGCCTCGTAGCCGATGATCGGGTTGATCCCGGCCGCCTTGGCCTTGGCGTAAAACTCGAGCGCCCCGTGCAGGTTGCCGTGGTCGGTGATTGCCAGGGAATTCATCCCCAGCTCGGCCGTGCGGGCCACGAGCCGGTCGATGGAGCTGGCTCCGTCGAGCAGGCTGTAGTGGCTGTGGCAGTGGAGGTGGGCGAAGGGGAGCGTGCTCATCCGTGGGCCTCGCAGGGGAATTCCTAGTTTAGCGAAGCGGGCCGGCTCGCGGTGCCCCTGCCCTCTCGCCCAGACTTCAGCCCAGACTTTTGGCCCAGACGTTCGCGGCAATGCCGTTTGGCCCTCGGCCGTCAGGCCGGCAGTGTCAGTCCGAGCTGGGCTCGCCGATCTCACGGAGCAATTGGGAGAGCCGCGCTTGCAGGTCGAGGACCGCCTGCCAGTCGGGAAACTCAAGCTCGACCCGCTCGGCTCCCGCCCGCATCACGGCCCCCTCGGTCGCCGCGCGGAGCACGCTCTGCACGTAGTCAAGCAGTTCGGAAAGCTCGGCCGACTGGGCGGGGCTCAGCCGGTCGGGCAACGGCGGCGGCCCGCCGGGCAGCAGCGGGGATCGCACCGCCCCGAGGTCCTCGATCACGTCTGATTGCTGGGCAGCAAACCGCTCCATCCGCTCGCGGAGCTGCCGGGCCCGCCCGTCCTCCCCGTTGGGATGCCGGGCGGCGATTCGGCGGTCGATGTCGCTGTGTGAGCCGACGAGCAGCAGCGAACGCCCCAGGGAGATCATGTCGCCGTCGCGGATGATGTGGACCTGGATGTCCTCGCCGTTGACCTTCGTGCCGTTGGTGCTCTCGAGGTCAGTAGCGACGATCTTGTCGTTGTCGCTCTGCAGCTTGAGGTGGTAGCGGCTGATCCGCTCGTCGTTGAGCTGGATCAGGTTGCCTTCCTCGCGGCCAATCGTGACCGGCGTGGAGAGTCGCTCAAAGACACGGCCCCGGTCGGCGCCGTGCAACACCCGCAACGTGATGTGAGCCATGGTTTCGCGTGCGTCCGCCCGCCGACTCCTGCCTGCCGCCTCAGAACCAGCCGCGCGGACGAGACCTCCGTACTTCAAGCATATCCGCCGCCGTGGGCCCGCGGCGAACGTCTCGGGGCCGCGGGTGACGGGCCGATGGCCGCCGCCCGGAAAAATCGCTACGATCCCGCACATGCGCCCGTAGCTCAATTGGATAGAGCATCGGTCTTCGGAACCGAGGGTTGGGAGTTCGAGCCTCTCCGGGCGTATTTCAAATCGCTTGTTTTGCAGTG
>JBBEEF010000082.1:0-10461 GCA_040880915.1 Pirellulales bacterium
TTTCCGCAGTCCCCGGGCTCGCGCCCTGGGGCTTTTATGGGTCGAGCGGCGGGGTGGCGGAGGGCAATCCGGGCCTCAACGGGCCAGCACGACCCGGACGTCAGCGACGTTCGTGCCCGTGGGGCCAGTCACCACCAGGCCGCCGGCCGCTGCCAAAAGCGGCAGCGCGTCACAGCGGGCGACGGCCGCGGCAGCATCGAGTCCTAGCGCCGCGATCTTTGCGGCGACGCCTGCGTCGGCGTGGCCCCCCGCCGCCGCGGTCGGTCCATCTTCGCCATCGGTGCCGATGCTTGCGACGGCAAGACCCGGCGGCCAGCTCATGGGTGTACCGAGCACCGCCGCGAGGGCGGCCGCCACCGTCTGCTGATTGCGGCCGCCGATGCCGTGATCACGCGGCAGCCGCACGACCGCCTCGCCCCCCTCGACAATCCCGCGGGCCCGAGCATCGGCCGCGGTGGCCGCGACGAGCGCGAGCCCCTCATGGGCCAGCCGCCGGCCCACCTCGTCGGCAGTTTCTCCGCAGCCCGCCATCGTTTGGCGGACGGTCACGCAATAGCCCAGCCGCTTTGCCGCTGTCGCCGCCGCCGCAACCGCCGCCGCATTGCCGCCGAGCAGAACATGGTCGACGCGGCAGCCACGGGGCGTTATCCACGAGCCCGTGTTTGTGACCTGTGGTCGCTGCTCGGTGCCGGCGGCCCGGGACGCGTCGGCACGAAGGAGCGCGACGAGCCGCGGCGCCACGCCGGCGGCAATGGCACCGAACCGCTCGAGCACCGCGAGTGCCGCTGCTGCATCCCCCGCCTCTGGCAGGCAGGGCCCCGAAGCGATCGATCGCAGCGGATCCCCGATCACGTCCGAGAGCACGAGCACGAGCATCCGACCTGCCGTCGAGGCCCGGGCCAGGCCGCCCCCCTTCACGTCGCTGGCCGCCCGGCGAACAAGGTTAAGCTGCGTAATGTCGGCGCCGGCGTTTGCCAACCACGTCGTTACGGCGATCTTCTCCTCGAGCGGAATGCCAGCTCGCGGGGCCGCCACGAGCGCCGAGCCACCGCCGCTGATAAGGGCGATGACGAGGTCGTCAGACCCAAGCGACGCCACAAGCGCGAGCATCTCTCGGGTCGCTGCCACGGCCGCGGGCGTGGGAAGATTCGCGGCGGCGGGCCGGGTCTCGCGAACCTCCACACCCGCCACAAGCCGCCCGCACCCCTGGGGCACGCTTACAAGGCCCGTGATCCGAGCGGCCGCCACGCCCCCGCCAGCCAGCAGTTCGCCGAGGCCAGCGGCCATCCCGGCCGCCGCCTTGCCCCCCCCGACCACGGCGATCCTGCCGCGGCCGCCGAGTACAAGCGGCGGTGTCAGCGGCTGGTTGTCGAGCACGAGCTCGCCGGCGACAACCGCCAGCCGGCGTGTGAAGAGCCGACGTGGCAAAACCGCATCGACCGCCGCCATGCGGATCGTCGCCAGATCATCCCGCAGCGATCGGTCGTTCACGATCACTCGCCCTGCGCGGCGCGGAAATTCTTGGGATCGAATCGGGAGAGGTCGATCCCGCCGCGGCCCTCCTCCTCGAGAAGCTTGACCCGCATCTCGAGCCGCTCGAGCCGCCGGGCCAAGAGGGCCGGTGATTCGGCGGCGGGGGCGGCGGTCTTGACCCGTGGGATGGCTGGGTAGCCCAGTTGCCGCTCAAGGGCCGCAAAGAAGAAGAGCGGATCTTTGCCCCGATTGGCCCGGGCGATCCGCCCCTCCTTCTCACCAAACAGGATGGCGCGGTCGGGTGCAGGCTCCTCCTTGCCCGCCAGGAGCGCTTCCCGCTTCCCAAGCCGCCAATACTCCGGGCTGCGAACGAAGACGAGGTCTGCCAGGTCGACGAGCCCCACCTGCCGGGCCACCGTGCCGATCCAGCTCTTCCAGTTGGCGTCGAAGATGTCGTCGGCGGCCACCGCGGCCAGGCCGCGGCCGTAGTCGAGCCGGTTCCGTGACAGGCACTCGAAGCGATAGAAGAACAGCCCCTGCGGCATGGCTCCCTCCGCCCGGTAGGCCGCCTCCCGCTCGAGGATCGCCAGCGCCGTGCGGATGTCGAACCTTCCTCCCTCCTCCTCGGCCGCCGCCATCACAAAGGTCTGGAAGGCGGCGAAATAATGGGGCAGCCGGGCCATGGCCGTTGAGAGCGTGCCGACCAGCTTGAGCTCGCCCACGAGATAGCCGATCGCCAGCGGCAATTTCGAGGTGGCGAGCACCTCCTGCCCGATCGCGGCAAGCGCCTCCTGGGCGGCGATGCCGGCCACGATCCGCTCCCCGAACGACCGAAACAAGTAGGCCTGTTCGATGTATTCCTCGCGGTCGAGCATCGTGAGGCCTGCAAAAAGGAGAGCCGAGCCCGACGGGGCGTTCGGCGACCCGCCGCTGCCATCCTATAATCAAACTCATGTGTCCTGGAGTGGCGGCGGTTGCCACACTCCCTGAAACGGACTCAATCGCCCCGTTACAGCCAGCGATGCCCTCCCAATTCTCCTCGATCGACGCCGCAGTGGCCGCCATCGCCCGGGGCGAGTGCGTGATCGTGGTGGATGCCGAGGACCGTGAGAACGAAGGGGACTTCGTCTGCGCCGGCGACGCCGCCACGCCGGGAATCGTGAACTTCATGATCACCCACGGCCGGGGGCAGGTCTGCCTCTCGATCCTCCCCGACGTCGCCAAGCGGCTCGAACTGCCGATGATGTGCGAGGCCAACTCGACGCCCCTGGGCACCGCCTTCACCGTGCCCGTAGACCACAAGACAGCCCGCACCGGGATCACCGCGGGGGAACGGTCCACAGCGATCGCTGCAATCCTCGATCCGGAAAGCCTCCCCGCCGACTTTGTCCGCCCCGGGCACCTGTTTCCGCTGGTGGCCAAGGAGGGGGGCGTTCTCCGGCGGGCGGGCCACACGGAGGCGACCGTCGATCTCGCGCGGATGGCGGGGCGGGCCCCGGCCGGTGTGCTCTGCGAGATCCTCGACGACGAGGGCAACCGCGCCGACCGCGACACGCTGTTCACGCTCGCCCGCGAGCACAGCCTCGAAATCATCTCGATCGAGCAGCTCATCCGCCAGCGCCGCGCGCGGGAAAAGCTCGTCGAGCGGATCGCCGAGGCGGAACTGCCCACGAAATACGGCCGCTTCCGGGTGATCGCCTACGGCGTCAGGTTTGAAAGCCAGCAGCCGATCGTGCTCGTGATGGGCGACCCCGCGAAAGTGGCCGCGCCCCTCGTGCGGCTCCACTCGTCCTGCTTCACCGGCGACCTGCTCGACAGCCTGCGGTGCGACTGTGGCGACCAGCTCCAGATGGCTCTCGACATGATCGGCCGCGAGGGTGCGGGCGTGCTGGTCTACCTGCCGCAGGAGGGCCGCGGCATCGGGCTGGTGGAGAAGATCCGCGCCTATGCCCTCCAGGACGGCGGACTCGACACCGTCGAGGCAAACCTCGCCCTCGGCTTCAAGGCCGACGCCCGGGACTACGGCATCGGGATCCAGCTCCTCAAGGACCTGGGCCTCTCAAAGGTTCGCTTGCTCACCAACAACCCCAAGAAGACCGACGCCTTCATCTACGGCGGCTTCGATCTCGAGGTGGTCGACCAGGTGCCGATCCTGCCGCCGGTCAACGAGCACAACGAAAAGTATCTCGCCACGAAGCGGGAGAAGATGGGGCACCGGTTTCCCTGAGTTCCAGGTGCCGGCGGACATTCGTCGCGGCCGGCGGCTGGCTGGGTTTCTGGTGAGCATTCGCCGCTGTGGTTGACCCGGCCGCCATGAGGGCCGTAGCATCGGGTTTTCCCCGCAAAACCGTGGGATGCCGGCATGCACCATCTTGTTTCCGTCCGGCTTCCCCGCTTCGTCCGCCTTCCAGTCGCGGTTGGCCTGGTCGCCGCCACCTCGCTTGCCGCCATGCTGGCGGTGGGCTGCGGCCGCACGAAAACCCCGCCGCCCAAGCCCGAGCCGGTCCTCACGCCCGAGGCCGACAAGCTCCCCGCCGCCTCCCCCCCGGGCGACCCGACAGCGGCCGCCGAGCCGGCCGAGCCGGCGGTATCCCGCCCTCCTGTGTCCCCCTTCGCGCCGCCGCCGCTTGACTCTCTCGACCGCGACGCGAAGTGGATCGACCGCCCCGTCCGTGACGCCCTGGCCGATCTCTCCGCCGAACTCGCCACCGATCCGCCGCTGGCGACTCCCGCCGAGGCCCTTGCCCTCAAAAACGACTCCGCGGATCACAACGCGAAGATCCTCTCGGCCCTGGGCCGCCTGCCCGCGGCGGACGCAGCTGACCTCGGCAGCCGAATCAGCCGCCATCTGCCCGTCGATCTCAACAGCACCAATCCCATCCTCACGAGCTCTTCGGCCGAGAGCGATGTGCTCGGTCTGACGGGGTTTGGCCTGTTCTCCTTCGACCGCCACCTCGAGCCCTTCGCTGCGGCTGAGACCGTTGCAAAGTGGCAGACGAGTGTCGACGGCACGCTCGACAAGGTGGTGCTCCGTGACGATCTGCTCTGGAGCGACGGCCAGCCGATCACCGCCCATGACGTGGCTTTTAGCTACAAGGTGATCATGGACGAGCGGGTGCCGGTGCCGGCGGTCCGCAGCGGCACCGACCAACTCCGCGGCGTCCACGCCTACGATGACCACACGCTTGTCTACTTCCACCGGGAGCCGCTGGCGACCAACGTCTGGAACATCAACTTCCCGGTCATCCCCCGGCACGTCTACGGCGAGACCTGGGAAGACGATCCCACGCTCAAGGACAGCACGCGGCATGTCGCGCTCGAGGCCAAGCCGGTCTGCGGCGGCCCGTATGAGATCGTGCAGCGAGTCCGCGGCCAGGAGATTCTCCTGCGGGCCCGCGGATCGTGGCACACCATCGGCGACAAACAGGTCCGTGCCAAGCCCTTCTTCAACGAGATCCGGTTTCGGATCCTGGAGGATCCCAACACGGCGCTGCTGGCGCTTAAAAAAGGGGAGATCGAGGAGATGGCGCTGCTTCCTGAGCAGTGGACGACCCAGACCGGCGATGACGGGTACTACGCAAAGAACACGAAGGCCACGGCGCCCGAGTGGGTCTCCTTTCATTTCAGCTGGAACACGAAGAGTCCGTTCTTCACCGACCGCCGCGTCCGCCGGGCGATGAGCCACGCCTTCGACCACGAGCGGATGCTCGAGACCACCTGCCATGGCCTCTACACACCCTGCACCGGCATCTTCCATCCGACCGCCTGGATGGCCACGAAGAAGCCTCTCGAAGCCTACCGCCAGGATCTCGACCGGGCCGAAGCGCTGCTCGACGAGGCCGGCTGGATCGACCGCGACAACGACGGGATCCGGGACCGTGAGATCGACGGGCGGAGCGTGCCCTTCGAGTTCACCGTGCTCTGTAGCCAGCAGCCGATGGCCCAAGAGATCTCCGCGCTCTTGCAGCAGAGCCTCGAGCGGATCGGGGTGCGGGTGAACGTGCGGCCGACGGAGTTCACCGTGCTCCAGCAGCAATTGCTCGAGAAGAAGTTCGACGCAGCCTTCGGCGGCTGGGGCGCCGGGGCCGATCCCGACACCTCCTCCAACATCTGGGCCACGGGCGAGGGCCGGAACTTCGGCAGCTATTCCAACCCCGAGGTCGACCGCCTGTTCGCTGAGGGGCGGGCCGAGGTGGATCGCACGAAGCGGGCCGAGAAGTATGCCCGGATCCAGGAGATCCTCTACGAGGACCAGCCCTCGACCTGGCTCTACTGGCGGAACAGTTTCCATGGCTTCTCGAAGGATCTCCGCGGCTACGTATTCAGCCCCCGCGGTCCCTTCCACTACTCCCCCGGCTTCGGCAGCATCTGGAAGCCCGTGCCATGAACGACCAACCACCCGGGTCTTCCCCATGATCAACCACCTCCTGCGCCGACTCGGCCTGGGGCTGGTGACGCTTCTGCTCATCTCGTTCCTCGTCTACGGCCTGATCCGCTCGATCCCCGGAACGCCGCTGACGGCTGCCGTTGCCCAGACCGATCCCAGCCGCCGGCTCAACCCCGCCGATCTCGAGCGGATGAAGGCCGCCTACGGCCTCGACAAGCCCTGGCACCAGGCCTACTTCGTCTGGCTCGGCAACATCCTGCGGGGAGACCTCGGCCGGAGCATCTCCCGCAAGGCGCCGGTGACGCAGCTGATCGGGGAGCGGATCGGCCCCACGCTCGCCCTCTCGGCCGGCAGCCTGCTGTTGACCTGGGCCATCTCGATCCCGCTGGGGCTGTACGCGGCCGCCCGGAGCGGCTCGCCCGACGAGCGGGTCGTCAGCCTCGTGCTCTACATGCTGTATTCGGTGCCGACCTTCGTGGCCGCCCTCGCGCTTCAGGTGGTGTTCTCGATCTGGTCCGAGGGCAGGCCCTGGGAGCTGCCGCTCTTTGGGATGACCGGCAGCCAGCCACATGCCACGACCGCGGCCTGGCTCGCCGACGTGGCCCGCCACGCGGTCATGCCGCTGGTCTGCATGACCTATGTCAGCCTGGCCTGGTACTCCCGGTTCATCAACACGAACCTCCAGGAGGTGCTTCGCCAGGACTTTATTCGCACCGCGCGGGCCAAGGGGGCGGGACCGGTCCGGGTGCTCGTCCACCACGCGTTCCGCAACACGCTCATCCCGCTGGTCACCCTCCTCGGCCTCTCGCTGCCAGCCCTGCTCGGCGGGTCGGTGATCATCGAGCAGATCTTCACCTGGCCGGGAATGGGGCGGCTCTTCTTCGAGAGCCTGCGGGAACGCGACTATCCCACGATCATGGGCCTCACGCTCCTGTTCAGCGTGCTCACGCTCGCCGGCCAGCTCCTAGCCGACATCCTCTACGCCTGGGTCGACCCCCGGGTAAGCATGGAGTGACGATGCTGGCATCCCACCGCGGCTTCTGGGGCGAGGCCTGGAACCGCTACCGGCGGATGCCGCTGGCGATGGCGGCCTTGGTGTTCATCGGCCTGCTGGCCGCGGTCGCCCTCCTCGCCCCGGTGATCGCCGGAACCAAGCCGGTCGTCTGCCGCTACAAAGGACACATCTATTTTCCCTGCCTGGCCTACTACGACCGCGGCTGGGAGCCGGTGATCTTCGCCACCGACAAGTTTCGTGGAGAATACCCCCGAAACCTCGCCGAGAAGGACCCTGAGAGCTGGGCCGTCTGGCCACTGGTGTTCCAAGACCCGTACCGCGCCGTCCGCGCCGAGGAGTGGCCGGGACTCCCCGGCAACCCGGCCCGCGACCAGGGCCATCCCAGCCGCCGCAATCTCCTGGGCACCAATCAGGCCGGCGTCGACGTGTTCGCGAAAATGGTCCATGGCACGCTCGTGGCGCTGCTCGTCGGCTTCGTCTCGATGGGCATCGCCGCCACGATCGGGATCACCGCGGGCGCTCTGGCCGGCTATTTCGGCGGCTGGGTCGACGCGGTCGTGAGCCGGGCGACCGAGGTGGTGATGTGCGTGCCGTCGCTCGTGCTGATCCTCGCGCTGTTGGCGATCGTCGAGAAGCCGACGATCTGGAAGATGATGGCCGTCCTCGGCCTCACCGGCTGGACGGGCATCTCGCGGCTGATGCGGGCGGAGTTTCTCAGGCTCAAGTCGGCGGAGTTCGTGACGGCCGCCCGGGCCCTGGGGGCGGGGCCGGCGCGGATCATCCTCCGCCACATCCTGCCCAACGCCCTGGCGCCGGTCGTGGTGCCGATCACGTTCGGGATCGCCGCGGCGATCCTGACGGAGAGCGGCCTGTCGTTTCTCGGCTTTGGCCAGCCTCCCCCGTCGGCGAGTTGGGGATCGCTGCTCAACGACGCCCGCTCAAACCTCCGGATGTGGTGGCTCGTGTTCTTTCCAGGCGCCGCGATCTTCCTGACCGTGCTGGCCTTCAACCTCGTGGGCGAGGGGCTGCAGAAGTCAACCGACCCCAGACTCCGGGAGGCGCGGAAGTGACGCTGCCCGCAGTGAGCACGCCCCTGCTCGAGATCCGCAACCTCGTGACCGCGTTCCACACGCCGGCCGGCCGGGTGCCGGCGGTGGACGGTGTGTCGCTGACGATCGAGCGGGGCAGGACACTCGGCCTGGTCGGTGAGAGCGGCTGCGGCAAGAGCGTGACGGCGATGAGCGTGCTAGGGCTCGTGGCCTCGCCGGGCCGAATCGAGCACGGCCAGATCCTGCTCGAGATCGACGGCCGGCCGGTGGACCTGGTCGGCCTGCCCGAGGGCCGCCTGCGGCATATCCGCGGCGGCCGCGTGGGCATGATCTTCCAGGAGCCGATGACGAGCCTCAATCCGGTATTCACGATCGGTGCCCAGGTGGCCGAAGCCGTGTGGCTCCACCGCGGCGGCTCGCGGCAGGCCGCCCGCACGCGCGCGCTCGAGCTATTGGGGCTCGTGCGGATCGCCGACCCCGAGCGGCGGCTCGACGAGTATCCCCACCAACTCTCCGGCGGCATGCGGCAGCGGGCGATGATCGCGATGGCCCTGGCCTGCGAGCCCGAGCTATTGATCGCCGACGAGCCGACTACGGCCCTCGACGTCACGATTCAGGCCCAGATCCTCGCGCTGCTCGCAGACCTCCGGCAGCGGCTGGGGATGGCAATCCTGCTGATCACGCACGACCTCGGGGTCGTTGCCGAGACCTGCGACCATGTGGCCGTGATGTATGCCGGAAAAATCGTCGAGCAGGCTCCGGCCGCGGAGCTCTTCGCCCACCCCCTCCATCCCTACACGATCGGTCTTTTGGCCGCCCGGCCCGAGCACCAGGCCGGCACGGGCCGGCCGCTGGCAGCGATTCCCGGGATGGTGCCGCAGCCCGGCGAGATCACGATCGGCTGCCGGTTCCATCCCCGCTGCCCCTTTGCTCGCGAGCCGCGGTGCTTCGCCGATTCGCCCGAGCTGCGAGGGCTCGCCCCCGGCCACCTGGTCCGCTGCCACCATGCCGAGGATCTCGGGGCCCCGACCCCGCGGAGGGAGCCGGCCACATGACCACACCTGCCGAGCCGCTCCTTGCCGTGATGGGCCTCGAGGCCCACTTCCCGATCCGCAGCGGGCTGCTGCGGCGCCAGGTGGGAGCCGTCCGCGCCGTAGACGGGGTCTCATTCGCGATTCCCCAGGGCACCACGCTCGGCCTCGTCGGGGAGAGCGGCTGTGGCAAGACGACCGTGGGCAGGAGCATCCTCCGGCTCGTCGAGCCCACCGCCGGCAGCGTCCGCTTCGCCGGCAACGATGTCCGCCGACTCTCGGCGGGGGCCCTGCGGACCTTGCGCCGCAAGATGCAGATCGTCTTCCAGGATCCCTACGGCTCGCTCAACCCCCGCCTCACGATCCGGGGTATCCTCGAGGAAGGGCTCGTCATCCATCGCCTCGGCGACCCGGCCGAGCGGCTGCGGCGGATGACCGCGGCCCTCGACCGCACCGGGATGCCGGCCACGGCGCTGGCCCGCTACCCGCACGAGTTCTCCGGTGGCCAGCGGCAGCGGATCGCGATCGCCCGGGCGCTTGTGCTCGAACCGGAGTTCATCGTGCTCGACGAGCCGATCTCGGCCCTCGACGTCTCGATCCAGGCCCAGGTCGTGAACCTGCTCATCGAGCTCCGGCGCGAGCTGGGGCTCACCTACCTGTTCATCTCCCACGACCTCTCGATCGTGGAATACATCTCCGACGACGTCGCCGTGATGTATCTCGGCCGGCTGGTGGAACATGCCCCCGCCAAAGACCTCTACGCCACGCCGCTGCACCCCTACACCCACGCTCTCTTCTCGGCCGTTCCCAGTGTCGAGCCAGCCCGCCGCCGGGGGCGGATCGTGCTTCCCGGCGACGTGCCCAGCCCCGCGCGACCGCCGGCCGGCTGCCGCTTCCATCCCCGCTGCCCGCTGGCCGAGCTGGTCTGTCGTGAGGTCGATCCGCCCGCCACCCACATCGGCGGGCATCTTGTGCACTGCCACGTCGCCGCCCGCGAGTTGGCCACGGGCGACGCGGCCGAGGCCTCGGCCCGAATCGCCGCGGCCCTCGCGGCTGCCGCGGCCCAAACCGACAGCCCGAGTTTTGATGGTGCACTGTCGGGCGGTCGAACGGACAAGGCACCTGGCAGGAAGCCCGAGGTGTAAGCCAACGGGGGTTCGTCCGAGATTTTTGTGGGTCACGCCGAGTGGGTCGGCGTTACCCGTGCCAGCTCGTTGAATGTTCGCTTCGGGCAGCTCACCTGCCGTCGCTTGCAAGGCCGGCTCAAAATACCACGGGGCACGCTCGCCCCGCCCCCATACAAGCCCCGGGCGCGAGCCCGGGGACGGCGGGAACAAACGCCACCCCGCTATCCATGCCGCCCAGAGTCCGCGCCGCGTTTCGGCATGGCGTCGCCAGGCTGTGCGCTACGTCACAGTCCCCCGGCTCGCGCCGGGGGCTTCTATGCCGCACCGGCTCGCGCCGGGGGCTTCTATGCCGCACCGGCTCGCGCCGGGGGCTTCTATG
>JBBEEF010000082.1:10561-18266 GCA_040880915.1 Pirellulales bacterium
CCGGCTCGCGCCGGGGGCTTCTATGCCGCACCGGCTCGCGCCGGGGGCTTCTATGCCGCAGCGTTGGTGCTCGGGTCAGAGCCCGCGGAGCCGCAAACCGCCCCGGGCTCACTGCGCTACGGGGGTTCGTCGCCCAAACGAGTGCTTGCGAAGGTGCCGCTGACCGCCCTATTCTTGAGGTTTCCCAGGTGCCGACCATGATGCAGATCCATTCAACTTTCGCCGCGATCGTGCTGGCATTGGCGGCCACGACTGCCGCCGGCCAGCAGCTGCCGATCCCACGCAGCGGCGGGCTCGTGCCGTCGGCGACCGGGCCGAAGCTCGGGCTCACCCGCGAGGAGCTTATTCGCAGCTGGGATCTCGACGGCAACGGCACGATCAGCAAGTCGGAGGCCGACCTGGCCCGGGCGCGGATGCGGCGGCAGCGGCTCGAGATGCAGCTCGGGGCGGGGCTCGATCCGCTCACGGGCCTGCCCCGCGGGATCGATGTCGGTGACGTTGGCGAGGAGGAAGACGAGCCCCTCTTTCAACTGCCTCCGGAGATTTCGCCGCCCCAGTCCCGCCGGCAGGGCGACTCCCTCTTACCCGGCACACGGCCGCCTCCCATGACACCGCCGGCCGCGGCGGCTCCAGCGCTGACCCCGATGCCGGGGGCGACCTTTGGCACAGGGAGACAGGCCGCGCCGGCGGCAACGACACCGACGGCGGTGGAACGTTCCGGACGGGCTTCCTGGCTGCCGCAGCAGACCCGTGGCTCGAGCCCGACCGGCGGCGTGCGGGCAGGTGCTCCGGCAGCCGTGCCCGGCTACGGCTCGGGCCCCTGGTCCGACCTCAACGCCGGACGGCCGCGGGCCCCGGCGATTGAATCAGGGCCTGGTACGAGTGGCCGCGGCCCGCTCACCGGCGGTGGCCTCCTGCCATCTGGTCGGCCCCCGGGTCGAACCGGCGCGATCATCCTGCCCGGGCAGGCTCCTCAGCCGGGCATGCCGCGGCAGCCGCCGCCACCACCGACACCGACGTTTCCCTCGCCCAGGATCACTGCCGAGGAGATCGGCGGCTACCGGCCGTGACGGCGGATTCTCGGTGGCAGAGCATCCCGCCCGGCCCGGTCCTCGTCGTGGCAGACAACGCGGCCATCGCCCGGTCGGCCCGCGACTGGTGTTGCTCCTTCGCCACGGCGGCCCGTGTCCATCGCGTGCGCCTGGCGGGAACGGGCGACAGCTGTGACGTGGCGGCGGTCACCGCCGAAGCGAAGAGCCTGGGGGCGGTGGCGATCCTGGGTGTCGGCGATCTCCCCACCCTCACCCTCGCCGCGGAGGTGGCGGCCACCCTCGGCCTGCCGCTGGTATCCGGCGGATAGACTCTCGTTCCGAAGAAAAACCATCTCTGGCAATCCTGCATCCTCGAGCTTTCCCACGCGGCAACTCCCCGCAGCCCGCTCCGGCTGAGCGGGAGAGTTGTCGCTGACGAATTTTCATAGTCAGCTCCCGGCATCAGCTTCCGGCATCAGCTTCGTTAGGTACTCAGGAATCCACACTCCATGCGTCATGACCTTGCACTCGTCACTTCTCTGTCGCTTGTGATGCTGCTTGCCGGCGGCCCCGAGGCGTTTGCCGACGAGATCCCTCCGCCCCCCACCGCCGCCAAGCAGACCACTGTCTTCGTGGGCCCCGGTCTGACCGACGACTTCGACGCGGTCCGCAAGGCCGCCGCCGATGCCAAGGCCGCGACCGGCCGCGCCTACCGCGTGGTTGTTGTGAAGTCGATAGGCGCGACCGGGGGCGCTGCCGACCTCTTGCCGCGGATCGTGGACCACTGGTGGGCCGCCCGCGAGGCGGGAGGCTTCGACCCCGCCAAGGATGTCACGATCGTGCTCGACATCGGCGACCGTTCGGTAGCGATGGACGTGCCCCCCTCGCTGCTCCAAACCGCCGGCCTCGACCGCCGCGGACTCGAGCGGGACGTGATCTCGCGGGCCTTTGTGCCGCGGGCCAAGGACATGCAGTTTGCGGAGGGACTCGCCGCACTGGTAGCCGCCACGGAAAAAACCGTCGCCGACCGGATCACAGCTAAGGCAAAGCAGGCCGAGGCGACCCGCGTCTTCCGCACGCGCACGCTACCGCTCGGTGCGATGTCGCTCGCGGCCGCGGGCGTCGTCGGCTTTCTGGCTGTGCAGCGGGCGCGGCACGCAAGCCGTAAGGCGGAGGCGCTCGACAAACTCGCCGCCTTCAAGCAGGAGGTGGTGGCCCTCTCCGACCTGCTCGATGGCCAGCAGGAGCGACACCGCATGCTGCCCCACACCGATCCCGATTTTCTCACGCCAATGCAGGGCATGACCAGGGACGCCTATGACGCGGTGCAGAACGCCGTCCGTCGCTACCGGGAACGGTGGCTTGGGCTGATGGACGTCTGGGAACGGGCCCAGGACCGAATCAAAGCGGAGTGGTTCCTGGGCACCGCCGCCAGTGACGACGTGATCGCCCTGCTCGACGCCGCCGAGGCCAGGCCGCCGCTCCCCGAGGTGGTGGCAGCCTGCCGGGCGCCGCTCGACGCGCTCGAACAGGCCCACGAAACGGCGCGGGAACTCGCGACAGCAATGGATGCCGATCTGACGGCCGTACGGGAGCGGCTCGACGGCCTGGCCCGGCGAGGCCGGTCGGCGGCGGCCTTCGAGCCGGTCGTGGCCGAGGCGGCCCGCGAACGGGGCCTCGCCGGCGAGGATGTGGAGCCTGATCCGGTGGCCGCGCGTGGTCGGCTGGAGGGGGGCCGGAGCATGCTGGCCGACGCGATCGCCCGCATCGACGGCGTGGAAGCCACCGACGACCGGCGGCGGCAGGCCGGGGGCCGCGGGGCTGAGATCCGTCAGCGAACTGCCACCCGCCGGGCCGAAGGCTGGCTGCTCTCGGAACCGGGCGCAGATCCCGAGCCGCTGCTCGTGACGGCCGACCGCGAGGCTGATCTTGCCGGGCGGCTGCTTGACGCGGCCGACGTAGAAAATGCCGTCGCTCATCTCGAGCAGGCCGAGGAGGCGGTCGCCGAATCAGCCGCGCTCTTGGAAAACGTTATCGCCGCCCGCACAAGGGCCGAACAGCTCCTGCCGGCCGTGGCCGCCCGCCTCGAGGCGCTCGCCGCCGCGCGGCCGCGGGCCGAGGCCGATCTCGGCCACCTCCAGCACCACTACGCCGACTCCGCCTGGGGAGAGGTGGCCGACAATGTGGCCAAGGGAGATGAAGGGCTCAAGCGGTCTCACAGCCTGCTCGTCGAGGCCAACGCCGCGGCCGACCCGGCGACGCAGCATTACTTCCGGGCGGTGGCGGTGCTCGAGGAGGCCGAGCGGCAGGAAGACTGGGCGGAGGCCTGCACGGCCGCGATCCATGACCGCCGCCGCGAGCTCGACGGCCTCTCTGAGGCGCTTCCCGGCCGCCTCCGCAGAGTCCATGATCAGGTCACGACGCTCGCTCGCTCGCTCGATCAACAGCGGACCGACCGGGCTCGTGCCAACGAGCGGTGTCGCGAGGCAAAGCGGCTGCTCGAGGTGGGGGGAGACCTCGTGCGGGCATCACGTCCCGATCCCCGACAGATCGATCAGGTCGTCCAGGCCGCCGAGGTGGCGGCGGCCCGGGGCCAGGAACTCGCCGCTGAGGACGACCGCCTCGCCCAGCAGGCGGCCCGCGATCTGGACGAGGCCGACGCCGTCATCCGCCGGGCCGCCGCCTGGTATGCCGAGGGCGTCCAGGCCGACGTTCGCTCGGCGACGGCAGCGCTCGACACCGCCCGTGGCCTGCTTGCGCGGCAGCGGTACGAGGACGCGATTCACGCGGCGGCGGAAGCCTCGCAGCAGGCTCGCACGGCCTACGCGGCGGCGACCGCCGAGGCCGAACGCCGCCAGGCCCACCGCCAGGCGGAGGTCCGCCGCCGGCAATTGGAGGAGTCCTTCTCGCGGATGGCCCGCGGAGCGGGGCCGTGGGTGATCAGCCTGCCGGGTGGCCCGGTCTCCGGTCCCGATCCCTGGCGGTCGTTCGGCTCGGCAGCCCGCCAGGTCGGCGGCAGCATCGGCCGCTCGGCCGGTGCCGGCTGGGCACGGGACGTGGCCAAGGTTCGCTGGTAATCCGGCAGCCCCTGACAAGAACGCTTAGTGCAGTTCCACCGGCGGGATCTCGAGCCTGCCGATCCGCGGAGGCGGGCTGGCCGACTGCGATGGCGGGCCGGCCTCGGCAAACTGCCCTGTTGCTGCCGGCTGCGGCTCGAGCAACGTCACCATCTCGGCCACCCGCGCGCGAATCACCTCCGGGACGCTGCCGCGGGCCGCGGGCGTGTCAATCGCGGCGTCGAACACGAGGCGACCGGAGACGTCGGTCACGCTGAGCCTCAGTTCGTCGCCACGCGTGAGCTGAATCCGGAAGTCGCCGTCTTCCCGGAGGAGCGTCTCATCGGCAAGGCGACGCAGGGGATCGCCTTCAGCGAGCGGCTGCCTGGCGGGCTGCAGAATTGCCAGGGAGGATGCCGTCGGCCGCAGGGGGCGGGCGGGGGCAGTGAGGCGGACGGGCTGGGCGGCGAGGCGGACAGGCTTGCCGCCGAGGGGCAGGGCCAGCTCGCGGCCTCCGCGGAGCACCGTGCACACAAGCGGGTCCAGGTCGTCGCGGGACTCGAGCAGGGCATCCAACTGTTCCGGAAGCACGAGCAGCTGATCGTCGAGCCGCACGACCACGTCATGCGGTTCGAAGCCGGCTCGGGCCGCGAGCGAGCCGGGTGTCACCGCATCCACGACCAATCCCGCCCCGCGCCGAAGCGCGAGCTGGCGGCGGAGCACCGGCGAGGCGCGGGAGAGCGTCACTCCCAGCCCAAGAGCATCAGTCGGTGGTTGGATCACCTCAGACACCGGCAGCAGGTGCGACCTCGCTGCGGAAGAAGGCTCCACGGCAGCGGTCGTGGTCGCCACGCCCCAGGCCAACACGGCAGGCAGGAACCGCAAGCGGTGGCCGAAGCCGGGAAGCTGCGAGGGAGTCATGGGTGCGTGGGCCGTGACGTGGCAGGGATGTTGATGCCAGAACAGGTCGGCGACGGGATGCCCCGGAGACGGCACCTGCCGGCAGAGCGACTACATGACGTTTTTGCCACATCCGTGCCAGAGGACTCGCAGGTTTTTTCATCACCCAGGTGGAACCTGGGCAAGCCGGAGTATCCGGGCGCTTGCGGTCGACCACGACCCAGGGGCCGGGGGGCGAAGGGACGGCGCCGAGACCACCTGCCCGGCCATGGTTGGCGGCGGCGGCCGACCATTGCCGATGAAGCCCCCTAAGAAGAGTGCAGGGCGGCTTCCAGTTCGGGAATACGGGACGCATTATTCACATCGGGGAGTTCGCTCATGAAGGGTCGCGTTCTGGTGGGATCGGCGGTGCTCTTGGCCGGTGCCTGGTTTGCCGTCGCGGATGCCGCGCCCGGTCGCCGGCTTTTCGGCTCGCTCCCGCGGCCTGGACAGCCTTCGGGCAAGGTGGCCGGCCCGGTGCCAGACCGCCCCCCCGTCGTGCCCGGTACTGGCACGCTGGTGAAGAATGTCGTTGACAACTTCGAGGACGAGAACTGGAAGTGGCACTACAACCACCCCAAGAGCTCGGAGGAACAGGACAAGCGAATGCGAGGCCCGCTCGGCAAAAGCGGCAACGGCCGCTGGTTCGAGGGCCCCAAGCGGGGTACGCCCGACGTGGTCAAGCGGGTGGAACTCCCGGCACCCGGCCTCGAGGGAAGCAGCCATGGCCTTCTGATTGCCACGCTCAATGCAGGCATCCCGGGCCGCGCGACCTATCAGATGCAGCAGGACGACCTCATCTATAACCTCGGCAAATTCGCCGGCCGGGGGATGTCGGTGGCCGACAGCCCGAGCGTCGTCGTCCGCGTCTACATGCCCCCCTTCGAGCAGTGGGAGAAGCGTTCCGGGCCGAGTTTCGGCTTCCGGGCGGGCTGCCACACCCACGCGGTCATCACCGGCGATGACCATCCCGACAAGGGGAGGTACGGCCTCGAGGAGTATTGGCCGGGGATGTTTATCTGCTTCGAGAGCAGCACCGACGCCAAGCACAAGCAGGATGGTGCGTTCATCCGCGTCCGCAGCGGCCGCAACGGCGGCGAGATCATGGGCCCGCGGATCGAGCAGCTCGGCTGGTGGACGCTGGGCATGTCGTTCACACCGGACGGCGTCGTGCACTACTTCGCCAGCCCCGGCGTCGACGACCTCACGCCCGAGGACCACATCACCTCGCAGTATCCCTATGCCTACCGCACCGAGTGGCTGAAGACCTTCTTCTTCAACGTCTGCACGCACGACGACGGCAAGACCTGGAGCACCCCCTGGGTGATCGACGACCCGCAGGTCTTCTTTGTGAAGCGAGAGCAGCTAGCCGCCCAGCCGGCAACGACCAAGTAGCGGCATGCTGTTCGAGCGGAGACTACCCGTGCCGGCCCGCACTCTCGCCACCGCCGTGGGGTCTGCTGGGCTCGCTCTACCGTGCCGTCCGCGTGAAGCCGCAGGCTGGCGGAAGCAGGCCGTCGAGACCTGCCCCATCGCAGCGGATCTCGAGCCCGTCCGGGCCGGCGGGCAGGAGCGTGCAGGTGGCCGCACGGCCGGCGTCAACGCCGCGTCCTTCAACGTGGACCTTCCAGTGCTCGCCCTCACGGCTCCAGGCGGCCTCGGCAAAGCGGCCGTCTGACGAGAACATCCACCCGCGAATCTCCTGTCGCTCGGGATCCCAGCCGATGATCTCGGTCAGCTCGCGGGTCGCAGTTCCGCCGGTTGGCAGAAGGCCGGGGATCGCCTCGTCGCCAGCTCGCGGGCGGTTGGCGGGCACGGCGTCGGGCGTCACTGCATGGTTCCGCACGAGAAACGCCCGGCCAGCCGTCCAGTCGCACCGCGTGCCGGCCGTGACACCCTCGCCGACATCTTCCCAGGAGCCGACGAGCCAGCCCAGGGCCTCCAGCGGCCGCGGCAACGCTTCTTCCTTCGTGGTGCCACTCTCCCGAACGCTCTCCAGCAGCCAGCGATCGTCGTGGCGGACAACCACCGCCGAGAACCGACTCCCGGCCACCTCGCCGTCGGCGTAGGCGACCCGCGAGAGCCCGTCGATGACAGCCACGTCGCCCCGCAGCAGTGGCCGGATCGACGACACATCGATGTCGATCGTGGCCTGCGGATCGCTTGCAAAGAGCGCCGCGAAAACAGTCTGAACGGCCTCGCGGCCGGCTGTCACCTCGCCACTGTCGAGGTTCAGGTTCTCACCAGCTGGCGACCAGTGCGCCGCCACCGCCTCGGCATCATGCCGATTGAACGCCCGCAGGTAGCCGGCGAGCATGTCACGGATCTCGGCGACAAAGGGCTCGGTAACGACTTGCTCGGCGGCAGGCAACTGGCCAGGCTCCTCGGCGGATACCAGCCGCACTGTGCCGCCGGCCCCGGTAGCGATCGCTACCGGGAAGAGATCGATGGTGGGAGCCATGGTCGGTGGAATTGCTTGCCCGGCGGTGGCAGCGGCGACCTCGGCCACCCGAAACGGCCTCGGCCGGGCGATCACCTCGGGCACCCTGCCGGCGGCGTGCCGCTGCGGGTCGGCGGAGGTTGTCGCCGCCGGAAGTTCCGGCTCGACGGCCAGAGTCCGCAGTCGTGACTCGGGCTTACCGCCTCCGGCCGAACAGCCGACGAAGAGGCATCCGACGA
>JBBEEF010000082.1:18366-21135 GCA_040880915.1 Pirellulales bacterium
GAGGCATCCGACGATGCCTATGAAGGGTCGCAGAATGAGCCGCGGCAGGGGGGCGTGAAGCTTGGGGAACCGAATGGCGTGCGGCACAAGACGAGCCCTCCTTCGATCGTATCGGTACATCCGGCCGCTCTGGGCCGATCGCTATCCTTGCAGATCAAAGCCTACCCGCTCGCCGACAGACCGCCCAGCGGACCCCCGGCCCGGACGCTCACTCCTTGCCAACGGTGACGCCGGGGAAGTCATCGGTGCGGAACGGTGTCAGCGGCAGACCGGCCCCCGAGTACATGTTGCAGACCGGGTTGTCGGCCCAGCCGTAGCGGGCCGCCACCGGCTCGCTCACCGCGTCGCTCCAAACGGCGATCCGGCCGTCCTTTCCGATCACCGCCTTGGCCGGAACGAACTTCCGGTCGGCACCGGCGATCGTGAAGCCCCGCGGTTCAGCCACGTCGAACGGCCGCCAGCCGCCGTTGACGTCGGAGAATGACAGCACAAGCTTGCTGCCATCCTTCTCGAGCGAGGCATATCGGGGATTGCGGCAGGCGATCCCCGGCAGTTTGTAGGTCTCCGCGAGAGCCCAGCGGGCCAGCCGCTTGGCAACGTCCTGCTTGTTCTTGGGGTGGATGTCCTTCCCCTCGCCGATGTCGATGATCACGGCCTGCCCGGCGTTCGGCAGGGCGTCGAGGGTCATGGTCTGGGCTTCGCGGAGCTCCGCCCAGTCGCTCTCGCCCGGGTCGGCATTCTCAGCCTTGAAGTCGGCCAGTTGAACCCAATAGAAGGGGAAGTCCTGGTTGTCGGCCATGTTCCACTCCTCCCGCCACGACTGGATCATGAAGGGGAAGAGCGTGCGGTATTGGTGGGCGCGGCCGGCGTTCGACTCTCCCTGGTACCAGATCACGCCCCGGATCCCGTAGCCGATCGTCGGCGAGAGCACGCCTGCGTGGATGTTGCCGGGCCGTTGATTGCCTTTCATCTGGTTGTCGTCCGGCTTCTCGGCTTCAAGCTTCGCCCAGCGGTCGTGGATCGCCTTGAGCGTGGGATGGGCGGCGATCTTCTCCCGCGCCACCCAGGCATCGGCGGCACTGCCCCCCCAGGCGTTGTCGATGAGCCCCACCGGCACTCCGAGCGTGCGATGGAGTTGGCGACCGAAGAAGTAGCCCACCGCCGAGAAGCCCCCCACGGTCGCCGGGGAGCACCGCTCCCACGTGCCTTTGAAGTTCCACTGCCGGTCCTGTGTGCCTACCTGGGGCACGGAGATGAGCCGGATGTCGGGGAAGTTCGCGGCGGCCTTCTCGAGGTCCGGGTCATTTGACTGATCGACCGGCCACTGCATGTTCGACTGTCCGGAGCAGATCCAGACCTCACCGATCAGCACGTCCTCAAATGAGATCGTGTTGCTGGCTTTGACAGTGAGCGTATGGGGACCGCCGTATTCGGTGATCGGGTCGAGCCGCACCTCCCAGGCCCCGTCGGCGGCGGCGGCCGTGGTCTTTGCCTGGCCGGCAATCGACACGCTCACCTCCTCACCCGGTTCGGCCCTTCCCCAGACACGGTTCGCGATGCCCTGCTGGAGCACCATGTGGTTGCCGAACATCGCGTTGAGCGAGACCTCGGCACGGGTGATGGCTGGCAGCGAAACGGCAGCGGCTAGGCAGATGACAAACGCGGCATGACGCATGAAGACGAGACTCCGAAGGGGAAAGGCAACGGGAAAAACCCGACCGCAGACCGGCTACGAGAATACCCCTGCCGGCGGGCGACAGGGCTTGGCAGCCAGAACATCGCGGGAAGTGTCCTGCGTGTGCCCTGCCGAAATGATGACGCGTGGCTCAGGCCTCGACCCGCTTGGTGGATACTCTACCGCCGCGTCGAAACCCGTCCGAAAAACACCGCGAACCGCCGCGGGCAGCCCGATTTTGGGCTCTCCAGCACAGCCGCCCAGGCCGGTTGGCGGGTTCATTTCCGCCGCCCGGAGCACCCACCGCACCCGGCAAAAAGAACCCCCCATCGAGGTGGTATTTATTGGGGTTTCATGATTTTTCAGACCGGACCCTTGAAAGCCGTTTCAGTCGACGTAACCTATCCATCTTAACAGGCGGCCGCGCGTGTCGGTCGTCGCAGAGAGAAAGGTCTCTTCGACCGATCGACGATTGGGCGCGTCCAAAACTAAGCTGCTCGATTCGTAAGTTCCTTGTTTTTCCCCGGAGGTTCGCGTGATTCGCAAAGTGTTTTGCTGCCTCCTGCCAGCTGTCGCCGTCGTCGCCCTGTGCACCAGCACGTGGGCGAAGGACTGCGGTGGTTGTGCAGGTGGTTCTGAAGGCGCCGCTGTGAGCGGTGATTGTGGCGGTTGTGGTGATGCCGGTGTCGCTTGTGGCGGCACCCGGACGGTGTATCAGCGGCAGATGGTGACCGAAATGAAGTCGGTCACCTGCACGGAGTACACCACGGAGACCCGCGAGCGGACCACCACGGTCATGAAGCGGGTTCCCAAGACTGAGGAGCGGACCCGCACGGTCACCGTGATGGTTCCCGAGACGCGCTCGAAGACCGTGAACTACACGGTCAACAAGAACGTCACGGAGACCAAGACGGCCGAGTACACGGTCCAGGTCCCCTACACCGAGCAGGTCGAGCAGACCTACACGGTGAGCGTGCCGGTGTCGGAGGAGAAGACCTCCACCTACACCGTCATGGTGCCCAAGTCGGAGGAGAAGACCTCCACCTACACCGTGAAGGTGCCCTACACCGAGCAGGTCGAGCAGACCTACACGG
>JBBEEF010000082.1:21235-30793 GCA_040880915.1 Pirellulales bacterium
TCCACCTACACCGTGAAGGTGCCCTACACCGAGCAGGTCGAGCAGACCTACACGGCGATGGTGCCAGTGCAGGAGGAGAAGACCTCCACCTACACCGTCATGGTGCCGGTGTCGGAGGAGAAGACCTCCACCTACACCGTGAAGGTGCCCTACACCGAGCAGGTCGAGCAGACCTACACGGTGAACGTGCCCTACACCGAGGAGATGGCCGGCTCGCGGACCGTGCAGAAGCGGGTTCCCGTGCAGTCCACCAAGACGGTGCAGGTCCGCGGCGGCGCCTGGGCCACGGAAATGGTCGAGGTCTCCGGAGGCACCGATGCCTCGGGCTGCCCTTGCCCGCCGAAGCAGTGCTGCAAGCGGGTCTGGGTGCCCACCTGCGAGACGAAGGAAGTTCCGGTCACGACGTACGAGTGCGTCACCGAGGAAGTTCCCTACTCCTACACGGTCACGAAGTGCCGTTCGGAGCAGCGGAGCCGCTCGGTGAACGTCACGAAGTATCGTGACGAGGAGCGGACCCGGTCCTACACCGTGACCAAGTGCGTGCCGGAGCAGAAGACCCGGACCTACACCGTCACGAAGATGGTGCCGGAGCAGAAGTCCCGGTTGGTCAGCGTCACCAAGTGTCGCGACGAGGAGCGGACCCGCACCTACACCGTCACGACCTGCGTGCCGGAAGAGCGGACCCGCACCTACACCGTCACGAAGATGGTGCCGGAGCAGAAGTCCCGGACGGTGAGCGTCACCAAGTGCAAGGCCGAGACTCGCACCCGCGAGTACACGGTCACCAAGTGCGTGCCGGAGACGATGACCAAGGAGGTCTCGTACACGGCGATGGTGCCGCAGCAGAAGGAAGAGACCTACTCCGTCACGTCGTATGACTGCGTGCCGGAGACCAAGACGTCGACCTACACGGTCCGCGTCCCGGTCCAGGTCACGAAGGAAGTGCCGGTCACCCGGTGCGTGTCGGTCGCCGTCGAGGTGCCCGTCGACGCCTGTGGTGACGCCTGTGGCGACGCTGGTGCCTGTGGCGACGCTGGTGCCTGCGGCGACGCTGGTGCCTGCGGTGACGCCGGTGGCTGCGGTGGCCGCAAGCGTGGCTGCCGTCGCTGCCGCTGAGCACTGACGCTTCTACGAGCGGTTTCAATACGGCGGGGGCCGGGCGAGTTTTCGCCCGGCCCCCGCTATTTTTGTCCGGGCACCGTTCACGGCTTCCGGCTCCTGGAAAAGCCTCAGCCGCGAGCGTTATCCGTTTCGCCGCCTGATCGCGACGCCGATGGGCTTTGCCAGTTCATGCGACCTGCCCGCTCAGAGCGCCGCCGCGCTCGAACTGGGCGCGGGCAGGAGTTCTGGCTGCCGCAGTGGGCTGGACGGACTCGCGGGCAGCTCCTCCTTGGCCGGCAGCTCGTCCGACCGGGTGGCCGGATCCCGCGGAGGCAGTTGCATCGGGCGGGCGTCCGCCCCGAGCGGCTCGAACTGCTGTGAGATCGGGCCGCGGCTAAAGACACCCGGACGGGAGTGGCCGTAGTCGAGGTACAAGCTCGCGTCCCGCTGCCGGGCCCGACGGTGGGCGTCGAAGTAGGCCTTGCCCGGCCACGGTCCCTCAGCCAGGAAGACGCCGTTGTATTCGAGCAGCGAACCCTTACGGAAGTGGAGCTGGGCGATCGATCGGTTGTAGTCCACAAGGGCTCGGTAATACGAGCTCTCCGCATCGGCCCGGCGGCTCTGGGCCCTGAGCAACTCGTCGAGCGTGACGGTATTGGCGTCGTAGGCTGCCTGGACCGCCTCCACCTGCCGCTCGGACGCCACCCGGCGGTTGAAGTTGGTCTGGGCCAGTGCGAAGTTGGTGTCGACGCTGCGGATCGCATCGACGAGTGCGTGGGAGGCTTCGAGTTCCTCGTCCTGGAGCCGGGCCCGTTCACGGGCCAGCTGCAGCTGGTGGTGGCGGACGGTAGCGAGCTCCCGTCGGAAGCCGAGCGGCATCAGGAACTGGGCCCCTGCCTGCCACTCCTGGAACTGCCCGGAGAAGAGCGTCGAGTAGGCATCGGTGCCGGCCAGCGGATCGATGCCCGTGGCACCATAGGGGTTGTAGTCCTGGTTGATGAGTTCCTGCCCCATGCCCAGAAACCGCCAGCGACCCACCATGTCGAGCCGCGGCAGGATCAGGTTCTTGGCGGCAACCAGCTCGAGCTCCCGCTGCTTGATCACCCACTTTTGCCGGCGAAGCTCGGCCGACCGGGAGAGGGCCTCGACGAGCGACTGCTGCCAGTCGAAGGTGATCCGGGCGGTCGTGGGCTCGTCGGACGGGCGGATCAGGCGGCCGTCGCTGGCCGCGATGCCCATCATGAACCGGAGGCGATTCTCGGAGCGGTATACGTCGGTCAGGGCCTGTTCCACCTCGCTGCGGAAGAAGAAGTATTGCTCGCGGGCCTGGGCCTCCTTGTCGGCCTCGCCGCCACGGGACTGCTCCACGTAGAGGGCGTGCACCTTCCGCCAGGCCTCGAGGGCTGAGTCGCGGCCGGCCTTCCGGGCCTCGAGGTTGCGGTAGGCGAAGTAGAGCTCCCAGTAGGCCTGCTCGGTGTCGCTCACGAGATTGCGGACGCCCGCCTCGAAGTCGGCCAGTGAGATATCGGCGTTGATACGGGCCAGGAGCACACCGCGGAAGTTGGGCCGGCCGTAGATGTTGTCGAAGAAGTCAGGCCCGGCGATCCGGTTGTAGGTTGTGCCCGCACCCTGCAATAACGGCTGGCTGAAGGTGAAGTCGTAGTTGGTCGTCCAGGTCGAGGGCACGCCCGGCTGGCGGATCGGTGAGTTGTTGTTGTCGTAGAGGGTCTGGTTCGAGAAGCCCAACGTGGCACCGGTGGCGGTCCGCTTCTGGATACCGCTGGTCATGTTGCCGGTGTCGCCGAGGAACTGCTGCTGGAAGATGAAGGTGCCGACGCCGCCGATGTTCTGGGGCCGGTTCTGCCGCTCCCAGGTGAGCGAGCTCGACACCTGGGCGTCGAACAGAGCCAGAGCGCTCTCAACGCCGCGAAACGGATCGGTCTCGACGATACTCGGATCGTAGATGGTGGGCGTGAGCGTCGGGGCAGTGAGGAGCGACACGGCCGGCTCGCCGGTCTGGGGCCTGGGTCCGCCGAAGCTCGCGAACCGGCCGCCGAGGTTCCTGAGGACCTTGCCATTCTCGAGCGCCGTGCGGACAGCGTCCTCGAGCGAGACTTCCCAGATCTCGTCGAAGGCCGGGTTCGAGAGCGTCACCGGCTCAGTCGCACCAGCTGCCTCATCGAGCGGCTCCTGGCAACTGTCGGGATACTCGAGCTTCTGGATCGCTCCCACATAGTGCGAGAGGTCGCCATCCTCGAAAAAGTAGAAGGGCTGCTGGGGTGCGCATCCTGAGGCCACGAGCGTGAGGCTCGTGAGGACCGCCCAGATTGTTTTGAAGGTGCGAAACACGGCGGGGGCCACCGTTCGAGTGCAGGTTTGAGTTCACAGATGCCGCCGCTGCGCCTCGAGAGGGGTCGGCCGTCGATTGACGGCTGTTCCCAGCACGGGGCCCCCCGACTCCGTGCCAGCACCCGAGGCGCAGCGGCAGCAAGTGACGTATCGGCCCACTTGGCCCGCAAACTTGGAGCAATCGTCAAAGTCGCTCAAGTGTGGCGAGAAGCTGGGGAGCCTGGGGAGCCTGCCGAGGCGACTGGGATCGCTTGAGTAGCTCCGATGCCGGCGGGGCGTGGTTCTGCGGAGTCAGGTCTATAGAGTGCCCGGACTCCGGGCAACGGGCCCGCCCGCCACGAGGTGACAGGCGACAGCATGCCCCGGGGCCACTTCCGTGAGCCGTGGCACTTCCCGCGTGCAGCGTTCCTCGCGGAGCGGACAGCGGGTGTGGAAAGGACAGCCGCTTGGCGGATCGATGGGGCTGGGCACCTCGCCGGAGAGCACGATCCGGCGGCGAGACCGCTCCACCACCGGGTCGGGTGCGGGCACAGCCGAGATCAGGGCCTGCGTGTAAGGATGGAGCGGTGCCGCCACGATTCTGCGGGCGGAGGCGAGCTCCACGATCCGCCCGAGATACATCACGGCGATCCGGTCGCTCGTGTGCCGCACTGCGGCCAGATCATGGGCGACGAAGAGCATCGTGAGGCCGAGGTCCTGCCGCAGGCGGGCGAGGAGGTTGAGAATCTGAGCCTGGATCGACACATCCAGCGCACTGATCGGCTCGTCGGCCACGATAAACTCCGGTCCCAACGCCAGTGCCCTGGCGATCCCGATCCGCTGCCGCTGGCCACCGGAAAACTCATGGGGATAGCGGCGCATGAACCGCGGATCCATGCCGACCGTCTCGAGCAACTCCCGCACCCGCTCCCGGCGATCACGCCCCGCGGCCAGGCGAAAATTCCGCAGCGGCTCCCCCACGATCGCCTCGACGGTCATCCGCGGATTGAGCGACGCGTGCGGATCCTGAAAGACCATCTGCATCCGCCGCCGCAGATCCCGCAGCCGCCCGTCCCAGGCCCAGCGGTTTCCCCTCCGCACCCACAAGGATTGGATCGGCTGGCCGTCGAAGATAACCTCGCCGCCGGTGGGCCTGAGGAGCTGGAGCACGGCTCGCCCCGTGGTCGACTTGCCGCAGCCGCTCTCGCCGACCAGCCCGAGTGTCTCGCCACGGTGCACGGAAAAACTCACACCGTCGACAGCCCGTACCTGCTCGACACGGCGAAAGAACCCGCCGCCGGGCCGCACGATGGGAAAGTGCACCGCGAGATCGCGGACCTCGACAAGCGGCGGGGCCGGGGGGGGCGACGAGGCGTCGGGGGAGTATGTCATGGCAGCCCCTCGACATGCCAGCACGAGGCCGCGTGGGTCGATGACCGGGGCACGGCCGGCGGATACTCAGCCCGGCAGCGGTCGCTCGTATGCCCGCAGCGGGGATGGAACGGGCAGCCACCAGGGAGATGGCCGAGATCGGGGGGCAGCCCTGGGATCGCACTCAGCGGTTCGTCCGGCGACGCGTCGAGCCGCGGCAGGCTCTCGAGCAGGCCGCGGGTGTAGGGATGAGCGGGCGCTGCGAACACCTCGGTGGTCGGCCCCTCCTCCACGATCCGGCCGGCATACATCACGGCCACGCGGTCGGTCGTGCCGGCCACCACGCCCAGGTCGTGCGTGACGAGCACAACGGCGGTGCCAAGATTCTGCTTGAGCTCCGCGATCAGCTCGAGGATCTGGGCCTGGATCGTGACGTCGAGGGCGGTGGTCGGCTCATCGGCGAAGAGCACCTCCGGCTCGCAGAGCAGCGCCATCGCGATCATCACCCGTTGCCGCATGCCGCCGGAGAACTGGTGGGGATACTGGTCGATCCGCCGGGGTGCGTCGGGGATCCCAACCCGCTCGAGCATGGCGATGGCCGATCGCCGGGCTGCGGTGGCCGAAGCCGCCTTGTGAACCTCGAGCACCTCGGTGAGCTGACGCGAGACCCGCAGGTAGGGATTGAGCGAGGTCATTGGGTCCTGGAAGATCATCGCCATTCGGTCGCCCCGCAGCTGCTCGAGTTCCCGCTCCGGCAGGGCCAAAAGATCGCGGCCCCGATAGCGGATCGCACCCGAGGGATGATACGCCGGCGGCCGCGGCACGAGCCCGAGCGCCGAGAGGCACGCGACGCTCTTGCCCGAGCCGCTTTCCCCCACGATCCCCAGCGTCTCCCCCCGGCGCACAGAAAAACTCACGCCGTCGACCGCCTTGACGATTGTGTCGTCGGAGCGGAAGAAGGTCCGCAGATCGAGAACCTCGAGCACGGTGTCGGGAGAGGAGGGGTTCATACCGCGGCTCGATATCCAGGCTCAGCCGCCCGCCCTCGGCGGATCGCCAGCGCCGCATCAGCTCCGCTCTGGAACCACCCGTGCATCAATGCCGCATCCTGGGGTCGAGGGCATCCCGCACGCCGTCACCGAGGAAGTTGAGGGCCAGGAGCATGGCCGCCATCACGCCCCCCGGGAACGCCAGCGTCCACCAGAAGACGAGCATCTGGTTGGCCCCGTCGTTGATGAGCGCTCCCAGGCTCGGCCGGGGTGCCTGCACGCCCAAGCCCAAAAACGACAGGAACGCCTCCTGCAGAATCATCGCCGGGACCGTGAGCGTGAAGGTGACGATCACCGGCCCGAGGGTGTTGGGGATCAGGTGCCGAAACACGATTCCCCCCGGCGGGGTGCCGAGGCTGCGGGCGGCGAGCACAAAATCCTGCTCCTTGAGGCTCATCACCTGCCCGCGCACGATGCGGGCCGTCAACAGCCAGCCCACGGCGCCAAGCGCCAGAAAAACGAGCAGCAGGCTTTTGCCCAGGATCGTCACGAGGATGATCACGAGAAACATGTATGGCAGTGCGTAGAGGATGTCGACCGCCCGCATCATGACCGCGTCGACCAGGCCTCCGGTGTAACTGGATACCGCTCCGTAGACCGTGCCGATCGTCGCCGCGACGAGCGCCGCGAGCACCCCTACCGAGAGGCTCACGCGGCCCCCGTAGAGCACCCGCGTGAGCAGGTCGCGGCCGTAGAAGTCGGTGCCGAAGGGGTGCTCCCAGGAGGGCGGCCGCGGACCGTAGGCGAGGTCCTGCGTCTCGTAGTCATAGCCCCACGTGAACGCTACCAGCCCAGGGCCGACGAGGCAGGCGGCCGCCAAAAACACCAACAGCCAGCCGCTGGCTACCGCGAGGAGGTTTTTCCGGAGCCGCTTCCAGGCATCCTGCCAGAGCGAGCTACCAACGAATTCGGCACCCGTCCTGGCGGACAGCCGGTCGGGGGCCGTGGCCTCGGCCGTGGGCTTGCTCGTGGGCAATTCTCTGCTCATGGGTATTCGATCCGCGGGTCGAGCAGGCCGTAGACCACGTCCACCACGAGGTTCATGAGGAGCAGAAAGAAGGCATAGAGCAGGACGATCCCCATCACGAGGAAGTAGTCGCGGTTGAAGGCGGCGTCGACGAAGTAGGGACCGATGCCGGGGATGTTGAAGATCTTCTCCACCACAACGCTGCCGGTGAGCATGCTCGCGATCGCCGGCCCCAGGTAGCTGACCACCGGCAGCAGGCCCCCCTTGAGCATGTGCCGCCAGATCACAAGCCGCTCCGGAAGCCCCTTGGCCCGAGCGGTGCGGATGAAGTCGCTCCGCACCACCTCGAGCATGCCCCCTCGGGTGAGCCGGGCGATCGAGGCGGCGTAGATCGTGCCGAGCGTGAGGCCGGGGAGGATCACATGCCGCCAGTCACCCCAGCCCGCCGGCGGCAGGAGCTGCCAGCGGAGCGACACGACCAGCACGAGCACCGGCCCGAGCACGAAGCTCGGGATGCTGATGCCGACCAAGGCCGCGGCCATCGCGGCATGATCCCAGACGGTGTTCTGCCGCACGGCGCCAATGATGCCGGCGGTGATGCCCACCACGAGCGACCACACGAGAGCCACCGCGGCCAGCGAGAGCGTGACGGGGAAGCCGGCGGCGATGATCTCATTCACGCTCCGCTGCGGGTACTTGGTCGACAGGCCGAGGTCGCCCTGCAGGAGGTTGCCGAGATAGCGGACAAACTGCTCGGGCAGTGGCCGGTCGAACCCGTACTTGGCATCGAGGGCCGCACGGACCTGCGGCGGGATCTCCCGTTCGCTGGCAAACGGATTTCCAGGGGCCAGCCGCACCAGGGCGAAGGAGGCCACGACGATCACCAGCGCCGTCGGCACAAGCCCGGCTAGCCGCCACAGAATATAGCCCCTCATGACGCCGACCCTCCCGGGGATGGTGGCGGCGGATCGGCGGTCGCCTCGTCCGGCCGGGCGGGATCGAACTGTTCGTCGATCCAGATATATTTCCAGGGATGGCGGTCCTGGTGATTGCCCCACAGGCCACGGACATACGGCTTCACCAGCTGGGTCCGGGTGTAGACGTAGAGCGGAATGAGCGGCTGCGCGGCCAGGCCCATCTCCTCGGCCTCGCGGAGCTTCGCCAGCCGTGCCGCCGGGTCTGCCTCACGATTGGCCTCCTGCAGGAGCCGGTCGTACTCGGGGCTCTTCCAGTTGGAGTGGTTGTTGCCGCAGTCGCTCGAGAGCAGCTCCAGGAACGTGTAGGGGTCGGCGTAGTCGCCCGTCCAGCCCATCCGGCAGACCTGGAAGTTTGTCCGTTCCGCGGCCTGAAGGAACACGTTCCACTCCAGGTTCTCCAGCTCGACTTTGATCCCGAGCTCCTTCTTCCACATCTGCTGGATCGCCTCGGCCACCTGCTTGTGGCCCTCGGAAGTGTTGTAGGTGAGCGTGATCGGCGGCACGTCGGCTCCCCGGGCATAGCCCGCCTCCGCGAGGAGCCGCCGAGCCTCGACGGGATCAAAACGCGGCCGGCCGAGGCCGCGGTAACCGGCCAGGCCATCGGGCACGAGATCAGCCGAGGGGATCTGGCCACCCCGTGTCACGTGGGCGACCAGGGCCTCACGATCGATCGCCAGCGCCAGGCTTCGCCGCAGGAGCAGGTTGTCCAGCGGCGGCCGCTCTGTATTGATCCAGTAGAAATAGGACGCCAGGTAGGGATGCCGGCGGAAGTCCCGGAAGCCGGCCAGATGGTCCATGAACTCGGCCGGTAGCGCGGTGTTGCTGCCGGGCCAGTCGAACTCGCCGGCGCCATACATGGTGAGGGCGGTGGTGGCGCTCTCGACCATCGCCACGCGGATGCGTTCCAGCCTGACGTTCGCGGCATCCCAGTAGCGGGGGTTTTTCTCAAACACCATCCTCCGGCGGAACGCCCACTCGGTCATCCGGTAGGGACCGTTTGAAACCACATGCTCCGGCCGCGTCCAGAGGTCGGAATCGATGCCCCGGGCCGCAAGGTCTTCGAGGAGGTGCCGGGGGATCGGCATGAACGAATAGAAGCTGAGGAAGTTGAGGAAGTAGGGGAGTGGATCCTCGAGTTCCACCTCGAGCGTGAGGTCGTCGAGGGCCCGCACACCGAGTGATTCAGGCAACGCCTCGCCGCGGCTCACGGCGGCTCCTCCTTTGAAGATGTGGCCGTTGGTGGCGTACTTGCTGGCCGTGGCGGGATCGACAACCCGGCGAAACGAATACACGAAGCTGTGCGCGGTCAGCGGCGTGCCGTCGGACCATTCCGAGGGCCGCAGGTGGAAGGTGTAGGTGCGACGGTCGGCGGAGATGTCCCAGTGGGTCGCAATCTCAGGCAGCGGCTCGAGGGTGGCCGGATGGGCCTGGACCAGGCCCGCGAAGGTGTTCCAGATGATCTCGCCGCCGGTAGCGTCGGAACACTTGTTGGGGTCGAGCCACTCCGGCTCGACGGAGTTGTTGATCCACAACTCGTTCGATCCGTGCCGGAGGCTCGTGGTGCCGAAATATCCTGTCGGGGCCGGGCGGCAGCCGAGAACCAGCATTGCCGCGAGGCCGACGAGTGCCGCGAGTTCAATCCTGCTGCGAAGGGAACGGCTTGCCACAACCATGACCGGCAAGATAACCCCGCCACCAGGCGAGACTCAAATACAGGCAGGAAACGGGGACTGTCCCCGCCCCGGGGACTGTCCCCATTCGGAGC
>JBBEEF010000082.1:30893-32936 GCA_040880915.1 Pirellulales bacterium
CAGGCAGGAAACGGGGACTGTCCCCGCCCCGGGGACTGTCCCCATTCGGAGCCTGGCTAGCCCCGCTGCAGTCCATTCAGAAGCACCCGTTTCGAACCTCTTGCATGATCAGTTGCCGCAGCCGGGAGACGGCCTGCTGGTCGGCCGCCTTGGCATCATTCCAAAACTGACGCAGCTCATCCCGCCACTCGGCGTTGGCGATGTACTGGTCGTATCGCCAGAGGCCATCGAGCCGGCGATTGAGCTCGGCGACGAGGTCGTGGTCGTGGTCGGCACAGCCGGCCGTTTCGCCGAGGTGGGCGTATTCGTGTTCGGTGGCGAGGGACATGGGGGAGTCTCCGGGACGAGGAAAAGCAATCGCTCCGTCCTGGAAAGTCATGTGTCGCCTGTATGCGACTCGGGCCAACCTTAGGCATCAACTGGCGGCCGCGGCAAGCAGGCCACGTCTGCGGCCAGGCTCAGGGCAGGGGTGACGCGATCGGGCCGGGGGAGACACTTGGCCTTTCGTCCGGTCGCTGCCCCGCGCCGGGCCAGCCCGGGGTGACGAGCGTTTGGCTGGCACCCGCTTCCTGCCAGGCAAACCGGGCCGACGTGCCCGGGAAGCTGGCGATCAGGGCCGGCCCCGCCGTTGGCCCGAGCACACTTGCCGCGGTCGCCAGGGCGTCGGCGGTGGTAGCGTCGGCGGCGACGACCGTGACCGCCGCCGGTCCCGGGACGCCGATCCCGGTCCGCGGGTCGACGATATGGCTGTAGCGGACCCCGCCAATCTCCACGGCCTGGTAGGCATCACCCGACGTGGTGACAGCGGCATGCGCAAGCACGAGCGACTCCGCCTCCCCACCGGGGCGGAGAGGAGCCACGGTGATCGTCCAGCCGGCGGCGCCCGGAGGCGGTCCGGAAGCGAGCACATCGCCCGAGGAGTCGATCAGCGCCGAGATGATCCCGTGGTCGGCGAGGATCTTGATCACCCGGTCGGCGGCATAGCCCCGGCCGATGCCGCCGGCGTCGAGCCGCGTGCCCGGCTTGGGCAGCCGCACCGCCTGGTGTTCGATGACAAGCTCGATTGAGCCGGCGCCGACGGCCGCGCGGGCCAGGGCCAGCTTGTCGGGCCGGGGCAGCTTTTCGCTCTGGCGGGACTGCCGCCAGAGCTTTGTGAGCGGGCCGACCGCGATGTCGAAGCCGCCGCCACTGCGTTCCCGGAAGGCCTCCGCCGCCACGAGCACCCGCCATAGGTCGTCACCGACAGGCACCGGCTCTGCCGTCGGGGCGGCGGCCGAGAGCCGGGCCAGTTCACTGTCGGCGTCGTAGTCGGAGAGAATCCCGTCGAGCCGCTCGATCTCGGCAAACGCGGCGGCGACCGCCTGCTCCCCGCTCTCGCGGTCGGACGCATGGACCGTGATCACCCACGGCACGCCCATGATCCGCCGGGTTTGGCTGAGCCTCGCCACGGGCCCGGCGGCCGACGGCGGCCCGCAGCCGGCGAGTGAGCCGGCGACGATACCGGCGACCACAAAGAGCACTGACGCACGATAGACTCTTCCTGCCATGAGCCAGCCACGTCCCGCGCCATCCGTCGCCATCACATTCGAGTGCATGCCCCTCCGGAGCGTGCCCCGCCTCGATATCCCGCTCGATGCCTCGCCCGGCTACCGGGCCCGTCTCGAGCGGATGCAGCGCGCCGTGGCCGCCCACGGCACCCGCAATGCC
Source organism: Pirellulales bacterium (assembly GCA_040880915.1). Classification (GTDB taxonomy): domain Bacteria; phylum Planctomycetota; class Planctomycetia; order Pirellulales; family UBA1268; genus QWPN01. The sequence continues at coordinate 32,601 of JBBEEF010000082.1, forward strand.
TACTACCTTACCGACGGAGCATGCACATTTCGTTTTACCAACGATTCCGAAGGGGGCTGGGTGCGGTTCGCCTTCGAGGGCCCGGTGTTGACTGACGCAAGCGACCTCGAGACCACGGGCAGCGACTTGGGAATCACGCTCGACGTCGAGACCTGCGACTGGCTCACCCAGCCGGCCGTCGAGTGGCTCAAGGTCTCGGTGAAGCACGCGGTCGAGGCTGAGTTTAACCGCTACATCGCCGCGGGCGACCTCGCCAAGGCCCAGGAACGGCTGGCCCGCGAGCAGGCCCAGAGCGACGAGGCGGGGGGGTTTCTGGGCATGAATCTCTGACGGGCG
>JBBEEF010000083.1:0-9699 GCA_040880915.1 Pirellulales bacterium
CTATCGAGCCGGCCTCGCAAGCGAGCGAGAGGCAGGATGCCGAAGCGAAGCTTGCGTGGAGTGAGCGCAGGGCAGGATGCCCGTAGCGAACGTCCGGCGAGATGGCACGGGCAACCCCTCCCCACGCAAAACGTTGCCCGTGTTCTCTGGAGGCAGCCTGACTGGAGGCTGCGGCATAATGCCGGGCCGCGGGTTGGTGAATACCAGGATATGACATATGCCTCGACAACTCTTTCCCAGTATCGACCCCCTCACGGCCGCGGGTGTCGCGGAGGCTCCCTTACCGCCACGGCAGCGGCTGTACGGCATTGGCCCGGGAAAGAGTGGCACCCACGCCCTCGCCAGCCTGTTCAAGGGAATTGCCGCTGCCCACGAGCCGGAGACAGATCCCCTCATGCGCACGGTGCTCGACCAGGTCTCGGGCCGCTGCGGCTGGACGGCACTCGAGACGCTCGCTCGCGACCGGGACAAGCGTCTGGGCCTCGTCGTCGACGTGTCAAACGTCAACATCTTTCTCGTCGATCTGCTCGTGCGGATGACCCCCGATGCCCGATTCGTGCTCACGATCCGAGACTGCTACTCCTGGCTCGACTCGCTCCTCAACCACTACCTGCGGGTCACTCCGACCGCCACGTGGCGGGCTTTTGCGGAATACCGTTTCCGCTCGGACGATGCTCAATTGCCCGCCGAACGCATCCTCGAAAAAAACGGGCTCTATCCGCTCGCGGGCTACCTCGGATACTGGCACGCGCACCTGTCAAAGGCGATCGAGGTGGTTCCTCCCGACCGGCTGTTGGTCGTCCGCACGAATGAAATCCCAGTCCGCGCTCCAGAAATCGCTGCCTTCGCAGGTCTTGCTGTCGGCACCTTCAATCCAAGCCGGATCGACGAGTTTCGTAATCCGAACAAGCGGAGGATCCTTGAAGAAATACCGCACGAGCACCTCCAGGAGCAGGTGGACCGGCATTGCGGGCCACTCATGCAGCGGTTCTTCCCAGAGATTCGCACGCCGACGGATGCCGGCATCGAATGCTCCCTGCGGCCGTAAAAGGCATTTGGCATCGGCTGGGCGAACCCCGGCGGCCCGCGGCCACGCTCCGGGTGGCCGTCCCCCCTCTCGGCCGCTGGAGCTCCTGGCTGACGGCGGGAACCCTGCCGCTTTGGGGGACTCTGGCGGTCGTCGCGATACTGGGGCTCGAATGGTTCGTGGGGCGGCGGCTTGCCCCACCGGCCACCTCCGGCCGACAATACTGGTTTCGGGGTCGGAGCGACGATCGGCACGGTGCCCCACGTGCCAGCAGAGGAACGCACCATGAACATCATCGGCAAGATCTTTCTGTTCGCGGTGTTCATCATGAGCCTGGTGCTCATGACGCTGGCAGGGGCGATCTCGATTTCTCATCGTGACTGGAAGGCCGAGGTGCTTCGCAGTCCGGACGACTGCCAGCCGGGTCAGCAGCCTGGCTACAAGTACCAGGTTGAGGAGGCCGAACGGGACCGCGAGCGGCTCGAGGCGCAGATCAGCCGGCTCCAGCAGCGGGTTGCGGAATCGGAGCAGGCCCGGGATCAGGTGGTTGCGAAGCTGCAGTCTGCCCTGATCGAGAAAAACGAGGAGCTGGTGACGTTGCGGGGCGAGCGGCAGAAGTTGCAAGACGACCAGCGTGACCAGGTGGCCCTGCTCGAGAAGACGGCCGAGGATCTGCGGGCGGCCCGCCAGCAGGTCGAGGATCTCACCAAACAGGTCGGCAACCAGCAGGCGAAGGTCGACGCCCAGGTCAACCGGTCCGCAGACTTTTCCGCGCAGCTGGCCGAAACGAAGTCGTTTCTGTCGATCGCCGAAGAGCGGAAGAAGCAACTCGAACAGCAACTCGTCAACGCCCGGCTTCTGCTGCAGCAGAGCGGCCTCGACATCGACAACCTGCCCAAAGACCGGGTGCCCACCCTCGCCGGCAAGGTCGTTGCCGTGGCGGGAGCGACGATCGAGGTCTCCCTGGGTAGCGACGACGGCCTCCAGGTTGGGCACGTGCTCGAGGTCTACCGGGAGGGACAGTATGTCGGTAGAGCCGTGGTCACCAGCGTGCGGCCTGATGCCGCGGTGGCCGGGATCGTCAAGGAATACTCCCGCGGCATCGTGCAGCGGGGCGACAGCGTGACCACGCGACTCAAGGCCTGAGGCGGGACGGGGGCGACCGATGAGCAGTGATTCAGGAAGCCATGATCGACGACGGTCGCCCATGAACATGGACACGGCGATGCTCTTGGTCTCGTTCACGGCCCTGGCCATCGGCTGCCTGATCCTGGCCATCGACCTGTTCGCGCGGAGGCTGCCGCTCGGTCCGCCGCCTCCCCTGTGACCGCCCGCGGGGTATCCTGTGCCCATCCGCCGGGTAGCCTGGGCTCATCCGCCGGATAGCCTGGGCTTCGCGGCCCCTGCTCCCCAGCGACGACCGCGTGTGTGCGGAGGCGTGAATGCTTTTCTCCTGGTTGCGAGGCCGCCGGAGACGGGAGATCCTCCACCGTCCCTTCCCGGCTGCCTGGCGCGAGATCCTGCGGAGTCATGTCCGGCAGGTGGACTGGCTCGGCGATGATGAACGTGCGCGACTGCAGGGCTGGATCACCGTCTTCTTGGCGGAGAAGCGGTTCGAGGGCTGCGGCGGTTTCGAGATCACCGACGAAGTCCGCATCCTGATCGCCGCCCAGGCTGGGCTCCTGGTGCTCGGGCTCGAGGATGAGTGGTTCGATCGGCTCCAATCGATTCTGGTCTACCCCAGCGATTACCTCGTGCCGCGAGTCACGCCCCTTGCCGGTGGCGGAGAACTCGAGTGGCAGGAGGCACGGCTTGGCGAAACATGGGGGGGAGGCAGCATGGTGCTCTCCTGGACCGGCGTGCGGGACGGGGCGCGGATGCGGGATGGTCCGCGGAGCGTAGTCATCCACGAGTGCGCCCACCTCTTTGATCTCCGCGGCGGTGAGATCGACGGAACGCCCGCGTTCGACTCCCCCGCGGCGGGTCGCCGGTGGCGGGAGGGTATTGCCGCCTGCCGGGATCGCTTCGACGAGTTGCTCGACGAGGGCCGCAGCCTGCCGTTCGACGACTATGCCGCCGAAAGCCCGACCGAGTTCTTCGCCGTGGCAAGCGAGTGCTTCTTTCAGGATCCGCACCGGCTCAGCCGCCACGACCGTCAGCTCTACGACCTCTTCGTCGAGGCCTACCGGCAGGATCCGAAGACGCGGGTACCGGTCCGGGCCGGCCGCAGCTAGACCCCGCACTGCCAGTGTGACCAGCAGGCCACCCCCACCGCATTGTTCAGATCTCGTCCGCGGCGGGAGGCGGAGCGTCGAGCGGTTCCGGAGGATCCGGCTGCGGCGGAACCGGTGGCACCGCGGGCAGTGTTTGCCGCGGTGCAAGCGAGACCACCAGTCCGCCCGGGCTCGCCAGAATGAGCCGCTCGGACAGAGCGTTGACCACCGGCAGCGTGAAGCAGCCGAGGCAGAATCGCTCCCGCCGGCCGCCCGAGGCAAGATCGCGGGCGGTCAGGAAGCCGCTGTCGTCGAGCAGCCAGACCCGGTTGTCGGTGATCGCCAGGGGCCGGCCGCCCTGAGGAGACTGCCAGAGCTGCTCGCCCGTCAGGGCCGAGAAGGCGGCGACTCCCCAGGCGCCCAGCGAGAGCACTACCGTATCTCCACCGACGAGCGGGCTGCCCTCTGGCGTAGCCTCGAGCACGGTATGCCAGCCGGTGTATCGGACTTCCCCATTCCCTTCCGCCTGCTCGTTTCGAGCGATTCCGGAAGTGGCCGTCAGTCCATCAGGCCTGAGTGTGATGCGGGCCAGGTCGCCCGCCCGAGTGGCCACAAAGATGTCGTTGTTCCAGACGACCGGTGGGCCGCTAGCCGGCCCGCCGAGATCGAACTCAATCCGCCGCTTAAAGTCAGCTTCGCGAACGAGCGCGATGATCAGGCCATTCGCGTTGCACCACAGGATGCCGTTGCCGTAGGCGACAGGACGAAAATCGACCTCTCCCTGACTTGCGATTTCGACCGGCCTCGTCTGCTCGCCGGGCCGCGGGCCTTCCGGAGAACTTTCATCACCCGGCGGCGGCGCTGCCTCGCCCCAGCGACTCTCCGGCAAGCGGTACACGCCGCCGGCATCCAGTGGTGTATACACCCAGCCACCAGCCGGCATGGCGCCGGCTGAAGCAATGCCGCTCAGGGCCCGTTCCCACGCGATCCGCCCGGTCATGGTGTCGATCGCCGTGACATCCCGACCACGGGCCACGGTAACAACCCGCTGGCCGATGCCAGCCGCCTCGAGTAGCCCGCTGCCGCCCACTCGCTGTGACCAGGCAACGGCGCCGCGCCGAGCGCCGCCGGGACGGGTGTCGGTGCGGATGGCGGCGACCGTGCCGTCGCCCCCTTGGGCCACGACCAATTCCTCGCCCACAACCACATGCGCAAGCCGCCAGGCGGCCGAGTCGAAGGGAACCTGCACGATCCACTCCCGGTCGAGGCCCACTTGGGCGGCGATGGTGTCGTCGGCGATTCCGCCGCAGACACACGACTGGGCTGCCGCCGCGACGGCCCAGAGGACTGTCAAGGCAGCGATCATTCCCGCGGCCAGATGGGCACGGCCCCAGACGACGTGACTCGATAGCATGAAAAAAGTTCCTATCTCGGGCAGCATCCCGGGAATGCTCGTGCTCGCCACGGTTCGACCCGGCAAGACTAGTTCACTTTTTTTCAACGGGCAAAAACTGCTGGCTGGTCCGAATTTTCCGGGGGTCACGTGGACTTGCCAACCCCTCCAAACCCCGGCAAATCCAGGATAGACCCCGAAATGCTAGGCTCACGTGCTTGACCGCTTTTGAACACTGACGCCTTTCCACCGTTTCCCCGGCGGTGGAATGCCCCCCCCAGATTCTGCCGCCGGTTGGTTGGCTATTTCGCTCGAGAACGCGGAAGGATGCACAGGAACGACCCGACGCCCCAGCGACCCGACCCCGCCTCCGTGATCGTGGGGTATTTGAACTTCTCGTCTGGCGCTTTTGATCCGGCGGCCTGGCGGGCCATGAACGATCTCTACGCCGAGATCGAGCCGGCCGCAGCGGGCGTTGTTTGCGAGCGGCCTGATGCGGCCGTGCTCGTGGCCGCGATGCTGGGCGACCGCCTGGCCAAACTCGAGGCAACGCAGGCCGCTTTTCGCGACGCCCACCAGGCGCGGCGAATGCTGGCGGTGCTGTTCGACGAGCTGCTCCCCGCCTACCGGCAGTATCACGCCGACCTGCTCGAGCACCAGCCTCCCGGGGCAATCGAACGGCCCTTTTTTGTCATGGCGGCGGCCGCCGCCCTGCTCGCGGAAGCAGCCGCCGTGGATCCCTCGGCCGACGATACCAGCCAACTCGTCGCCCGCTCGATCGATCGCCTCAACGACTACGTCGGCTGGCGACCGGTGGCGGTCCTTGAAAACGGGCGGCTGTCGGCTCCCTATCCGCACGAGCGGGTGCGGCCGGTTCCGCTCTACGTGGCCGGCGTCGGCCCGGCCCATGGCCGATATAGCGACCTCGTCACCGGGGCCCTCGACATCCTCACAGCGGCACCGCCCCAGCTGCTCCGGCAGGCCGACTTCGAGCTTGACGTGCTCGAGGAACTCGCGGTCGATCCGCGGGCCTTCGACTTCATGCATCCGGCGGCCAGCCGGCCCAACTATCTCTTCGGGCTGTGGGATCCGGCCCGCATCGATGACGAGGGGCGGTACCGGCGGATGGTCGTGCAACAGGCCACGCTCGATGGCATCCTGTCCTGGCCCACGGCAGGCGGCACGGTCGGCGGGCACCCGGAGGCCGAACTCCGCCGGGAATCGGCAGCCGTGCTCGCCGGCGTGATGCTGATGGCCTCGGGGCTCTCCGGCCATGGGCCAGGGGCGGCCCAGGCGGCCATGGCGCTCGGCGATCTTCTGCCCCGGATCGCGAGCTACCGCGACGAGTTCTATCGCTGGCTGCTCACCAGCTTGCCCGCCGGCCACCGCGACCGGCTCGAGGAGGAGGCCGCGTTGCTGCGGCAACCCTTCGGGGGAGTTCGCCGGCACATCAACGCCACGCTCGCCGGCCTGCGGGCCCGCCAGGTCGAACATGTCGCCCTCTCGGCCATGATGGCGCGGCTGGGCAGAAACCCGTCGGCCGAGGCTCTCGCAGCGGAGGTGCCCGCCGCTTCGGCACGGCTCTTCGCCCGGATCACCGGCCGGGTGGTGGCGGCCCGCCAGTTTCTCTGGCGGCGCGGAGATGCCGCCGGAGCGATCCGCGAACTCGACCTGGCGTCCGAACTCTTGTTTCGCGCGGTCGGGTGCGGGGCGGCGGTCGATCCCTGGAACATCCTCGGCCTTGCCGGTCAGTTCCCGCTGCACGAGCCGAGCGGCGAGAGCCTGCCCGATCCGCGGGTCGACGACCTGGTGGCCATGACCAGCACGATCCTCGATGGCTACGCGGCTGTCTGGCGAAAGGCGGGCCTCGATGGCGACGCTCCCCTGGCCGCGGCAGCCCGCTCGGCACTCGAGCGGCTCGCCGACTGGTGGGACCGGCATGCCACAACCACCGTCTCGGGAGTGCCTCACCTCTCCGGCAAGGAGTGCATCGACTCCGCCGGCGAGGTGCTCGAAGCGCTCTCCCGGCGGCGGGCGCTGGCTCCGGCCTCGCCGCCGCCCGGCTTCTGGCGGCAGGCAGTGGCCGTCTTCAGTTCGCCGCGGAGCCACGCTCAGGCAGCAGAGACCCTGCTCGAGGAGGGGGATCTCGACGGGGCCGCAGGCCTGCTCGTTCACTGGGCCTCGCTCCTTGAAGGACCGGCCGTGGAGCGAACCGGACCGGTCTGGCTTGCCGCCGCGGGGCATTGGCTGGCGCTTGCGACCGCCGACGCTTCGCCGGCCGGCCGTTCTCGCGTGCGTCGCTTCCTGGAACTCGTCGAAGCCAACACCAGCGGTGTCGTGGATCTTCTCGAAGCGGCCTCGGTCGGCCGTGAGCCTGGAGCCGGACCAGACGTGCCCCGGGCTGACGACGACGACGAGCCGGTCGATGCCGAAGAGCGGGTGGCCGCCGCCTACGAGTCGATGGTCTGGCAGGACTCCACCGACGATGGCGTCGATGGCGGCATGCTCGACGTCGATCAGCCGGGTCTGGGCTCCTCTTCGGGCATGGCGGCGATCGAGGAGGCCGCCGAGTTCCTGGCCGGCATGCTGCGGCTCTATCGCACGACTATCACAGCGTGGTGCCGGACGGACGCCGCGGCCGGCCTGCCTCCCGACCGCGAGACGATCGACGCGGTCGTGGGCTGGCGGCACTCGATCCGCCGGCTTGGTCGCACGCTCGTCCGCGGGGCGCTGGTCGTCGCCTCCCGCGACCCGGAGCCACCGCCGGGCATGGTGCCGACGGAGTTCGACAAGCTCCGCTGGCAGCGGGATGCGGCGGCCGAGCGGCTCATCGACGCGGCAGTGCAGGCCGCGGAGACCCGCTGGGTGCTCTCGGCCTGGCTCCACGCGGCCCGGCGAGAACCGCCGCGGGAGCTCTCGTCGCCGCGGGCAACGATCGGCCGCCTGCTAGCAGCGGCGACCAAGGGCGACACGGCAGACGTGCGGAAGTGGCTGCCGGCGGTGCTCGAGCGACTCTCGGGCAAGCCCGTTCTCTACGTTCCCCTCTCCCGCGGCGGTCGGGCCGACCGGATCGTCCGTGCCCGCTGTCGTGAGCGGCTCCTCGAACGACTGGCGACCGTGCTGCCGCGGCTGGGGCTCGTCGAGGAAACGATCGGGGTCGTCCGCTTGGCCAAGTCGCTGGAAAACCGGCGGCCGGCCGGAGCCGCAAGTGTCAGCGAGTTTGACCGCGTATTCGAGGCGGCGACCATGGCGCTCGTCGAGCGGATCGTGGAGAGCGCCTCGCCTCCCGCCACCGACTGCCATGCTGAGGCGACGAACGAGGCGACGAACGAGGCGACGGAACGGATTCTCGACGGCCTCTCGCAGCTGGTGCCCCGGCTGCTCGAGACCTGGCTGACGCACGCCCGGCAGCTGCGGCTGTCGGTCCTCGAGCGAGTCCGCGACGACAAGGTGTTCGCGGCCACCCGGGAGTTTATCGAGCAGTATGGAACGGGCCTCTTCACGCAGCACCTCCTGTCGCCCATGTCGCTGCGTGGCATCCTCCGCGGGGGCGTGAAAACATATCTCGAGCGGCTCGTCGCCCGCCTGGAAGCGGAACCCGATGACGGCACCGGTCGCGACCGCTGGCCGGAGCGGCTTGCAACCGACCTCGCCGCGGGCGTGCTTCCCCTGCGGCAGGCGGCGGCCCGGTTGCGGTTCGTGCTCGAGAGTGTGGCTGAAAACCACTCCGAATACCGCGATTGGAACTCGACGACCACGCAGTCGGACCGCGGCGAGCACCTCCACATCCTGCTCGACCACCTGCGACTGAAGGCCGAATATGACCGCATCGCCTGGACGCTACGGCCGGTCAGCATGGCCCACCGGGTGCTCGCCCGCCGGGGAGCCGTGGCGGCGGCCGCGGCCTGGCGAGGGCGGATGCGGGACGAGACGCGGGACACTGCGGCCAGCCTCGTCGAGCGACTGTCGGCGATCGAGAAGCAGTGGGGGGTGCGGCTGGCGAGCATCAGCGACCGTGTGCGGCGGCCGTTCACCGCGGCACTCGAGCAGGACGAGCTCGAGGCGCTCGTGCCGGCCGCCGTGGCCGAACTCGTCGCGGGCGCGCCTGAGGGAGCCGCCGCGGCGCTCGAAGCCAAGGCGCGGTCGTTTCTGGGCCTGGCCAGCGGCTCGGGGGTCGAGGTGCCGGACTGGCTCGAGCGGCTCTCCGCGGCAGTCGATGGGGCGATCGAGCGGTCCGACGCGGCAGTCGAGTCGCCAGGCGGCACGCCGCCGGATGCGATCCCTGACTCGTTCGCCGACGCAGTCCCCTGGCTGCCGCTCGACTGGGCTACGCTCCGGGCCGCCCTCGAAGGCTAGCGGTCGGTGGAAAAGCCATCCCCGGCCATGGTGGTCCGCGGGTTGCCGAGCAGGGCGAGGAAGCGGGCAGCGGCCACGGCAGGGTCGGGGGCGGCGGTGATGGCCGCGGCCACTGCGACCCGCGTCAGGCCGAGGCCCCGGAGCTCCTCGATCCGCTCGGGTGTGACTCCGCCGATCGCGAACACCGGCAGTGGCAGCCGGGCCGCGGCGACAAGAAATTCTCGCGGGGCCTGGGCGGCAAACGATTTCGTCACGGATCCAAAGCACGGCCCAAGCCCGAGATAGTCGGCACCAGCGGCGACTGCCAGCCGGGCCTCGTCGCAGGCGTGGGCTGTGCGGCCCACGAGCAAATCGGCTCCGAGCAGCCGCCGGGCTTCGGGCACGGGCACGTCGCCTGCCCCGACGTGGACGCCGTCGGCTCCGCTCGCGGCTGCCAGGCCCACCCGGTCGTTCACCGTCACCAGCGGCGGAGCGCCGGGATCGTGCCGCCGCGCGGCGGTGAGGGCCATTCGGACGCGGTCGAGCAGCACGGCATCGGGCAGCAGCTTGTCGCGGATCTGGAGCATCTCCACGCCGGCCGTGAAGAGGCTCGTCACCAGCCGCTCAAACGCGGCCGCGCTCGCCCCTCCCTCGACGAGCACGCAGAGCGAGATCCCGGCGAGGCGGTCGCGGGGCACCGGCCGGTCGGAAGACGAGGTGGGCGACGCCAT
>JBBEEF010000083.1:9799-18316 GCA_040880915.1 Pirellulales bacterium
GCAGGCGCAGTAGAGCGTGGCTGGCACGGGCAGCGGCCCGGGAGACGGGCTCCGCCTGGCGACCGGAAGCCCATAGACTCAGCCCAGACTGCGGTGATCCGCGGGCCCAACATCCCTTGGCTGGCGGGCGCTGGTTCCCTACCCTCTCCGGCCCGGTCGGGCTCTTGCCGCCTGCCGCCGAGGCGCCCATGACTTCCCTCCGCTACGCCACGCTCGTCTGGCCCGGCCTGCCATGGGCGTGGCTGCGGGGTAGCCGTGCCGGCCTCGTGATCGCGCTGGCCTTTGCCGTCTCGCTCGACGTGGCCGTGGTCACGACCTTTGTCTGGCCCGATCTCGTGGAACTGCCCTTCACCGTGGCGGCCTGGACGGCGGTGGCAGTGGTCTGGCTGGTGAGCACGATCTCGGCTGCGGCCGCCTTCCCGCCGCAGCTCGCCCGCCCCGCACCGGCCCAGGTCGACCCTTTGTTCGTAAGAGCGCGAAGCGCCTATCTCGCCCGCGACTGGGTCGCGGCCGAGACGCGGCTGCGGGAACTCCTCACCCTCGCCCCTACCGACGGCGAGGCCCAACTTCTCCTGGCCACACTTCTGCGGCGAGCAGGCCGGCTCGCCGAGGCCAGCGACGCCCTTACGAAACTGTCCGCCAGCGACGCCGGCGTCCGCTGGCAGGCGGCGATCGCCGCGGAACGCAAGCGGATCGCGGCTCAGCGGCGGGGTGAACCGACGGCCGACGAACCGGTCACGCTGCCTTTGGCTGCCGAAACCTTGGCGGACGACGGCCGGGCCCCGGGCAGGGCCGCCGCCTGAGGCCGGCCCCCAGGTTCTTTTCCTCGATCGGCCACACATGGAAAACGGCCGGAGAGGCCATTTTCCCGGGAGTGCTAGAATGCCCGCATAGGTTTGGCGTACGGTTTGCACTATTGAAGAGACCGGGGGCCGGGCTGCCGTTTCGGCACCCGGCGCAATGCCCCGACAGGCGACAGTCAGGCGGCCGACTCAGCAGGAAGGACCAACACGACATGTACGAGCGATTCACGGACCGGGCCCGGAAGGTGATGCAGCTGGCCAACCAGGAGGCCCAGCGATTCAACCACGAGTACATCGGCACCGAGCATGTTCTCCTCGGACTCATTAAAGAGGGCAGCGGCGTCGCCGCGAACGTTCTCAAGAACCTCGACATCGACCTCCGCAAGATCCGGATGGAGGTCGAAAAACTCGTTCAGAGCGGCCCTGACATGGTCACGATGGGCAAGCTTCCCCAGACACCTCGCGCCAAAAAGGTGATCGAGTACTCGATGGAGGAGGCCCGCAACCTCAACCACAACTACGTGGGCACCGAGCACATCCTCCTGGGGCTGTTGCGGGAGCAGGAAGGCGTGGCAGCGCAGGTGCTCATGAATCTCGGCCTCAAGCTCGAAGACGTCCGCGAAGAGGTCTTGAACCTTCTCGGCCACGGGATGGAAGAAGGGGGCGAACGCGCGGGAATGGGGGGCCGCCAGCCAGCCGGCGCGGGGGGTGGCGGAGGCGAGGGCAGTCCCAAGAGCGGAAAGAGCAAGACACCCGCACTCGACAGCTTCGGTCGCGACCTCACGGAACTCGCCCGCCAAGGCAAGCTCGATCCGGTGATCGGCCGTGAGAACGAGATCGAGCGGGCGATCCAGATCCTCTGCCGGCGCACGAAAAACAACCCCGTCCTCCTCGGCGAGGCAGGAGTGGGTAAGACCGCGATCGTCGAAGGCTTCGCCCAGCGTGTCATCGACGGCAACGTGCCCGAATTGCTCGCCGACCGGCGGATCGTGGTGCTCGACCTCGCAATGATGGTCGCCGGCACGAAGTACCGCGGTCAGTTTGAAGAGCGGATCAAGGCGGTGATGAACGAGGTCCGCCGGGCCAAGAACACCATCCTGTTCATCGACGAACTCCACACGCTCGTGGGAGCGGGCGGCGCGGAAGGGGCGATCGACGCCTCGAATGTTCTCAAGCCGGCGCTCGCCCGCGGTGAGATCCAGTGCATTGGGGCCACCACGCTCGATGAGTATCGCAAGTACATCGAGAAGGATTCCGCCCTCGACCGCCGGTTCCAGATCATCATGATCGAGCCGGCCACCAAGGAGGAGGCAGTCGAGATCCTGAAGGGCCTCCGCGATCGCTATGAGAGTCACCACCGGGTCACCATTTCCGACGCCGCGCTCGAGTCGGCGGTCGACCTCTCGAGCCGCTACATCACCGGCCGCTGTCTGCCCGACAAGGCGATCGACGTGATCGATGAGGCCGGGGCGCGGGTCCGCCTCAAGGCGATGACAAAGCCGCCGGACCTCAAGGAGATCGACGACGAGGTCGAGCGGCTCAACAAGGAGAAGGAAGAGGCGGTTGCCAACCAGGATTTCGAGAAGGCAGCCGGGCTCCGCGACCAGGCCGACAAGCTCAAGAAGAAGAAGCAGCAGATGACCCGCGAGTGGCGGGAAAAGAGCCGCGAGGCCGACGGCGTGGTCGACGAGGAGGTGATCGCGGAGGTTGTCTCCAAGATGACCGGCATCCCGCTGACCCGAATGAGCACCGAGGATCAGCAGCGGCTGATGGGGATGGAGGGCGAACTCCACAAGCGGGTCATCGGTCAGGACGCCGCCATCAAGAGCATCTCGAAGGCGGTTCGCCGCAGCCGCTCCGGGCTCAAGGACCCGAAGCGGCCGATCGGGTCGTTTGTGTTCGCCGGGCCGACGGGCGTGGGCAAGACGCTCCTCGCCAAGGCGCTCGCCCAGTTCATGTTCGGCAACGCCGACGCGATCATTCAGATCGACATGAGCGAATACATGGAGAAGCACAACGTCAGCCGCCTGATCGGCGCCCCACCGGGCTACGTCGGCTTCGAGGAGGGGGGGCAATTGACCGAAAAGATCCGGCGGCGTCCCTACGCCGTGGTGTTGCTCGACGAGATCGAAAAGGCCCACCCCGACGTCTTCAACATGTTGCTCCAGGTGATGGAGGAGGGCCGGCTGACCGACTCATTCGGCCGGAACGTCGACTTTCGCAACACGATCGTCATCATGACGACCAACGCCGGGGCAGAGGCGATCAAGAACGAGGCTTCCTTCGGGTTTCAGAAGCCCGACGGCGACGCTTCGTACGACAGCATGAAGGGCCGCGTCAACGAGCGGATCGAGAAGGTCTTCCGACCGGAATTTCTCAACCGGCTCGATGACGTGATCGTGTTCCACCACCTCACCGTCGAGGATCTCAAGGAGGTGATCGACATCGAGTTGGAGAAGGTCCGCGAGCGGCTCGGTGGGCGGGGGCTGGCGCTCGAACTCACCGACGATGCCAAGGCGTTTCTTATCAAGAAGGGCTCCGACACCGACTTCGGCGCCCGGCCGCTGCGGCGGGCACTCGAGAACTACATCGAGGATCCCGTCAGCGAGGAACTGCTCAAGGGGGAGTTTGTGGGCAAGGACACGATCCGGGTCGACTGCATTGAAGTGGCGGGCAAGAAGCAACTCACCTTCATCGGCCTGACCACGGCCGAGCCCGTCGCTGCAGGCCCTGCCGAGGGATCGGCGGCCTCCTAACGCGGGTCACGCCAAGCCCCGCCCGGAGCGAACCAGCGGCGAGGGAGCCTGGGCCCACTCGTTCAAGTGTGCGGCTGTCTCGGCTGCCTCCCCCCATGGCCAGCCCCATGTCCCGCACCCGCGGCCAGCCGGGGTTGGCCCGCGGTTTCCGAGCCGCTACCTTCCCGCCGCGTTCCCCCACGAGGACAAGGCGATGCGGATCGGTTCGGCAGCCTGGCCATGCGGTGTTCTCCACGTGGCAGCGTGGCTAGCGGTCACGTTCTGCCCACTCGTCGCCCGCACCGCAGACGATGTACCGCTTGCCGAGGCCGTCATGCCTGCCCCTGCGGCGGCAGCGGCAGCGGCGACGGCGACCGCCCCGCTTCTGCCCGAGCCGGCCCGAGCCGGCATCACGGCTCGGGATATCGAACGGTTGCAGGCCGAACTCAATGAGGCCGCGGGGCTCACAGCCGAGGCTCGCACGCAGGCCGCTGACCAGTTCGCCAAGGCGATTGAGCGACTGGAGTCCACAGCCCAGCTGGCCACCCAGATCGCGACCCTCAAGGCCGAAGCGGACCGGGCTCCGCAGGAGCTTGTCCGGCTCGAGAAACTCGCCACGACGCCGCCCGAGCAGCAGCCGATCCCGGCCGAGACTGAGCCACTGCGGGCCGCGCACCGCGAGACCGAGGCGGCCGCCGCCGAGGCCCGCCGAAAGGTTTCGGCTCTGACCGCCGAAATCGAGCGGCGGACCGTCCGCGGCCGCGACCTGCCGGAACTCGCGACCCAGGCCCGCTCCCGGCTCGAAACAATCGCGGAGTCGCTCGCTGCGCCGTCGCTGGCGGGCGAACCCCCCGAGCTCGTCGCCGCCCGACGGCTGTGGCTGGAGTGTGCCCGGCAGCATCGCACCGCCGAACTCGACGCGCTCGAGCAGGAGACCCGCACCTATGCCGAGACGGCCCGCGTCCTGGCCCTTGAACGGGAGCGGGCCGAGCGAGCCGTGACCGAGTCCGGACGCCGGCTGGCCTCGCTCGTCCGGGAGGTCGCCGACCGCGATCAGCAGGAAGCCGAGGCCCGGGCGGTGGCGGCCCGCCGGGCGGCGATCGAGGCCCATCCGGCCGTGCGGGAGGCCGCGGGAGTCAACACGTCGCTCGCCGAGCAGCATGCCCAGCTCGTGGAGGCGACCGAGACCGCCCGCGCCGAGCTCACGCGGGTCGAGGCGCTGCGAGACCAGCTCGCCCAGCAGTATGCCGAGACCCGGAAGCGGGCCGAGGAGGCCCGGTTTTCACCGGCGATCGGCATGATGTTGCGAGGCCAGCGGGCGGAACTGCCCGACACCTCGGCCTACCGTCAGCGGTTGGCCACGCGGGCAGACGAGCAGGCTGAAATCAACTTCAAGCTGCTCGAGTGGGAAACTGATCGCCGCCGTCTCCAGCATGCGGATGAGGCTGTGGCGGCACACCTCGACGCCGTCCGCGACGAGCTGGGCTTCGCGGAGCAGCTCGATGTTCGCGAGGAACTCGACGGCGTGTTCCGTGACCGGTTGGCACTCTACGCCGACCTGATCACGAGCGCCCGTGGTCAACTCGGGCGGCTTGCCGCGCTCGAATCAGCCGCGGGGGGGATGATCCACGTCGTCGATGAGCAGCGGGCCTTCATCGCCGAACACGTGCTCTGGGTGCGGAGCACGACGCCCCTCACGCCGGCCATGCTGCCGCTCGTTGCGAACGCTGCGGGCGATCTCACCGATCGGGCACCGTGGTCGCAGGCCTGGCAGGTGATCCTCACCGACATCCATGATCACCCACTCGTCGAGCTGCTCTTGATCCCGCCGCTCTGGCTTCTGGCCGTCCGCCGGCGGCTCGTCGCGCGGCTCGCAGAACTGGCCCACGACGCCCAGCGGTCGAGCGTCACCGGCTTTCGCCCCACGCTCGAAGCGATCGCTGTCTCGGCCGGACTCGCGGCACCCGGCCCCGCCTTGCTCGCGTTCTGCGGCTGGCGGCTGGCGGCGGTCGGTGCCACCGGCGACTCGACACACGCCCTCGGGAAGGCCCTCATCGTTGGCTCGGCGGCGCTTGCCGCCCTCTGCTTCGCTGCCGTCGCCTGCCTGCCCAAGGGGCTCGGTGTAGCCCACTTCAGCTGGGAACAGGCGAGCACCGCCGCGATCCGGCGATCCCTGACCCTCGTCTGCTGGATCTGCCTGCCGGCCAGCATCGTCTGCCTGTTTACCGAGTTCAGCGGTGACGAGCTTTTGAGCGGCACCATCGGCCGGCTCGCGCTCGTGACCGAATCACTCGCCCTGGCGGCAATCAGCTGGCGGCTGTTTCGCCCGTCCGGTCCGGTACGAGGCATGCTCGCCCGACACCACGCGGGCGGCTGGCTCCAGATCGCCGACCGCCTCTGGATAGGCTTGTTTGTGGCCTTGCCGCTGGCGCTCGCCGCACTCTCGCTGGCAGGCTACCACTATACGGCCACCCGCCTGGCCACCCGGATGGCCGTCACCTGGGGCGTGCTCGGTCTGGGAATCTTCGTGCGGTCACTGGCACTCCGCTGGCTCCTGCTTGTCTACCGCAAGCTGGCAGTCAAACGGGCCCGCGAGCGACGGGCCGACCTCCAGGCCCGACAGGCCGGCGACAGCGAACCGGCGGCGGAACTCCCGGCCACCGACGGGCGGTCCCTCGAACTGCGGCTGGCCGATATCAACGACCAGTCACAACGGCTGGTGCGGCTGGCGGTGATGGCGGGGGGCCTGGCCTGCCTGGCCGTCATCTGGCAGGACATCGTGCCCGCGGTGGGCTACCTCGGCCGGTTCACGCTCTGGAACAGCGGGCTGACCGCCGTTGGCGAGGCGGGCGACCCCATGCGGATCACGCTTATCGAGCTCTTGTTTGCCGGGCTCTCGGGAATCGTCACGGTCCTCGCCTGCCGCAACCTGCCTGGGCTGCTCGACCTGGCGGTGTTCCAGAGGCTGCCCCTCGACGCCGGCGCCCGGTACGCCGCCACCGCGGTCACGCAGTACGCCGTGGCGGTCGTCGGGACGGTGCTCTGCTTCCGACAGCTCGGCATCGGCTGGCAGAGCGTGCAGTGGCTCGTGGCCGCGATGACCGTGGGCCTTGGCTTCGGCCTCCAGGAGATCTTCGCAAACTTCGTCTCTGGCATCATTCTCCTGTTCGAACGGCCGATCCGCGTGGGAGACGTGGTCACGATCGGCGACATCAGCGGCATCGTGACGCGGATCCAGATCCGGGCCACGACGATCTGTGATTGGGACCACAAGGAGCTGATCGTGCCCAATCGAGACTTTGTCACCGGCAAGCTCGTCAACTGGACCCTCACGAACCCCAATCTCCGGGTCGTGATCAAGGTGGGCATCGCCTACGGTTCCGACACGCGGCTCGTGGTGCGGCTCCTCGAGGAGGCCGCGGCTGCCCACCCCTTGACGCTTGCAGATCCACCACCGATTGCCGTCTTCTCCCAGTTCGGTTCGAGCAGCCTCGACTTCGAGCTGCGGGTGTTCGCCGCGGGGGTCGTGAATGCCCGGATGCTGCGGCACGATCTGCATTTGGCGATCGACGACACCTTCCGGACTCATGGCGTCGAGATCGCCTTTCCCCAGCAGGATCTCCACGTGCGGAGCGTGCCGGAGGGCTGGCCGACGACCGCCAGTTCGGCTGCGGTGGTCGATGCCGAATCGACCCAGTTGGCTGGACCGCGTCGCGTCGCCTAGCAGACTCTGAAAAAAGTCTGCGGCCGCAGGTTGCGACGCGGGCCGGCAGTTGCTTCGGGTGGGTACTCGGGCAGACGCATGGGACTGCGGAACACCATTGTCACGCCCGCCCCCCGACTTGTGCCACCTTCCCAGACCTCCGGGAATGCCATGTCCTCACAAAACCAACACGGAATACTCATGCGGTTTGAATGACTCTGCCGAAAGTGCCGGTTGTACCGCCGGCTTGAGCCCTGCGGTGAAAGCCGGAACGACGTTGCGTGCGCCCACTCCTGCCAATCACGGCGGTTCCGTCCTCATATCCTGCCACCTGTCGACTGGGCGGGTGGTGGCTTGCCATCACCCTCGCAGCGGCTGTGGGCCGGGGGGACGTTTTCCACCTGTTCGATGACCCGCTGGCGGAACCGTCCGATCCGGCTGCCGCGGTCGTCGCGGACGACCGCCCCGAGAACCTGCTCGTGCCCCTGGTCCCCTTCGACCCCGGCATCCGCCTGGCGCAGACGTTCCAGGACCCAGCGATCGAAACGGTCGACGAGATGGACGCGCGGCCGGCCGGCAGTTCCGCGGGATCCGGTCGCGGGCCGAGCGGCAACTGGTGGGACTCGATCCGTGATCCGGCGATTCAAACGGTCGACGAGCAGACCTACGGAGCCACAAAGCCGAGGGAGAAGGAGTGGTACGAGCGGATCAATATCCGCGGCTACACCCAGTTTCGCTTGAACGACGTGCTCTGGAACGACGAGAGCCAGGCGCCCCCGTACCACCCGGGGGACAAGTCGGTCGGGCCCTTCAACGAGTTCTTCATCCGCCGCTGCCGGATCATCTTCTCGGGCGACCTGAGCGACCGGCTCTACTTCTATATCCAGCCCGACTTCGCCTCGGGCGTGCCCGGAGCCCGGGACGACGTCATCAACTTCACGCAACTCCGCGACTGCTACGGCGACGTCTACCTGACCGAGAACAAGGTGAACCGCATTCGTGTCGGACTCTCCAAGGTGCCCTTCGGCTGGGAGAACCTTCAGTCGAGCTCGAACCGTATCCCGCTCGACCGAGCCGATCCCACCAACAGCGCGGTCAACAGCGAGCGAGGCATGGGCGTCTTCTACTACTGGACTCCCGAGCCGGCCCAGGACCTCTACAAACAGGTACTCGACGAGGGGCTCAAGGGCTCGGGCAACTACGGCGTCTTCGGATTCCACGGGCACCTATTCCCCCTACCTCGCCCCCATCACCACCAGCAGCGGCACGGTCGTGC
>JBBEEF010000083.1:18416-32932 GCA_040880915.1 Pirellulales bacterium
GGCACCTATTCCCCCTACCTCGCCCCCATCACCACCAGCAGCGGCACGGTCGTGCCGATCGTCGACCCGGCCGGTGGCGTGCTCGACCAGCGAATCGGCGGCACGTTCGTCTCCTACCCGCAGCCGTTCGGCTTCACGGCTGAGTGGGCCGTCGGGGACGGTCCCCAGCTCACCGGCCTCGACCAGCCGGTCCCGGTGATCCGCAGCCGGCCCCTCAACGGCGGCTATGTGATGTTCAACTACAAGCTGGAAACGAAGGACTGGGGCATCTGGTTCCCCTTCTTCCGCTGGCAGCAGTTCCGCGGCGGCTACCTCTGGGAGCGGAACTCGCCCGACACCTTCCTCAATGAGTTCAACATGGGCTTCGAGTGGCAGATCCAGCCGCAGATGGAGTTCACGATGGAATACGACTTCGTGAACCGCACAAACACCGGCGCGAACGCCCGGATCATCGACGACAACTACGCCCAGTTCCGCGGCGACCTGCTCCGGTTCCAGTTTCAAATCAACTACTGAACCAAGAAGCGTGCGGTCTTCCCAGGCGGCCCGGGCCCGGAGCATCTGCTCGGCCTCGCCCAGGTTGCCCCGCCTGCCAGATAGCCCGCAAAGTCCTCCCGATCGTCTGATGCTGCCCGACCGGCATGGCCGATACAACCGTCAGGCACGCTGGTCCACTTCCCCGCAGCGGCCTGCGCGCAGGCACAACCCATGGCATCCGTCTCCCGTCCCGCTGCCGCACCAACCCCGACCGGCGTCACCGGCTGGCTTGCGGGTCTGATTGCCGGCCTCGGTGAGACGGCGATCTCCACGGTGGCGGGGATCGGCGACGTGGCCCTGTTCTCGCTCAGGACCGTGGGCTGGATCTTCGCCCGCCGGCAGCGGCGGGACGTTTTGATCCCGAGCTTCTACCAGATCGGGGTGATGTCGCTGCCGGTAGTGGCCCTCACGGGGCTATTCATCGGGATGGTGCTCGCCGTGCAGAGCTACGCCCAGTTTAAGGCACTCGGCCTCGAGACACGGCTCGGCTCGGTGATCAACCTCTCCCTCGTGCGGGAACTCGGGCCCGTGCTCGCCGCCACGATGCTTGCCGGCCGGGTCGGCAGTGCGATGGCGGCCGAGCTCGGCACGATGCGGGTCACCGAGCAGATCGACGCGCTCGAGAGCATGGGGGCCAATCCCATTTACTACCTCGTGGTCCCCCGCTTCCTCGGCTGCCTGATCCTCATCCCGTCGCTCACGGTGATGGCCGACTTCATGGGGGTGCTCGGCGGCTACTTCTACTCCCATGTCCTCTTGGGCATCGACTACCACCACTACTGGACCAACTCGCGGGAATACGTCGACGTGTTCGACTTCCTGATGGGAATCTTCAAGAGTCTGTTCTTCGGCGCAGCCATCGCGCTGGTGAGCTGCCACCACGGCTTCCACTGCGACCAGGGGGCCGAGGGAGTGGGACGGGCGGCTACGAATGCCTTCGTCCACTCGTTCGTCCTGATCCTGGTGCTCGATCTGTTCCTGGGCGTCTGGCTCAACAACGTCCACGACTTCTTCCGCCCCGAGGGCCCCCGCCGGCTGCTCTAGCCGCTTTGCGCCATGAACGCCACCGCTCCCGCCACCACCGCCCCGGCCGACGCCGCCGCCCCGCCGCTGTTGCGGGTCGCGTCGCTCTCCGTGCGGTTCGGCACCCAGCAGGTGCTCCGTGACATCTCGGTCGATCTGGCCCCCGGCGACACCCTCGTGGTGCTCGGTGAGAGCGGCTGTGGAAAGACGGTGCTTCTCAAGTCGATGATCGGCCTGGTGCGGCCCAGCGGGGGCGACGTGCTCTTCGAGGGGCGGTCACTGTCACGGATGAGCGACCGGCAGCTAGCCACCCTCCGCACTCGGTACGGCTTCGTGTTTCAGGGAGCCGCGCTCTTCGACAGCCTCACGATCGCCGACAACATCGCTTTTCCCCTGCGGGAGCATACGCGGATCCCCGCCGCCGAGGTCCGCGCGATCACCGAGTCGCTTGTGGCCGAGGTGGGGCTGCCGCGATCTGTGCTCACAAAGAAGCCGGTTGAGCTCTCGGGCGGGATGCGGAAGCGGGCGGGCCTCGCCCGGGCCCTGGCCCTCGACCCCACGGTCGTGCTCTACGACGAGCCGACCACCGGCCTCGACCCGATCATGACCGACGTGATCAACGAGCTCATCCTGCGGGTGCGGCGGCCGAACGTGACAAGCGTGGTCGTGACCCACGACATGAATACCGCCCGCAAGGTGGCCGACCGCGTGATCATGCTCTACCCGCTGTTTCGACTGCGGCCGGGTGAGTCGCAGATCGTCTTTGACGGCACGCCGGAGGAGCTCGACCGCTCCGGCGATCCGCGGATCCAGCAGTTTATCGAGGGCCGTGCGGGAGCCCGGCTCATGGAACTGCGGGAGGAGCAGGCCCGCTCGGAGGCGGCGGGCGAATCGGATGACGGTGTGGACGAGGCAGCTGGGGAGGAGACGGCATGAACGAGCGAGTGATGCAGTTTCGTGTCGGGGTGGTGGTGCTTGCCACGGCCATCATTGCCGGCATCCTGATCGTGCTCTTCGGCGACCTGCCCTCGCTCGTGCAGGCGAAATATCCGCTGAAAATGAGCTTTTCTGATGCCCGGGGCGTGGCCGACGGCACCCCCGTCCGCAAAAACGGCATCCTTGTGGGCCGCGTTTCCAGGGTCACACTCGACGAGCGCGGGGGCGTGAACGTGGTCGCCGAGATCGACGCCTACATCCCGGTCTACAAAGACGAGCAGCCACGGATCTCTGCCACGCTCCTCGGGGATGCCGAAATCCAGCTCGTGCCGGGAACCATCCGGCCGCCCCGGCAGCGGGTGGCCGAGGGGGAGGTGCTCCTGGGGGCGGTCTCCCGCGACCCCTTCGAGGCGTTCGCCACGCTCGAACCGAAGCTGGGCACCGCGCTCGACTCGCTCACCGAGGCCAGTTCCGCCGTCACGAAGCTCTCCAGTGACCTCGACCGGATGCTGATGGGGGATGACGACACCTTTGGAAAGCTCGTCCGCAAGACCGAAAAAGCCCTCGATGACTTCAGCGTGGCGATGGCCAACATCAACGACGTGATGGGGGACCCGAAGGCCCGGGCAAATATCAAAGAAACGCTCGAAGGCCTGCCGCAGGTGCTCAGCGACCTGCAGACCACGGTCCAGGGCATGGGCACCACGGTCGACTCCGCCGACAGGAACCTGCGGAACCTCGAGGGGCTCACCCGGCCGCTCGGCGAGCGCGGGGCCGGGATGGTGGCCCAAATCGACACCACGATCGGCCGCCTCGACGAGGTGCTCCAGCAGGCGGCATTCTTCACCAAGGCGCTCAACGAGTCGGATGGCACGCTCGGATTGCTCGTGCGAGATCCCCGGGTTTACCAGGACCTCGCGGCCGCGGCGGCCAACGTCAAGAACCTGTCGCGGGAACTGCGGCCGATTGTCGACGACATCCGCGTCTTCTCCGACAAGATCGCCCGCCATCCCGAGCAGCTTGGCGTCCGCGGTGCCCTCGACCGGCGTCCGGGGCTCAAATAAACCGGACCATCGGGATTTTCCTGGGTGCGTGTTGCGTTCTGTAGTGGATAGCGGGGTGGCCTAACTACCCGCAGTCCCCGGGCTCGCGCCCAGGGCTTGTATGCCGGCGAGCGCAGAGCAGGATCGCAATCCTGGAGGGTAAGGCGTGCGCTACATAGAAGCCCCCGGCGCGAGCCGGGGGACTGTGACGTGACGCACCGACTGGCTACAAGCGGACACACAGCCAGGCTCAAGCGGTGTCGTCTATCCGGGGTGGCAGGCGGGGCGGCATGGGCGGCATGGCAGGCGGGGTGGCCTAACCACCCGCAGTCCCCGGGCTCGCGCCCAGGGCTTGTATGGGGGCGAGACCGCGGGGGAGGATCAGAATCCTGGAGGGCAAGGCGTGCGCTACATAGAAGCCCCCGGCGCGAGCCGGGGGACTGTGACGTGACGCACCGACTGGCTACAAGCGGACACACAGCCAGGCTCAAGCGGTGTCGTCTATCCGGGGTGGCAGGCGGGGTGGCAGGCGGGGTGGCCCAACCACCCGCAGTCCCCGGGCTCGCGCCCAGGGCTTGTATCGGTCAGGGGGAGGGGTTGCCCGTAGCGAACGAGAGGCGTACGGTCGCCGGGCGGATTCATACGGCCGGATTACCCGCGGGTCGCGATCGCCATGTCGATCGCCTCATAGGTCCACAGGCCCGCTTCCCGCTCGAGGCCGAACTTCTTGAACTTCATCCCCGGGCACTCGATCGTCATCTCGAGCACGAATCGGCCGCACATGTCCACCCGCTCGATCAGCGAGGGGCTCGCGAACCGGTGGATCGCATCCTCGGCCAGGGCGATCTCCTCGGCGGTCGGCTCGTATCGCTCGGAGTCGGCATGCTCCTCGTTGGCCCGAAACTCGCCGGGCTTCGGCCGCTTGATCGCCGCGTACCGGTACTGCTTGGCGAAGAAGTAGAGCGACTTCTCCCCGGCGAAGATCTCGGGCACGAACGGCTGCAGAAGATACTCGCGGCCCGGGAGCATCGCCTCCCGCACGGCCTGCTCGTCTCGCGGCAGCCGCACCACCCCCTTGCCGCCACACCCGACGAGCGGCTTGAGCACCACCTCGTCGGGCAGGGTCTTGAGGAGCGGCCCAATATCGGTCTCGCTCGTCACAACCGCCGTCGGCGGGAAGGGCATATCGGGCCGGTCGACGAGATATCGCTTGTCGGGATACTCGAGGAACGTACGGACCGAATTCACCGCCGGGATGCCGCGGCTGAGGATCTCCCGCATCGCGGCATCGGCACGGGTGAAGTCGGCGTTCTTCGATCCGGGTACCGGCGCCTCGAGGATCATGAGGGCGTCAAAGCGGCCGAAGGCCTCGATCCCCCACACGCCGCGGCGGACATCCCAGGCCCGTGCCGCCAGTGTGGCCGCGTCGAGGTCGTCCCAGTGGGCCATCACGATCCGGTCGCCGCGGGCGGCGAGCATCGACTCCACCTGGATCCGATCCGAGGGGCAGTCATGGGCGAAGTCGGGCCGGCTGATGTAGCCCAGGCAGCCGATGGTGCGGGGAGACTCGCTCATGCCGCGGGGCCTTCCACGAGGACGGGGATCACGCCTCCTCCCTGCGAGATGTTGACGACGTCGCCCGAGCGGGCGAACCGGGCGAGATAGCCGCTCACTTCGCAGTGCACCAGCTCCCGCCGCAGAAGATCGTAGTCGTAGCAGACGTGGAGGGCGAGGTCGTGCGACACCGTTCCCTCGAAGCCCGCGAGCGTGCGGACCGCGAGCCGGTCCATCCGCACCCGTTCCTGGACGAGCCAGTCTTCCTGCTCGGTCAGGGGCAGGGCCGCCGGGCCCACCACCACCCCCTCCCCCCCATGGTCGTGCCGCCGCTTGA
The DNA here is from genome assembly GCA_040880915.1 of Pirellulales bacterium. Classification (GTDB taxonomy): domain Bacteria; phylum Planctomycetota; class Planctomycetia; order Pirellulales; family UBA1268; genus QWPN01. The sequence goes on from JBBEEF010000083.1 coordinate 23,847, forward strand.
GCACAATCTCTCCGAGCGGCATCCCGGGGGGTTCCTCGCCGAGGCTCCAGGTGCGGGGGAGCACCGGTTCGAGACCAGCATCATGCCCAGAGAGGAACCGCAGGTCCTTGTCTTCGACGAGGATCAGCCCCCAGGGATCGAGGCAGGTGACACCGCTTGCCAGGAAGAACCGGCAGCGGTCGATACCCTCCTCGATCGACGTCCGCCAGGTGAGCTCCCGGGGATAGATCCCATCGACCGGCCGCCCGCGGAAGGTGAGCCCGCGGCCGTCGCTCACAAAGCCGTCCCACTCCCGCCGCGGCACAATCAGCACCTCGACGGGGGCGAGCTGCCGCTGGATCAGAAGCCGGTCGAGCCAGGGGGTGCCATACTCGCGGTCGTTATCTTTGGTGAGCAGGGCGAGCGTGCCGACACCGAGCCGCTCAAGCTGCCGGCGGAAAGCGTCGGTGGGCAGCGGCACGTGGTAGGCGGCCCGCAGCTCAGGAAGGCAATCGAGCAGGGCGACGGCCGCCTGGTGCGGCCGGGCGGTTGTGCCAACGCCCACGAAGTTGAGCTCCACGAGCGTGAGGCCGGCGGCCGAGGTCAGGAAGTCGAACCGGGCGTTTCCCGAAACGAGCCGCTGCTGGGCGGGCAGCGACTGGATGAGCTGCTGGAAGGCGTCGCCCTGGAAGCGGGCCGGGTCGCACCGCTCGGCAAACACGGCCAGCGCCGCGGCGCAGATCTGCCGGGCGACCGCCTCGTGGCTGGCCTGCTCCTCCCGCGTGATCACCAGCGGCACCAGCGACACCTCGCGGAGGTCGTGCGGTTCGCAGAACGACCGGCCGACGAGTGCGCGGCGAAAGGCGTCAGGCTCGAGGCGGCTCGAGGCGGCCGCGACAGCGTCAGGCAACGGCCGCGGCATCGCCGTCCTCCCGCTCAGACAACACCGGCACGATCCCGCCCCCCGTGCAGAGATTCACCTTCCCGCCGGTGAGGGAGAAGCGGCTGAAATAGCCGGCGATCTCGGCGGTCACGAGCCGCCGGGCGGCTACGTCATAGCGGTAGGAAACATGCACCGCCAGGTCCGTGACGGCGTCTGCCCGATGGCCATGGACGGTGACAACCGGAAACGGCTCAGGCTCGATCCGCCGCTGGAGCACAGCAGCCGGGTCGTGCCAGTGCCGGAGCATCTGTGCCGCCTCGAGAAACACGCCTTCGCCGGAGTGGCGGTCGCGGAGCTTGAGCACCCAGTCGGCGGCCTGCTCGGGAGCGATCTCAGCGGGCGAACAGGTCGCGGGAACCACCTCTGCGAGTGCCGGATCTCGCCGCGGCAGCCAGGCGAGGTCTTTGTCTTCCGCCGCGAGCATCAGAGGATGGTCGTGAAAGCAGACCCCCGACTCGAGCAGGTGAGTGAGTGTGCGCCGGTTGCCTTCGGCGTGCCGGCCGGTAAACGCTGCCGGGCCGTCGAGGGCCCGCAGGTAGACGCCGTCGCACGGCAGGCCGTCCACGACCACGTGCCCCTGCCCCGGACGGATCGTATCGAAGCGGCTCTCGGCCACGACCACGCTCTCGATCGGCGCAAGCACCTCTCGGATCAGCTCCCAGTCCCCCTCGGCGTACACGGTGTGGTCGTCCTTGACGAGGATCACCACCCGGCCGACCCCCTGCTCCACAAGCCGCTGCCGCATCCGCTCGGCCGGCCGCTCGACCGTGAACTGGTCTCGGAGGCTCGGCTCGACATCGACAAGCGCGAGTGCGGCCTGGGGGGCGTAGTCGACGCCGCTCAGGTTGACCCAGCCTCCCTCGAGAAGCCGCAGGCCGCCAGACTCTGGCAGAAAGTCGAGGCGAACGTTGCCGATAAGCTCCCGCGGAAGCCGCCGCACCAGCGGGGTGATCCAGGCCAGCGGCCAGCCGGCGGCCACTTCCCGGCCCGCGTGGATGTCGAGGGTGCGATCGATTGAGGCCGCGACGATCCTCCGGCAGGTGTCGGCCAGCGCCCGGGCAGTGCGGCGGGTGACAACCCGGGGCACGATCGAGATGTCACAGGGTTCAGGATCGCGGCGGTCGTAGGCCCGGCGGGCCTCCGCGGCGGCACAAAACCGCTCCAGCAGGCCGGGGCCGGCGGCCGCCAGAAACGCCACTCGTGCGTCGGCCGAACCGGCGATGATTCGCTACCTCCGCACCGGCCGCAACGTGAAGGAACCCTGAATCGCCTCGACGAGCCGCCGGGCCCGCGGCGCGAGCGTGCGGCCGTCGGCGGCGAGCACCGGCTCGTAGGAATAAACCTTGCAGATCTCGTCGGATTGCCGCAGCAGGTGGGTGCCCTCCATCGGGATCTCACCAGTGATGACGATCTCGTCGTAGGCCTCGGTCTGCGAGAGCCGCTCGGCTGCCCCCAGGAAATGCAGGCCCGTGTCGTCAAAGCGGTAGCGGCCCGGCTCGATCGACCGTTCGACGAGCACATCCTCACCGGCCACGTTATGCATGCAGAGTTGCGAGACGTCGAGCGTGGCGGCCCCGGCATTGTTGTAGTCCGCCACGAACTCCTCATCGACCTGCACGTCCGGCAGGAAGGGCACCATATGGAGGAAGCTCACCGGGATCCGGCCAAGCTCCTGCTGGCGGTCGGCCATCAGGGCAGTCGTGCCGAGGAACCGGGGATTGATCTCCGTGACAAAAACATTGCGGCCGTCGGAAATGAAGTCGACACCGAAGATGCCGCGAAACCCGCACGTGCCTGCCACGCACAGGCCGCCAAGCCAGCCGCCGATACGAGCCTGGATCGCCCGCATCTGCTCGAGCTCATGCTCCTCGAAGTGGGAGCCGGAAAAGTCGTTGCCGCACCATCCAAAGCTGAGGTTCGTGAGCCCCGGCTGGCCGATCACCTGGAGCGACGGCTCGCTGAGAAGCACATCCTCACCGGTGCTGACGGCGGCCATGCTGAGGCTCTTCCCGTCGATGTATCGCATCACCGAGGCTGGCTCCCCGCGGTGCTGCTCGGCGAGGGCCCCAAAATCGGCCTCGTCGTGAACAAGGTGCACACCGCAGCCGGCCGCCGAGTGGTCGAGGCTCACGACCAGTGGCAGCCCGTGCCGCCGGGCCAGGACGGGGAATTGCCCCGGGGCCAGCCGCACCTCCGAGCCGGGGATCACGGGCACGCCGAGCCGCGTGAGCTGCCGGCGCACCCAGGTCTTGCGGTTGAGGGTCTCGATCAGCACTGCCGCCGGGTTCATGATCCGGATGCTGGGATAGCGGCGGGCCAGCCGCTCCACCTCCCGTGACGACTGATAACAGAGCACATATGACTCGGGGAAATTCTCGTGCAGGCTGCGGATGCTCTCCTCGAGGAAGGGAGCGAGTTCGTCCATGCTCGAGTCGGTCCGCACCCGCGACGTCTTCTCCGAGGAGAAGAAGAAGTCGAACGAATGCTCCACCCGAGCCGGCTCCTTGCCGTACCGCGTCATGGCCATGACGTTGATGTGCGGCTGGAGGAAGTCTCCGGAAAGCCAGTCGAGCATCCGGAGCGAATAGCAGCCGAGCCCCCGATCAACGAGCGCTGGGAGGCGGTCGAAGGTCTCGAAGGTGCGTTCGATCGTGGCGGCGGTCGTCATGCCGCACCTCCGATCTCGGGTACGGACACCGCCCGAAGGCGGCGGAAGGGCAGCAGGAGCGGCACGGGGCGTATCGGCCTCGAAGGTTTCATGGCCAGGGGCGGGAACTGCAGGGGCGGGGGTGGGAGCGGAAGGCGGGGGGTCGAATCAGAATCCCGATCGGACCGCAGGCAGAGAGATCGCACTCCGAGAGAGAGCACGCGGTGTGCCGACCACTTAAAGAATCTCGGGCCGGCTGATTTGACGGCACCACGGCCGCAGGACGACATGCGGGGCTGGGAGCAGGGCTGAAAAATTGACAACCGCGGGCGACGACGCGCCAACCGGCAGAGCCGCACCGCGTACTTTTTTCAAACATTCCGCTCGGTCCAAAAACAATCACCCGCCGCGTGGGCCCCACGAATTTCACAGCGCCTGTACATCGCGATCCATGGGATCGATTTGTGAAAATGGTAGAAGGGAGACGAGTTGTTCGCAAGCAGCTGGCAAAATCGTTTCCCCTGAGCCGGCGGCAGGCGACCGCCGATCCGTCCGAGAAGCGTCCTCCATGGCCGAGAACGGCACCCCAAGGCCCCATCCGTCCGGCCCCCGCCGAGCCGCAAGCCCGGCCGACCCGCCGCTGCCGCCGGATTGGGGGGAAGCGGTCCGGCCGGACGAAACCGTGCTGGCTTCCTGCCGATTCGACCTCGACGCGACCGGCCGGTTTACGACCGGCCGCCTCGTGCTCACCGACGGCAGACTCCTTGCCGACGATCCGGCAACAGGTTCCACCGGCCGGCCGCCGGACACTTGGCAACTCGACGAGGGCAGCCTGCTTGTGGTCAGGATGCGGACCTCCTTTGGCCGGCTGGATCTTGTGCGGGATGGGCAGGTTGTCGCGACCTGGCAGTTCACGGCGGCCCGGACTGCGGGCGTGCAGGCCTTGGCTGAGGCTTGGGAGGGCCGCCACCGGGCCGGTCGCCGGAAGGGTGATCGCCCGGCATCGACGCCGCCGGCCGGGATCCGCTGGGACGACGACGAGCCGGAGAGTACCGACCGCGGATCCTGGCAGCCGCTCGTCCGGGTGCTCGGATTCGTTCGCGGCCACGGCGGCGTTGCCATCCTGGGCTGCATCCTCTCCCTGGCGAGCACCGCGATGGCGCTTGTGCCCCCTTACGTGACGATGCCGCTGGTGGACGACGTGCTCATTCCGCGGCAGGCAGGCCGCGACGTCCGGTTCGCGCTTGTGTGGTGGTATCTCGGGATCCTCGCCGGCGCGGCGGTGGTCTCCTGGCTTCTGGCCTGGGCCAAGCAGTGGACGCTCGCCTGGGTGAGCGAGCGGATCACGGCCGACCTCCGCAGCCGCACCTACGCCCACATGCAGGGGCTGTCGCTTGATTTCTTCGCGGCCCGCCGCACCGGCGACCTCATCTCCCGCGTTGGCAGTGACACCGAGCGAATCAACAACTTCCTCTCGATGCACCTCATCGACTTCTCCTCGAATGTGCTGCTCGTACTGCTCACCGGGGTGGTGCTTTTCTGGATCAGCCCCCAGTTGGCGGTTGTGACGCTCGTCCCCTTTCCGTTCGTGGTCTGGCTCGTGAATGGCGTGCGGGAGCGGATGCGGCGGGGCTTCACCCGGGCCGGCACCGCCTGGGGCGACATGACGAGCCTGCTGGCCGACGCGATCCCCGGCGTGCGGGTGGTCAAGGCCTTCGCCCAGGAGTCGCGGGAGTGCGACCGCTTCGACGCCGCCAACCGGACGGTGCTCGAGGCGAACGACCGCGTCAACGTGATCTGGTCGTTCTTTGGGCCGCTCGTGAGCCTCGTCAACGAGGTGGGGCTGCTCGTCGTGTGGACGGCCGGTGCCGGGCTCGTCTTCAGCGAGTCGCTCACCGTGGGAGCGCTCACGGCCTTCCTGGCCTACATCAGCCGCTTCTACGGCCGGCTGGAGTCGATGGTGCGCATGGTGCCGGCGACGCAGCGGGCGGCAGCGAGTGCCGAGCGGATCTTCGAGATCCTCGACTGCGTGCCGACGGTGGCCGAGGCCGCCCGGCCGATCGTGCCTGGTCGCCTCCGCGGCCGGATCGAGCTGGATGGCGTGCGATTCCGCTACGGGTCCCGGGAGGTGCTCCACGGCATCGACCTTGTCGTCGAGCCGGGCGAGATGATCGGCCTCGTGGGGGCCAGCGGCTCGGGCAAGACGACGCTCGCGAATCTCGTCTGCCGGTTTCAAGATCCCTCGTCGGGCGTGATCCGCATCGACGGCACCGATCTCAAGGAGCTGAGCCTCGCCGACTACCGGGCGAACCTCGGGGTCGTGCTCCAAGAACCGTTTTTGTTTTTCGGGACCGTTGCGGAAAATATCGCCTACGGCCGGCCCGCAGTCGGGCGGGACGAGGTCGTGGCTGCGGCCCGCGCCGCCGGGGCCCACGAGTTCATCCTCCGGCTGCCGGCCGCCTACGACTCGAAGGTGGGAGAACGAGGCAGCGCCCTCTCTGGTGGTGAGCGGCAGCGAATCTCGATCGCCCGGGCCCTGCTCGTCGATCCCCGGATCCTGATCCTCGACGAGGCGACCTCGAGCGTCGATCCCGAGACGGAGGCCGTGATCCAGGCGGCGATCGACCGGCTCGTCACGGGCCGAACCACGATCGCGATCGCACACCGGCTCTCGACGCTCAGGCGTGCCGACCGGCTGGTCGTGCTCGACGCCGGCCGGATTGTGGAAGTGGGCACCCACGACGAACTGCTCGCCATCGACGGCGGCTATGCCCGGCTCTACCGCGCGCAGCAGAAGGCCGCCGACGAGGTGCCGGCATGACGCCCGAGCGACCTTCCGGCTTGCCGCCGACCACGAGCAGCCCCGCGGCTGCTGCCGCGGCGGACGGCTGGCGGCTCGAGCGGCGGGCCGACGGGTCGCTCGCCTTCGTGTCCACCAACGGCTCAACCCACGAAGACGTCGAACTGCGGCGTGCCTTTCCTCTCTCCGCTCCGCAGGCGGGCCTGGCGATCCTGGCGGCAGACGGCACCGACCTCGCCTGGATCGACTCGCTTGGGGCGGTCACGGGGCCGCTGAGGCATCTGCTCGAGGAGGAACTGGCCCGGCGAGAATTCGTGCCGGTCATCGAGCGGATCGAACGGGTGTCAGAGGGGCGGCCCGCGGACTGGAATGTGGTGACCGACCGCGGGCCCAATCGCTTCACGGTAGCCCATCCCGACGACGTGTCGCTCGAGCCTGACGGCAGCGCGAGCATCACCGATGCCGACGGGATCCGCTACCGCATCCCCGCGATTACGGCCCTCGATCCCCGGTCGCGACGGCTCCTCGACCGCGTGCTGTGATCCGGGCGACCGGAGGGTTTTGGCTCCCAGCAGCCTCCCAGACCCCGCCGGCGGCCCAGCTTCCAGGGGTGGCTTTCCCGCCACCGTAAGATGGTCCGGTTACACGGCTCGTGACGAAGCGGGGGCCTCCTGGCCGCGAAAAAACGATGATTTTTCCTCACCAAGCTGCTTGCGGGCCGCGTATGCCGGATTACCCTCGAAGGGTTCTTTCACGGAGACCATTCATGCCATCGCCCTGTCTGTCTCGACCACTTCGCCCCGGCTCGCGGGTGATGGTCGCATCGCTCCTGTGCCTCGCTGCAGCCGGCTCCGCGCGGGCCCAGTGCTGTGGCACGCCAGTGGTCGCTGCCCCGCCGCCGGTCGTTACCCAGACCTATCGGCTCGACTACCAGACCGTCTACGACGAGCGGCAGGTGACCGCCAACCGCGTCACCTACGAAACCGTCTACGACACCCGCACCTACTCTGTGCAGAGGCCGGTCTGGGAGACCCAGACACAGGAGCGACGCTCGACGGTTCAGCGGCCCGTGTGGGAGACGCAGAATCGCGAGGAGCGGGTCACGGTGATGAAGCCCGTCTACGAGACGGTGGTCGAGGACCGCAGCTATGACGTCACCCGGGACATCGTCGAGACGAGCACCCGCGAAGAGCAGTACACCGTGATGAAGCCGGTCTACGAGACGGTGATGCAGCAACAGGTTCAGACCGTGCGGCGGCCGGTGTACGAGACAAGCGAGCAGGAGCAGAGCTACACTGTCGCCGAGCCGGTCACGACCATGCAGACAACCTACTCGGTCGGAAGTCAGGCGGTCGACACCGTGACCCCGGTTGTCACGCCGGGCACCACGGCCCTTGGCTTCATGCCGGCCATGTGGGTTGTCAATCCCGCCACGGGCCTGGCCGTCTGGCAGCGGGGTGGATACGCCTGGACGATGACTCCGGGGACTGTCGTCAACCAGGTCAACCGCTCGTTCCAGCCGGTTTACACACCCGTCCAGGTGCCGCAGACCACCTTCGTCAACCGGGTTGTGACGCAGAGGGTGCCTGTCCAAACGGTCCGGTATGTCGACGAGCAGGTGGTCCAGCAGGTACCGGTGCAGACGATGAAAATGGTTGCCGAGACGGCTGTCCGCCAGGTTCCGGTCCAGACCGTGCGGAAGGTGGTCGAGCGGGTCGAAAACAAGGTGCCGGTGCAGGTCTGCCGGATGGTGTCGGAGGAGCAGGTCCGCCAGGTTCCGGTCCAGGTGATGAGGGTCGTGACCGAGGAGCGGGTCGAACCGGTCCAGGTGCAGGTGATGAAGGTTGTCACCGAAGAGCGAACCGTGCAGGTTCCCCGGGTGGTCGAGAAGCAGACGCCCTATACCTACACCGTCCGTTCGCCGCGGACGGTCGTCACGCGGGTGCCGCTCGATGCCTGCGGCAACCCGCTACCCGCCCCGCCGGCGACAGCCGCGGCCGTAGGAGCGTCCCGGCCCGCGGTGATCCCGGCCGCTCCGGCCCTCGACCGCCAGAGCGAGCCGGCCACCCCGCTCAAGACCTACAGCGACCGGCCCGCGGAAACCGCCAGGCCGACCGCTGAGGGCTGGGGGGGCTCGGACCTCCCACACACCGACCCCAAACAGGGAGATGCGTCTGCGGTGCGGGCCGACCGTCCCGCCGCGGAGGCCGGCTCCGAGGTCGAGCGGGCTGAGTCGATTCCCGCCCCCAAGTCGCCGGCAGTTGAGCCGGAGCCCACAATCGCGCCGCCGGGGCCGGCGGTGGAGCCTGCGCCTCCTACGCACGACCAGCGGGACGTGCCCGCGGCCAGCACGAGCGGGCGGCCAATCCTGCGGCCGGTGCATTCCGGCCACACGACCTGAAGCGGGTGCTACTTCCTGACGATCGTGAGCAGCGGGGTGGGTAGCGGTGTGGGGAGCGGGGTGGCCTTTGTTCCCGCAGTCCCCGGGCTCGCGCCCGGGGCTTGTATGTGGGTTCAGGGGGAGGGGTTGCCCGTGCTATCTCGCCGGCCTCGCAAGCGAGTGCAGATCAAGGATCGCACTCCTGTTCGGTACGGACTGTCCCGCCATAAAAGCCCCCAGCGCGAGCTGGGGGACTGTGACGTGGCACACCAGTTGGACAAGAGCCAGGCTTGGGCGTTTTCGTCTATCTGTGGCAGATGAGCGGCATGGATGGCGG
>JBBEEF010000084.1:0-5094 GCA_040880915.1 Pirellulales bacterium
TATGCCGCTCACTCCACGCCGAACAGAGCGGCGATCCTGCCTTCGGCTCGCGTGCAAGGCCGTCGAGATAACACGGTCAACCCACCGGCCCAGTCAACGGGACCCAAAAAGATCCCTGCAGAGCCTCTTGAGAGCCTCGTGTTCAGCTGAGCGTCTGCCGGGCGGCGGCGGCCACGCCGGTGGCGGTGATGCCGAAGTGCTCGTAGAGCTTGTTGGCCGGAGCCGAGGCACCGAAGGAGTTCATCCCCACGAAGATGCCCTGACTCCCGAGCCACCTCTCCCAGCCAAAGCCGCAGGCCGCCTCGCAGGCCACCCGGGCGGTGATCAACGCCGGCAGCACACTCTCACGGTAGGCCGCGTCTTGCTCGGCGAAGAGATCCCAGCAGGGAAGGCTCACGACGCGGGCCTTGATTCCTTCGGCCGTGAGCGTCGCGGCTGCCTCGAGGCAGGTCTGCACCTCGCTGCCGGTGCCGATCAGGATGCAGTCGGGCTTTCCCCCCTCCGCTTCCTGGAGCACGTAGCCCCCCCGGGCCGCGCCTGAGGCGGCTCCGAGCCCGGTGGCTCGGTCGAGTGTGGGCAGGTTTTGCCGGGAAAGAACGATCACGGCCGGCCGGTCGGGCCTGGCCATCACCACCCGGTAGGTCTCGGCCACCTCGTTGGCGTCGGCTGGCCGGAACACGGACAACCCCGGCACCGCCCGCGCGCTGGCGAGCTGCTCGATCGGCTGGTGTGTCGGGCCGTCCTCACCGAGGCCGATCGAATCGTGGGTGAGCACGTAGATCACACCGAGCTCGCCCAGGGCCGAGAGCCGCAGGGCGGGCTTTAGATAGTCGAAGAACACGAAGAAGGTCGCGCAGTACGGACGCAGGCCCGAGAGCGCCATCCCGTTGCAGGCGGCGGCCATTCCGTGTTCGCGGATCCCGAAGTGCATGTTGCGGCCGCCGTAGTTGCCGTGGCCGAAGCTCCCGGCATCCTTCACCAGCGTCATCGTCGAGGGAGCGAGGTCTGCCGAGCCCCCCAGAAACCAGGGCACCGTCTTGCTGAGACCCTCGATCACCTTGCCCGATGAGACGCGGCTGGCGAGCCCCTTCGCATCGGCCGGGAAACTCGGGATCCCGGCATCCCAGCCGGGCGGCAGCTTTCCGCCGAAAAAGTCTCCCAGTTCGGCTGCCGCCGCCGGGTTGGCCTTGCGATAGCCCGTGAACGAATCTTCCCAGACTCGGCGGGCCTTTTCACCGCGGGCTCCGAGCGTGGTGGCAAACCGCTCCGGCACCTCCGGCGGCACAAGGAAGCTCGCGTTGGCCGGCCAGCCGTAGGCCTCCTTGGCGCCCTTGATCTCATCCGGGCCTAGCGGCGCGCCATGCGAGGAGTGCGATCCGGCCTTCGTAGGGGCGCCGTAGCCGATCACGCTCTTCACGATCACGAGCGTGGGCTTGCTCGTCTCGGCCTTGAAGGCCTCCAGTGCTCGCTTCAGAGCCGCCGTGTCATTGGCATCGGCCACATGCTCGACCCGCCAGCCGAGCCCCTCGAACCGCCGGCCCACGTCCTCGCTGAAGGCGAGCTCCGTCTCCCCCTCGATCGTGATCGCATTGTCGTCGTAGATCCAGCAGAGGTTGTCGAGGGCGAGGTGGCCGGCGAGCGACGCCGCCTCGGCAGCCACTCCCTCCATCAGATCGCCGTCGCTACAGATAACATAGGTGTCGTAGTCGAAGAGCACGTGGCCCGGAGGGTTGTAGCGGGCGGCGAGCCACTTCGAGGCCATCGCCATGCCCACCGAGTTGCCGCAGCCCTGGCCGAGCGGGCCGGTCGTGGTCTCGATAGCGGCAATCAGATGGTGTTCGGGATGGCCGGCACAGACGCTGTCGAGCTGGCGAAAATTCCTGATGGCATCAAGCGACACGGCGGGTTCGTTGTGGCCCGCCTGGCCGGGCCTGCCCCGGCGAACACCCGCGAGGTGGAGCAGGGAATAGATCAGCATCGAGGCGTGGCCGCAGGAGAGGACGAACCGGTCGCGGTTTGGCCAGAGCGGGTCGGTCGGGTCGTACCGCAGGAAATCCTTCCAGACCGTGTACGCCACCGGCGCCAGAGCCATCGGTGTGCCCGGATGGCCGCTCTTGGCGGCCTCGACGGCGTCCATGGAGAGGGTGCGGATGGTGTCGATCGCGAGGCGGTCGATGTCGGTCGCGGCGGCGGGCATGGGGGCTCCTTAGGGCGTCTTTGAACGCCGCGGAGTGTAGCAAACCGGCCGGTGATGGCCGGAAACAGGAGCCTGAGCCCCTCCCTCGACCCGCTACCGCAAATACCCCCGGTACTCCGCATCGAGTTCGGCGAACGAGCGCCGGCAGAGGCGGGCGAGCGTGTCGGGATCGGCAGTGCCCGAATAGACGCGGACGAGGTACACGATGAACGATTCACGGTAGCGGCCGCCGGCTCCGTTCATGAAGAAATCGGCGAGGCCGCCGCACTGGTCGTAGAGATCGGCCAGCCGATCGGATGCCTGAAAGGCATCGCGGCCGAGGGCTACGAGATTGGCCAGTGGTAGGGAAAACGCATCTTCGATGAGGAGCTTCCGCGCGGCGGGAACCCGGCCGGCATCGCGGCCGCCGATCGTCCAGCCACAATCAGCGGCTGCGATCGACTCGGCGTAGAGAGCCGCCGCCTCGACCGCCCAGAAGCCCGAGTTGCGGCCCGGCTCGGCCCGCAGCCGGATGAGGTCGTCCCGGGATTCGGCGAACAGCTGGTGGAAGCCCTCGTGCCGAACCGTAAGGGGGTCGAGGCCCGCCGCTTCGGTGAAGCACCACAGCGTTCTGGTCGGCTGCCAGTAGAGCCCGTCGGTGATCGCGATCCGCGGCTCGAGTTTGCGGAGTTCATCCACATACTGCTCGCGGCTGCGGCAGAGGATCGCCGAGTGGGGTGTTTGGGATACGACTCGGCCGCGGCCAGCCAGTCGCTTCTGGAGGTCGGCCGGCTCCCACGCGAAGGCCCCGAAGACCTGCAGCCACACCAGCCGCGTGTTCTCAAGGGCAGTGGCGAGCTCGCCAGTGGCCTTCGGTGCCGCTGTCGAGACGATCTCCCAGTGATCGCCGTTATAGTGCCGGCCATCCTTCGCCTCCCGTGGCCGGGCGTCGTCCGCGGCTGCCCTCAGCCACCGTCCGAAGGCATACCGCTCACCCGCCCGGTAGCGGTCGAGCCGCGACTTCGGCATCCAGCCGAAATCGGCGGCGTATGCCTCCCCCTTGTCGAGCCGGCCGGCAGCTTCCGGCCACTCCCAGCGGTCACCCCGGCGGACCCAGCCCCCTGCGGTCCGGGCCCGCTCGTGGCCCGGATCGTCGTGCAGTGTGCGATAGAGCAACCCCACGGCTTCGCAGGACGCGCGGGTCAGCGGCGGCGGATCACGGTCGGGGCGGGCGAGTTCCTCCCGTGTCGGCTGGCGGTCGAATGCCGCCGCGGCGAACACGGCATGCTCGAACGTGCCCGCCGCACGGGCCCGCCGGGCGGCGAGAAAATCATTCCAGATCGACCGCGCCGAATCGCCGTCGACGCAGGGAGGGGTGTCGATCGCCGCTGGAATCATGAAGGCGACCTGTCGCCCCTCGGCAGGGGGCAGCTTCCAGGCGGCGATGATCGCGGCAAGGTTCTCGTGGCCGTCGATCGTGCAGCGACGAAGGAGATCCTTCTCCGCCGCCGCGTATTCCTCGGCGAGCGTGGCGAGCGATCTCGCGGGTGTGTCGCGAGCCGCTGCCAATGCCGGCCAGCCGGTGACTGCGAGCAGGCAGCCCACCACGCCGAGGAGGGCCCGTGGCCCGCCCCCTCCACGCGGCCCGCTCACGACTCGGCAAAGGCCGCGTCAAACTTGACGTTGCTCGGCGAGAAATCGAGGTTCTTGACGAATCGGGCTGCCTCGGCGGCTCCGTGCTCGCGGTCCATGCCACAGTCTTCCCATTCGACCGAGAGGGGGCCCTCGTAGCCGGCCTGGTTGAGAGCCCGAATGATCTCCTCGAAATCGACTCCGCCGCGGCCCGGGGAGCGGAAGTCCCAACCCCGCCGTGGGTCGCCGAAGTTCAAGTGGCTGGCGAGGATGCCCGTTCGCCCGTTCAGGGTCACGACCGCGTCCTTGATGTGCACATGGTAGATCCGGTCGGAGAACGTGCGGATGAACTCGACCGAGCTCACTCCCTGCCAGTGGAGATGGCTGGGGTCGAAGTTGAAGCCGAACTCCTCGCGGCGGCCGAGAGCCCGAAGGGTCCGCTCAGCGGTGAAGATGTCGAAGGCGATCTCGGTGGGATGCACCTCGAGCGCGAACCGCACGCCGGATTCCGCGAACACATCGAGGATCGGATGCCACCGCTCGGCGAACTCGGTATAGCCCGCCTCGATCATCGACTCGGGCACCGGCGGGAATGAGTAGAGCAGGGGCCAGATCGAGGAGCCCGTGAAGCCGTTGACGACCGAGACGCCAAGCTTCTGCGCCGCCCGGGCGGTGTTCATCATCTCTTCGGCAGCCCGCCGGTTGACGCCAGATGGGTTGCCGTCGCCCCAGACGTGGGGCGGGAGGATCGACTTGTGCCGCTCGTCGATCCGATCGCAGACCGCCTGGCCAACGAGATGGTTGGAGATCGCGTAGCAGGCTAGGTCGTGCCGCTCGAGCTGGTCTCGCTTGGCTGCGCAGTAGCCGCTCTCCTCGAGGGCCCGCGTGACGTCGAAGTGGTCGCCCCAGCAGGCCAGTTCGAGGCCCTGGTAGCCGAACTCGCGGGCCTTGCGGGCGAGATCGTCGAGCGGCATGTCGGCCCACTGGCCGGTGAAGAGCGTGACGGGACGGGCCATGAAAGACTCCTGACGAGCGGCGGTGTGGCGAGTTCCGGGCACCCCCCGGAACGGCAGGCCGAATTCTGCCAGATTCCCCGGCTTCGGGGAACCAACTGGTCCAGGCGCGGCTGGCGAGGGGTGAAACGGCCGCCTCTGGGCCGAGGGGTTTTTCCGGGGTGCGAGTTGCGGGGTGGCAGGCGGAGTGGCTTTTGTTCCCGCAGTCCCCGGGCTCGCGCCCGGGGCTTGTATGGGTCAGCAGTCCCCGGGCTCGCGCCCGGGGCTTGTATG
>JBBEEF010000085.1:0-5094 GCA_040880915.1 Pirellulales bacterium
CCAACCCTGTTTATGAGGTGAGGATCGGCTCGATGACGTGCCCGTGGACGTCGGTGAGGCGGCGCTCGATGCCGTTGTTGTAGAAGGAGAGCCGGGTGTGATCGAGGCCGAGGAGGTGGAGGATGGTGGCGTGGAGGTCGTAGATCGTCGTCACGTCCTTCACGGCCTTGTAGCCGAACTCGTCGGTTTCGCCATGGTGGAAGGCCCGCTTCACGCCGGCCCCGGCCAGCCAGACCGTGAAGCCCGACGGGTTGTGATCGCGGCCGTTGGCCCCCTTTTGGAACGTCGGCATCCGACCGAACTCCGTCACGAACGCCACGAGCGTGTCGGCGAGGAGCCCGCGGTCCTTGAGATCCCTGAGCAGCCCCGCCACCGGTTGATCGAGGATCGGCCCGTGGACGGAATACTGCTTCACGATCGTCTTGTGGCCGTCCCAGTTGCCCACGCCCTCCCCCATGGCGTAGCCACCGTTGAAGAGCTGCACGAATCTGACGCCCTTCTCGACGAGCCGGCGGGCGAGGATGCAGTTGCGGGCGAACCGGGCCTTGAGCGAGTTTTGCGTGTCGTCGGCCCCGTAGAGTTTCAATGTCTGCGCCGACTCATCGGAGAGGTCGGCGACCTTCGCGGCGGAGAGCTGCATCTTTGCGGCCAACTCGTAGGCGCTGATCCGGGCGGCGAGGTCGGTGTCGCCGGGATGCCGGGCGAGGTGGTCGTCGTTGAGCATCCGCAGGAAGTCGCGGGTCGCGAGGTCGGCGGCTTCCGGAATCGACGCCGGCCGAGCGAGATTCGCAATCGGCCGATCGGCGTTGAATGCCGTGCCCTGAAACACGGCCGGCAGGAACGCGCTCTGCCATTGCCGCGGCCCGATCTGCGGCACGCCGCGAGGATCGGGGATCGCCACGAAGGCGGGCAGGTCGCGGCACTCGCTGCCCAGGGCGTAGGTCGTCCAGGCGCCGATGCTGGGGAAGCCGTCGAGCGTGAAGCCGGTGGACATCTGGGTCTCGGCCGGCCCATGCGTGTTGCTCTTGGCCGTCATCGAGTGGATGAAGCACATTTCGTCGGCCAGTTCGCCCAGGTGCGGCAGCAGGTCGCTGGTCATCGTGCCGCTCTCACCCCGCGGCTTGAAGTCCCAGAGCGGTTTGATGAGGTTGCCCTGCTCTCCCTGAAACGTGATCAGCTTTTCGCCGCCGAGCGTCGGCATCGGCGTGTCATGGAGCCGCACGAGCTCGGGCTTCCAGTCGAACGTGTCGACGTGCGAGAGGGCGCCCGAGCAGAAGATCATGAGCACGTTCTTCGCCTTGGCAGCGAAATGGGGAGCCCGCGGTGCGAAGGGCTGGGCCGGATCGATCAGCGGCCGGATCGGCGGCTCGCCTGCGAGCAGCCGCTGCTCGTGAAGTAAAGCCGCCAGCGCGATCCCGGAGAGGCCCGTGCCGCCCCACTGGAGGAACGCCCGGCGATCGAGCAGGTGGCGGCCGGCGTGGGAGAGCGTGGAAGTCATGTCACTCCGTGAATGTCAATCGTCGGGATCATACAAGCCCCCGGTGGAAACCGGGGGATGGTTTGGTGTCGGGAGCGCATGATCCCCGGTTTTCACCCGGAGCTTCCTGGTTTTCAGTAGACCGTGACAAATTCGCTGGCGTTGTAGAGGCTGCGGCAGAGGATCGGGAGGCCGTGGACGCTCACGAGATCGCGGCCGGCGGCGAGCTCCACGGCCGAGGGCTCACGTCCGAAGACGAGCGCAAACCCGCGGGCGACCTGCCGGCTCGGGTCGCCCCCCGCCTCCCGCTCCACCCGCTTCGCCAACCGGGCCGCCTGATCGAGCAGGAAGTCGCCGTTGAGCATGTTGAGTGCCTGGAGCGGCGTCGTGCTCACCGTGCGGGCGGGCTGCACCTGTCCCGCGTCAGGGCAGTCGAAGGCGCCGAAGAAACTGTCGAGCTCGGCCCGCGGCTTCGACTGGTAGACCATGCGGCGAAAGTCGTCATCGGTGAACGTCGTCTTCGTGTTGTAGACCTTCACGTAGTTGGTGTTGGGCTCGAAGAGGTCGAATCCGGGGCCGCCCATCTTCGGGTTGAGGCTGCCGCTGACGGCGAGGATTGCGTCGCGAAGCGGCTCAGCCTCGAGCCGCCGCGGCGGATACCGCCAGAGCAGCCGGGAATTCGAATCGGCTGCAAGGCCGTCGGGGCGAGCCGCGCTTGCCTGGCGATAGGCCCGGCTCGTGACGATCAGCCGGTGGATCCGCTTGAGCCGCCAGCGGTCGGCCGGATTCGCCGGATCAACGAGTTCGCTCGCCAGCCAGTCGAGGAGCTCCGGGTGGGTCGGCCCGCCGCCGTTCACGCCGAAGTCGCTCGGCGTATCCACGATCCCGGTGCCGAAGTGGTAGTGCCAGAGCCGGTTGACGATCACGCGGGCCGCAAGCGGGCTGGACGGGGCCACGATCCAGTCGGCGAGGGCCCGGCGGCGGTCCCGCTCGGCCGAGTCGGCCGGGAGCTGCCAGGGCGAGCCGAAGTTCGAAAGGCTCCCCGGGGCGATCTCCTCCCGCGGCTGGACGGGATCGCCCCGGAAGAAGCGGTGGGTCTTCGGCGGCTTGACGAAGCTTCCCGCATAGGCATTCGGTAGCGCCGAGACCGCCTCGAGTCTCTTCAAGAGCCCGGCGACGTTCTCCTCGAGCGACTCAAGCTCCGCCAGTTCGTTCGGCGACAGCCCGGTAGCAGTGGTGATCGGCCCGATGGCGGTCGCATGCACGTAGTCGGCCGGCAAGCGATCCGCGTGCGTGGCGACCGTTGTCCACTCCGTGCCGTCGAGCGACAGCGCGATCTCGTACTCGGTCGCGAGCCGGTCGGTGTATTCGGGCTTCGGGCTGCGGTCACGACTCCAGACGACGCGGCTCACCACCTCCACCTCGGGCAGCTCGAGCTGCACCCAGCCGCCACCGATCCGGTTCGAGATCCACGACTTCTTGTTGCCGTATTCGCCGTCGTTGACATGCATGAGTCTGTGAATATCCGCCTGATCATAGTCGCCCGACGACGAGGGCTTCGCCTCGCGGGCCACGTTACGGCCGCCCGGAGTGAGCACCTCCAACTCGTCAATACACGGCTCTGCGGAGTTCGTTGCGAGCACGGTAAACCGCACGAACTTCGCCGGCACCGGCGCGAAGGCATCGACGTTCGCGCCGGCCATCACCCGACCGCGGAGATGGGCGACGAGGCCGCCCGCGTCTGCGGTCGACTCCTGCTCCTCGAAGATCACGACGTCGGCCGTGACCGATGCGGGGCTCGCCCCGCCGACGACAAACAGCCGCGTCGCCTCGCCAAGCCGGTGGGCCCCGGCATCGCAAAACCCGCTCCAGAGCGCCCGATTCGGCGGCGGCTCGCCCGAACCGTCGGCAAACAGCCGCTGATCGACGACGGCGATCTCCCGCTGGTCGGCCGTGGTCCCCGGATCGCCGTCGGCATCGAGCACGTAGCGGGCGTCACGGGCGTGCGAACTCCAGCCGGCGCCCCAGGAGATCCAGATTCGAAACACCCCCGCAGCCCGCGGCGCGTAGGCAAACACGGCCTCGCCGGGCTTCGCAGCCCACCAGTGATACTGCGTGCCCAGATTCGGCAGCGAGCGGAGGTCGCCCGGCTCGGCTGCGTGGCCGCGCTCCGCGCCTTTCGCATGGTCGACGATGCCCTTGGGCTCGACGAGCGCGGACGTCATGGCCTTCGTGAGATCGTCGATCACGATCGTCCGCCGCAGCCGCGCGGCTGGCTGCAGTTCGGCGATCCGCCGCTGCAGCGGGGCCAGCTCGGCCTGAACGGCTGCGAGCTTTTTTAACCGGTCGTCATTGTCGGGAGGGAGGATCTCGCGATCGCCATGCTGCACGCCTTCGAACACGGCCTTCACGGCGTAGTAATCGGTTTGCGGGATCGGATCGAACTTGTGGTCGTGGCAGCGAGCGCAGCCGACAGTGAGCCCCAGGAATGCCGAGCCCGTCGTGCCGACCATGTCGTGGAGTTCGTCGGCCCGCTGGTTGGCGGTGAGCACCGGGTCGGGTGAGCCGACCTGGTCTTTCGGGCCGCCCACGAGGAAGCCCGTCGCGGCATCGGCCCCGAGTTGGTCTCCAGCGAGCTGCTCCCTGACGAACTGGTCGTAGGGCTTGTCGGCATTGAGTGACTCGATGACCCAGTCGCGATACGGCCAGGCGTTCGGGCGGACCTTGTTCATCTCGAAGCCATGGCTCTCGGCGAACCGCACGACATCGAGCCAGTGCCGCGCCCAGCGTTCGCCGTAGTGGGGCGACACGAGGAGGCGGTCGATAAGATCGCCATACGGACCTTCGACTCCGCCGGCCGCCTGGCAGGCATCCTCGAACGCGGCGATCTCCTCCGGACTCGGCGGTAGCCCGATGAGGTCGAACGACACGCGGCGGATGAGCGTGCGCGGGTCGGTCGCGGGGTTCATTGCCAGGCCCGCGGCCGCGAGTTTCGCCCCGAGGAAGGCGTCGATCGGCGCGGTGCCGTGTGGAGCCGGCGGCACCGGCAGCCGCGTGAGCGGCTGAAAGGCCCAGTGATTCGCTCCCTTGACGGGCTTGGGCTCACCGTTCGGCAACAGCTCGGCGAGAGACTGCATGTCGTCGGGCCAAACGGCACCGGCGGCGATCCAGTCTTTGATCAGGGCCTGCTCGTCGGCCGAGAGCGGCTCGCCGTCGGCCGGCATCAGCAGTTCCTTGGCGGCGGTCGAGACGCGGACGAACAGCTCGCTCTGGTCTGGCTTGCCCGGCACGATCCCGACGGACCCCGAGTCGCCGCCGGCGATCGCCTGCTCACGGAGATCAACGCGAAAGCCGCTCTCGGGCGAGTCCGGCCCGTGGCAGGCCCCGCACCTGGCTGCCAAGAGCGGCGCCACTCGGCCTGCAAAGTCGATCGACTCGGCGGCACCGGCCGAATTCCAGCCGCCAGATCCGCCCATCAGGCCAACAGATAGCCAGCCGATCAGGGCAGTGGCACGGTTGCCAAATGGTGTGCGTGGTTCGCGCATCCGCCTGCTCCGGTCAGATCTGTCGCGACGCAGCACGTGATGTCTGCGACGAATACCCCCTGATTATAGGTC
>JBBEEF010000086.1:0-5083 GCA_040880915.1 Pirellulales bacterium
GGATGCCCGTAGCGAACGTCCGGCGAGATGGCACGGGCAACCCCGACCCACGCAAGGCGACTGGTCGCTGACTACATCGCCCGTTCACGGACAAGCCGGGCAGCATCGAGGGCGGCACCGCGGGAGCCGGCCGTGTCGCCGCCCGGAATCACGTGCAGCGGCAGATCGGCCTGCTCCTCACGGGCGACCGGCATCCCGGCCCGGATCTCGGCCAGAAACCAGTCGCGGAAGGCCTTGTCGGCCTCGAGGGCGCCGCCCCCAACGACCAGGGCGTCGGGATCGAAGACGTTGATCATCTCGTCAAAAAACAGACCGAGCGCCCGGGCCTGCACCCGGAAGATCTCGCAGCACATCGCGTCGCCCCGCGTGGCGAGGCCGCGGACCTGTTTCGCAGCCTCGGCGATGTCGGCCACGTCGGCCAGGGGATGACCGGGGTGGCGGGCGAGGAAGTGGGGCAAGAGCGACCGCCGGATCGCCGTGAGGGAGCAGAGCGACTCAAGGTCGCCCGTCCGGCCGCAGTTGCACGTGGGCACGAGCCCGTCGATGCCCGGAATCTCACCATAGGGGATGAGCACATGCCCGAGCTCACCACCAAACCCGTTGCGACCGGTCACCACCCGCCCCCCGGTGATCACGCCGCCACCGAGGCCCGTGCCGATGATCGCCGAGATGCTCGTGGCCTCGTTCTCCGAGCCAAACAGCGAGACGTGGCCCCAGAGCGCCGCTGCGTTGCCGTCATTGAGATAGGTCACGGGCATCCCGAGGCGGTCTTCCAGGGCCGCGCGGATGTCGAAGCCAGCCCATTCCGGATGGACAAAGTTCGTCGATCCGCGGCGGCTGAGAACGCCGGCCGCGCTGGCCGGCCCCGGCGTGTCGAGCCCGGCGGCCACGAGTTTTGAGAGCGGCACGCTGGCCTTCGTGGCCGCCAGCGACAGGCCGTCGGCGATCTGGGCCAGACACACGGCTGGTCCGTCGACGCTGCGAGCCGGATGCTCGAAAAGCCCGTCGATGAGAAACTGGCCCCGCTCATCCAGGAAGGTGTAGTTGATGGCCGTGCCACCGAGGTCTATCCCGGCGACGACTTTTTCTGCTGGTGACACTTTCTCGCTCCCGCCTGCCGCGGGTTGTCCGCGGAGGTTGCATCCTGCCGAATCTGGGCCGGCTCGAAAAGGCCGCCCTGCCCTGAGCCGGGCAACCGCAGCCCGCTCAGGCCAACTCGCCAAATCCCCGCTTGACCCGGGCCGCGATCGCCCGCAGTCCCCGCGACCGCAGGATTCCCAGCACGTCGGCCAGACCGATTTGGTCAACGAAGTCGTCCGGGATTGCCGCGACCTCTGCCACCGGACGCCCCCTCACAGCCTCAGCGAGCACGGCAACGAAGCCCTTCACGGTGGGGGCCTCGGCGGCCACGTCGGCTACGAGCGTGGCCGTGCCGTCGGCCGCGGCCTCAGGCCACATGAAGACCGGCGTCTGGCACTCGTGAATCCGACCCTCGGCGGCCGCCTTGCGAACCTGGTGCTCCGGGTCGAGTGGTGGCAGACTCGCCGCATAGTCGACGAGCAACTCGAGCTTCTCCCGGCCGTCGAGATCTGCGAACTCCTCAACGACCCCCGCGAGGCGTTCTGCCACGTTGTTCATGGGTCAGCCGTGCGTGGGCTCTTCGAGATCGCCCGTCGCTGCCGCGGCAGCCCGGGCGGGGGATTCCACGCCACCGGGTTCGGCTCCCTTCGCGATCGGCACACGAACGGCGTTGCCCCACTCGAGCCATGAGCCGTCGTAATTGCGGACGTTTGCGAACCCGAGCAGATAGGTGAGGACAAACCATGTCAGGCTCGACCGCTCGCCGATCCGACAGTACGCAATCGTAGGGCTCCGCCGCTTCATCTTCAGCTCCTTGAGATAGAGCTTCTCGAGATCGCGGACAGCCTTGAAGGTGCCATCCTCGTTGCAGTTCATGGGCCAGGGCACGTTGAGAGCCCCCGGGATGTGGCCGCCCCGCACCGCCCCCTCGTTGGGATAGTCGGGCATGTGCGTCCGCTCGCCCCGGTATTCCTCGGGGCTGCGGACGTCGAGCAGCGGCCTGCCCGCCTTCACGTGCTTGAGCACGTCGTCCCGCAGGGCCCGGATCGAGGCGTCCTGCTCCTTCGCCGTGTAGCTCGCCGGTGCGTACGACACCCGCTCGGTCGACCAGGGCCGGCCGTCGAGGTCCCACCGCTTGCGGCCGCCGTTCATGATCCGGCAGTTTTCGTGGCCGTAGAGCTTGAACACCCAGAACGCGTAGCAGGCCCACCAGTTGTTTTTGTCGCCGTAAAATACGACGGTCGTGTCGTTGGAGATGCCCCGCTCAGCACAGAGCTTCTCAAAGGCCGCCCGGTCGATGTAGTCCCGCTGGATGGAATCCTGGAGGTCGGTCTGCCAGTCAATCTCCACCGCGCCGGTGATGTGCCCCTGCACATAGAGCGCCCGATCCTCGTCCGATTCGACGATCCGCACGGTCGGATCGGTCAGGTGCTCAGCCACCCACTCGGTGGAAACAAGCACGTCTGGATTGACGGATTCGGGCATGGAAAAGCTCCTCGGCGAAGGCGGGGCGGGCGAGGGTCGAGACCACGCCCAGCGTGCCAGAATCGTAGAGCATCATACGGCCTCCTGCAACGAGGCAGCGTCGCGAGGCGGGCGTGGGCGCGATACGATAGTGTTCCCGCCACCTGGTCAGTTCTGCGGGTTCGTTCCGCAATTCCTCTCCCCCTTCCTCCCACCGCAAACGGACACTCCGCCCATGGGAACCGCGTTCATCTTCCAGGTCTCCCACCTCTTCAAAAAGTTTGGCCAGCGGGAGCTGCTCAAAGACGTCAACCTCGCCTTCTATCCCGGCGCCAAGATTGGTCTCCTGGGCCGCAACGGCGCCGGCAAGAGCACGCTCATGAAGATCATGGCGGGCATCGACACGGAGTTTGAGGGAGAGGCGCGGCTGGCCGACGGCTACTCCGTGGGATATCTCGAGCAGGAGCCGTTGCTCGATCAAGGGAAGAATGTGTTCGAGAATGTGATGGATGCCGTTGCCCATTCGCGGGCGGTGCTCCAGCGGTTCGAGGAGATCAACACCCGCCTTGGCGAGCCGATCGAGCCCGAAGAGATGGAGAAACTGCTCACCGAGCAAGCGACGGTGCAGGACGAGATCGACGCCCGGAATCTCTGGGATCTCGACCGGCAGGTCGAGATCGCGATGGACGCGATGAACCTGCCACCGGGCGACTGGGGCGTGGCAAACCTCTCCGGCGGCGAGCGGCGGCGGGTGGCCCTGTGCAAGCTGCTGCTCGAAAAGCCCGACCTCCTGCTCCTCGACGAGCCCACCAACCACCTCGATGCCGAGAGTGTTGACTGGCTGGAGCGGCACCTCGCGGAGTATCTCGGCACGGTCGTGGCCGTAACCCACGATCGCTACTTCCTCGACAACGTGGCCAAGTGGATCCTCGAGGTTGACCACGGCCGTGGCATGCCCTTCGAGGGCAACTACACCGCCTGGCTCGAACAGAAGCGGGACCGGCTCAAGCTCGAGGAGAAGCAGGCAAGCGCTCGCCAGAAGACACTCGACAAAGAGCTTGAGTGGGTGCGGATGTCACCCAAGGCCCGCCAGGCCAAGAGCAAGGCCCGCCTGGCGGCCTACGAGAAGCTGTCTGCAGACCAGGCGGCGGTCCGCGACCAAGACATCGAGATCTTCATTCCGGCCGGCCGGCCGCTCGGCGACCAGGTGATCGACGCCGAAAAGATCTCCAAGGCATTCGGCGACAAGCTGTTGTTTGAGAACCTCTCCTTCCGTCTGCCTCCCGGCGGCATCGTGGGAATCATCGGCCCCAACGGCGCCGGCAAAACGACGCTGTTTCGGATGCTCGTCGGCCAGGAGCAGCCCGATTCCGGCTCGATCAAGGTGGGGGCCACGGTCGACGTTGGCTACGTCGACCAGAACCGAGACGCCCTCGATCCGACGAAGACCGTGTTTGAGGAGATCTCAGGGGGCCACGACACGATCGAGCTCGGCAAGCGCACGGTAAACGCCCGCAGCTACGTGGCGAAGTTTAACTTCATGGGTCCTGACCAGCAGAAGAAGGTGGGCACGCTCTCTGGCGGGGAGCGAAACCGCGTGCACCTCGCGAAGCTTCTCCGCGGCGGGGCGAACCTGTTGCTGCTCGACGAGCCGACGAACGACCTCGACGTCGACACGCTGCGATCGCTCGAGGAGGGAATCGCCCACTTCGCCGGCAGCGTGGTTGTCATCACCCACGATCGCTGGTTTCTCGACCGCCTCGCGACCCACATCATCGCCTTCGAGGGAGACGGCTACGTCCACGTCTGCGAGGGCAACTTCGAGGTCTACGAGCGCAGCCGCCGCGAGCGGCTGGGTATCAGCGCCGACGAGCCACACCGCTTCCGCTACAAGAAGCTACAGCACTGATGAGTGTGGCCGCAGGCTTCTTAGGGGACTGTCCCCCTTTCGGATTTCTCCAGGGGACTGTCCCCTTTCGGTTCTGGGCCGACGACCTACCTGCGGCTGCAGGTTGACCTGCTCAATGCGTGCGACGCTTGGGCACGTTGGTGTCGAAGTAGACCTCACCCAGCCGGAGCAGTTCGACATCTGTCAGGTCGTCGATATCGGCCCGCACATTCGCCACGATCTTGGCAGCCACGTCGCGGTGATGCTTTTCCAGGTACGACTCGAGCAGGTGGCTGAAGTTGGATTTTCCCCCGCCATGGCCGAGCAGCAGGATCTTGTCGGCCGGGGCCAGCGCGTGAGACAGTGTTTTTAGGTAGGCGTTTGTTTCGGGCCGATCGATGTCGAAGGCCCCGGACGGATTGCCGTGGTGATGGAAAACGTTGTGGTTGACGTGGCTGGGGTCTGGAGCCGTAACCTTCTCAGGGGATGCCCCCGCCGACGCGTCAACTGCAAAGATCCGCGCGTGGCTGAAGTCGGCCGCAACGACGGCACACTTGCCGGCGAGGTTGACCAGGTTTTGGGACTGCTGGCTACCTGGATTACTGGACATGGACATTCTCCGAGGGGATGTTGCGAATTCCGCGTCCGCAA
>JBBEEF010000087.1:0-2650 GCA_040880915.1 Pirellulales bacterium
ACGCTCATCAAGCGAATCGCCCGCCGCGAAAACGTCCTCGAAGCCCATCGCGGTCATCTCTACCAGCGGCTTGTGATCGCGGGCTGGTCGCACCGGCGGGTGGCATCGCTGTATGGGCTTCTGGCAGCAGTCGGTGGCGGCGTGGCCGTTGCCCCGCTCGTGGCCCCATCGCTGCGGCCGGTCGCCGACGCTGCGCTACTCGCTTTTGTGCTCACTGTGCCGGCCGTGCTCGTGGCGCTCGTGGGGATCGTGGGGCAGGGTTATAACCGTGCCAGCCAAGGTCTTTCTCGCTAGGCAATTGTCCAAACTGCTGTTTTTTCAAGCGCGTGTACATTCCTCTCTTCAAGCGTGTGCTCGACATCGTCTTCTCGGCCGTGCTCATCGTTTTGCTTGCGCCAGTGATGCTTTTCACATGGCTAGCCGTGCGGATCGTGCTTGGGGCCCCGGCGATCTATCGTGACGAGCGGGCCGGGCTCGACGGCCAGCCGATCGAGATCGCCAAGTTTCGCTCGATGACCGCCGCCACCGGCCCCGACGGCTGTCTATTGCCCGACGCCGATCGGCTCGGCCCCTTTGGCCGGTTCTTAAGGCGCACGAGCCTCGACGAGCTGCCGCAGCTCTTGAGCGTGCTAGCAGGCGACATGAGCCTCGTGGGCCCGCGGCCGCTGCCAGTGCGGTATGTGGCCCGCTACACCCCCCGGCAGGCCACCCGCCTTCTCGTGCGGCCTGGCCTCACCGGCTGGGCCCAGATCCACGGCCGCAACGCCGTAGCCTGGCCCGAGCGGCTGGAATATGATGCTGAATATGTCGAAAGCATGCAGTTTTGGACCGCCCCGCTGACCGATTTCTGGATCGTGCTGGTAACGATGGTTCAGATAGTGTGGCAGGGGATCACCGGCCGCGGCGTGTCCGCACCGGGGTCTGCCACGATGCAGGAATTTTTCCCGTGAAGCCCGAAGTAGGTGAGGCCGTGTCTGCGGCGATCCGTTCGGTCTTAGAAGACACGGGCCGCGACACCAAGCCTGTTGAATCCACGATGCTCCTCGCCGCTGATCTAGGCCTCGATTCGCTCGATCTCGCCCAAGCGATCGTGCTTCTCGAGCGGTCGCTCGGAATAGACCCGTTCCGTTTGGCCTCCACGCCCCGCACCGTCCGCACGGTCGCCGACCTGATTTCGATCTACACCTCCGCCCTCGAGACCCGTTCGCACTAAACCCTAATGCCAACCACCACCGCTCCCGCGATTCCCGCCCTTCTCGACGCCCCCACCGAAGACCGCCTCGCTGTCGCAATCGGTGCGATCGCCCGCCAGGCTCCCGACCAGGTCGCGATCGTGGCCCAGGCCGGCAGCGATGCGTGCCGGTCGATCGACTACCCCACGCTCGCCCAGGCGATCACACGCCTGGAGGCCGCGCTCGACGCCGCCCGTCCGGTGGGCATCGTGGCCCGTGCCACCCGAGTGGAGAGCCTGGTGGCGATCGCCGCCGCCTGCGGCCGCCAACACGTGCCGGTGGCCTTCCTGGCCGAAGACTCCCGCGACCTCGTGGGGGAGCTTCGCGACTGGCTCGAGGTAGACGACTCCCTCACCCTGCCCGCCGCCCCGGCCGGCGGCCGCACGCGGCTTGAATTTGAAACGGTGCCGCCGCAGGTGATCGTGGCCACCTCCGGCACAAGCGGCCCGCCCAAGCTTGTCGATCATTCCTGGGATTCGCTGCTGGCCGCTGCCCGGCTCTCGGAGCAGTGGCACGGCCTCGGCTGGCTCCTCGTGTATGACGCCACCCGCTGGGCTGGGATCCAGGTCTGGCTTCAGGCTCTGCTCACTGGCGGCCGGCTCGTGGTGCCGGCTTCCCGCGATCCCGATGTCGTAGCCAGAGCGCTTGCCGACGAGGCCGTTTCGATTCTCCCGGCCACCCCCACGCTCCTGCGTCGCCTGCTCACTTCAGCCGACCGCTCGTTGCTCGCCAGGTCTGCACCCGAGCGGATCACACTTGGCGGCGAAGCGGCCGATAGCCCGCTTCTTGAGCAGGCGAAGGGGGTGTTTCCGCAGGCGAAGATCACGCAGGTGTATGCCACGACCGAACTCGGCGAGGTGTATCGCGTGGCCGATGGCCGGGCCGGCTTTCCGGCCGCGTGGCTTGGCAAGGCGCTGCCCGGCGGCAGCCGCCTGACGGTCCGCCGCGACGGCGAGTTGCTCGTGCGGCTCTCCCGCGACACAGCCGAGATTGCCACAGGCGACTTAGTTGAGCGCCGGGGCGACCGCTACGAATTCACAGGCCGCCGCAGCGACGTGATCGTGGTCGGGGGCGCGAAGGTGTATCCCAAGCGGGTTGAAGAAACGATCCGCAGCGTGCCGGGCGTGGTCGAGGCCCGCGTGTATGGCCTGCCAAGCGCGGTCACCGGCGAGCTTGTGGCCGGCGAGATCGTGCTCGCCGAGTCGCTTCCAGAAGGCCAGTCGCCCGAAAAGGTCCGGGCGGCCGTCCTCGAAGCCTGCCGCGGAAGTCTCGAGCCCCATTCCATCCCACGCATTCTCGACCTCGTCAAAGAAATCGCCACGACCCCGGCCGGCAAGACCCCCCGCAAGCCCCGCGCCTAACAAACAAAAACCCCACACCTGCATAAAAGCCCCCTGGCGCAAGCCGGGGGATTCCCA
>JBBEEF010000087.1:2750-5021 GCA_040880915.1 Pirellulales bacterium
ATAAAAGCCCCCTGGCGCAAGCCGGGGGATTCCCAACGCCCCTCAAACCGCGTTCTTCCGAAACCGTCCATGAACACCGTTCACCCTCGTTTCGTCGTCGATGAAAACCAGCAGCCCACGGACGTCGTCCTGACGTTTTCCGAGTGGCGTGAAGTGTCGGAAGCGCTCGACGATCTCGACGCGATCCGGGCCTACGACGAAGCGAAAAAAGGCCCGCAAGAATCGGTGACGCTTGAGGGCATGAGGCAACTTCTTCGCGGGCCGTCAAAGTCGTGACGTAAAATGCCGTCCGCCACTCCACCTACTCCCTTGCCGCCGCGCACTGCTTTCGAAGACCGCTACCTCGCCGAGGCCCGGCGGATCTGTCTCCTGGAAATCCCCGATCCGCGCTACGAAATCTTCCTGTTCGGCTCGCGGGCCCGGGGCCACTGCGACCATTCGAGCGATCTCGATATCGGCATCACGGGCCCCGAGCCGCTGGCCGAGGGCGTGTCGCGGCTGATGAACCGGCTGCTCGAGTCTGATGTGCCGTGGCGGAGTCAGGTGGTGGATTTCGGGCTGGTGACCGACGAGGCGTTTCGCCGGCAGGCCTTTGAAGGGCGGGAAGTGTGGCGGGCGGCGAGCTAGGCCGGGAAAACCTGACCCGGGCCTTGAATGGGCTTGCCGCGGCGATCGCCCTCGACACAAGCCGGTTCCCGGAGTTTGTCTGCGACGTGATCGACAGCGGCCGGATTCGGAAGTTTGAATACTCAGCAGAACTCTTCTGGAAGCACCTGCGGGGCTGCCTCCTGGAGGAGGGCCTCGACGTTCCCAACAGCCCGCGGGCGGCCATCAAAGCGGCCTTGGAGCGTGGCTTCGTCGCCGAGCCCGAGTATCAGCCCGCCCTCGATCTGATCGCCGACCGCAACACCTGCAGCCACGTCTACCGCCAGGCCCTGATCCCGGCCATCCTCGCCCGGCTCCCGGCCCACTGTCGCCTGATGCAAGCCATCACCGCTCGCACCGCCTCGTGAGCATGCCTCACCCGCCCATAAAAGCCCCCGGCGCAAGCCGGCGGGATGCCGCCCTCCACTCCACCTGACAGCGGGCTGCTTATCATGCCCGCCGAAAATCGCTCATGAGGACCGTGTATCTCGAGACAACCGTGATCGGCCACATCGCCGGACGTCTCCATCCGGCTGCAACAGTGCTGTCGCGGCAGCAATCAACGCGAGAGTGGTGGAGCACCGCGCGAAGTCGGTATCGCCTGCTGGTTTCTGATCTGGTGCTGGCCGAGTGCGAGGATGGGGATTCGACCGCGGCGAAGGAAAGGCTTGAGGTCATCTCTGGCATCGAGCTCGTACGGACAACCGATGCGGCCAAGTGGCTGGCCGCGCAACTCATCGCTGCCCATGCCATGCCCGCAAGCGAACCGCGCGATGCTCTTCACATTGCCTTGGCTGCAACAAACGGCATAGAATTCCTGGTGACATGGAACTTCAAACACATCATGAATCCCACCACGCAGCATTTGATCGAGTACGTTTGCCAGGAAGCCGGAATCGTTTCTTCCGTAATTTGCACGCCCGAACAGTTATTGGTGACATATGAAGACCCCTGACCCCACCGAGGAAATCAAAGCGGTCCGGCATCGACTTGGAGAGAAGTTCGACTTCGATCTGGACCGCATTTATGCGGATATCGAAAAGCGGCAGGAGTCGTCTGGCCGCCAGTACCTGACGCTGCCAGCCCGGAGGATTGCCCGGCATAAATCGTTGCCCGCTTCGGGCGGCGTGGAACTCGAAACGTCTGATGATCAATCCCATGCGATCAACGACTAGCCCCGGCGCATCTCGTGCCCACGCCCCACCTGCCCATACAAGCGTCCCCTCGCCGACCCAGTCATCCAATCGCCCGCAACACGGATTCCTGCACCGGCGCTGGCACATCGACGGCGATAAACCACTCCGCGGGATAGAGGTAATCCTCTCCGGTTTCATCGACCACTCGAAGGAGACCGTCGGCCCGTGCCTCTGAGTCTTCAACCATCGCGTAGATCTTGTTTCGGCAGAGCGACACGTCGTATCCGTCATTCGCCAGGCAAACCGCAAATCCTGCAACCGGAAGTTTGGTCATCTCAGCCATCTTTCTCCCGAAGCCGTGAAACGCTCACCACCACGCCCGCCGCTCGGGCAAGCCGATCCAGCACCTCCGACGGCAAGCCATGCTCTCCCTCGAGAAATCCAGTCAGCTCCCCGACCTCGATCCCGGCCTCCTGGGCGATGGCGGCGA
>JBBEEF010000088.1:0-4956 GCA_040880915.1 Pirellulales bacterium
GAGGAAGAGATCTTCGAGATGAACAACGGCTGCATCTGCTGCACCGTCCGCGGCGACCTGATCCGAATTCTCGGCACGCTGATGAAGCGGCGAGACCGGTTCGACGCGATCCTGATCGAGACCACCGGCCTGGCCGATCCCGGCCCGGTGGCCCAGACTTTCTTCGTGGACGATCAGATGCAGGAGTCGCTCCGGCTCGACGCGATCGTCACGCTCGTCGATGCCCGCCACGTGATCGAGCAGCTCGACCACAGCGAGGAGACGACCCAGCAGATCGCCTTCGCCGACGTGATTCTGATCAACAAGATCGACCTCGTGGAGCCCGCCGCACTCGACGCGATCGAGGCCCGGATCAAGCGGATGAACGCCGCCGCCACGATCCACCGCACCCGCGACGCGGCGATCGACCTGGCGAACGTGCTCGACGTGGGCGGCTTCAATCTCAGCCGGGCCCTGGAGGTCGATCCGGCCTTCATGGAGCCGGAGTATCCCTTCGAGTGGGGCGGCGTGTTCGACCTGCCCCAGGAGGAGGTGGGGGGGGGCGGCGTGATCGACCTCGTCCCCGGCCCCGACCCGGCGATGGCGGTGGTGTTCGTGCCCTTGGATGCAGCGGCCGGAGCTGACCCGGTCGATCAACTGGCCGCGGCCACGGAGCAGGCCGTGCTCGTCTTCTCCGGAGCCGAGCGAAGCGTGCGGCCGGGGGGCTCGCTCGAGCCGGGCGAGACGCTCTGGCAGCTCGAACTCGAGCGGCCGCCACTGCGGTTCGCCGTGAACAGCCCGGCCGGCGGCCGGGTGGCCGTGTTCACCGAGCACCATCCCGACGAGTTCACGATGCGGTTTTCCGTGGCTGACCGGCTGCTCGAGCCGCTGGCCGAGCATGCTTACAAGCCCGACCACGAGCATGACGAGCAGGTGACGAGCGTGGGTATCGAGGCGGCCGGTGAGGTGGATGGCGAGAAGCTCAACGAATGGCTCCGCGACCTCTTGGCCACCAAGGGAGTCGATCTCTACCGGATGAAGGGGGTGCTGGCGATTCGGGGCGAGCCGCGCCGCTACGTGTTCCAGGGCGTGCACATGCTGCTCGACCATCGGCCCGACCGGCCTTGGGGCGACGACCCGCGGCAGAACCGGATGATCTTCATCGGCCGTAACCTCGATCGCTCAGCGCTCACCGGAGGCTTCCGCGCATGTCTGGTGTGAAGCGGCGGCGCCGCGGCAGCCTCACCGTGCAGAAGCTCGGCGCCGTCCGACTCGACGAGGCGGTCGTGGGCCTGGCGTTCCTGCAGGGCAGCCGCTATGCCGCCCTCACGGCATCAGGCAGCCTCTACCTGGCCGATGCCGCTGGCGGGGAGGCCCGCCGGCTCAGTGGTCATGAGCAGGGGGGCCTGACCCTGGCCGTCCAGCCGGGGGGCATGCGCGTGGCAACCGGCGGGCAGGACGGCACGATCCGCCTCTGGGACACGGCCGCTGGCCGGGAGGTCTGCGGAATTGAAACCGGCACGGCGTGGGTGGAGCGGGTGGCCTGGCGACCAAATGGCAGCGGCTTCGCCGCCGCGCTCGGCCGCCGCGTGGGAGTCTGGGCTGCGGATGGCAGCCGGCTGGGGATCTCCGACGACCATGCCAGCACCGTCGCCGACATCGCCTGGAGCCCGGATGGTTCACGGATCGCCACGGCGGCCTACGGAGGAGCTGCATTCCTGTCGCCCGAGGGAGCGGGGCCGAGCGACCACGTCGTGCTCAAGGGCTCCTCGCTGCTGTTGGCCTGGCAGTCGCAGGGCAGATACCTGGCCGTGGGCAACCAGGATGCGACGGTGCTGTTCGTGCTCGTCGAGTCGCTCGACACGCTGCAGATGTGGGGCTTCCCCACGAAGGTGATGGCGCTCGGCTGGAGCGACGATGGCCGGGCGCTCGCCACGGCGGCAGGGTCGGGCGTGATTCTCTGGGACGCCTCGGGCGCGGGCCCGAAGGGCCGCACGCCCACCATTCTGGATGGGCACTTTGGAAGCGTGACCACGCTCGCCTGGCAGCCGCGGGGCCCGATTCTCGCGAGCGGCGGCAGCGACGGGCAGGTCTGCCTGGCCGTGCCGGCCAGGCCTGCGACCCGCCGGCGCCGGGGTGATGCCGATCCTCCCACGATCGAGGCCGACCACTCGATCACGCTCGACGCCGAGGCGACGGCGCTCGTCTGGACGCCGGCCGGCAGCCTCTTGGCCGTGGGCGATCGCTCAGGCACCGTCGCCGTCCACCGCGTGGGCTGAACGCCCCGAAAACGTAGCGGCGGTTGGCGAACACCCCCCCGGTCTGCCCAGGATCGCCGCAGTCACAGGGTACCCGCAGGGGACAGTCCCCGGGGCGGGGACAGTCCCCGTTTCCGGGCTGCGTTTAGCGGCGCTGACCGCGGCGGAACCGCACCGCGAGCTGCTCGGCTTCCTGCCAGCGGCCCACCTCGGCCAGGGCGATGATCTGGCCGTAGAAGGCATATTCCTCCGAGTGAATCATGCCGGCGGCGTGGTCGCGGTCGATTTTTTCCCGGGCCCGGGCAAGCCGCTCGGTGCTCTTCGTGTTGGCCGCGGTCCGCAGGGCGGCGGAGTAGCCGCGGTTGGCAAACCCAACCTGCGGAGCCCGCGGCCCGCAGCCTGCGATTGCTCCGGCGAGCATGACTGCGGCAAGGCAAAGCCCGGCACGACGGTGCCGGCAGAGCGGCCCGATCCGGCTCGGAAGCCGCGGCTCAATAGGCATCGCCAGACACCGCCTCGCCACCGTTGAAGCTCGACAAGGCAGCCCAGACATCGTGGTCGATCATTTCGGAGACAAACCGCACCGCGGCGTCGCCGAGGGTCACGTTGCAGCCGCCATGATGGTCGGAAAACATCTGGCAGACATGGGCCACCGGATCATTGGGGGGATGAATGATGTCGCCCTCGTCACCGGCCGGGCCGCTGTGGACGAGCAGGAGCGTGGCGGCCCCGTCCGGCTCGCTGCCAGCCATGGTCATGAACAGTTCGCTGGGGTGGCTCACCGCCCCGGGGATGGTGCCGGCCCAGGCCTTTTCCGAGACCCGCTGGGAATGCTCGCCAAGAAACACGGTCTTGCTCATTCCATCGGTGACTTTCCCCAGCTTGAGCCAGCTGTTGCGATAGAGCGGGCCGTTGGCATGGCCCTCCCAGGAATCGAGCGGCTCGGCCCAGGGCTCGTCGTGGCCGGCGTTGCCGACATAACTTGAGCGGCCGAGCAGCGTACCGGAGGGATGCGGCCCGCCGGACTCGGTCTGAACCGTAAACGGAGTCGAGGGGCCGCCGTCGGACGGGCAGCGGAAGATGGAAATCGTTGCCGCCACGACCGGCCGGTTGCCGGGAGCGGCGATCCCCTGACCGTCTGCCGGGTTGTATCTGTCGACCAGGCCCGTCTCCTCGAGGTAGGGGGCGATGAGCAGGCCCCAGCCGGTGCCCGGCGGACGATCGCCGCTCGAGCCGTCGCGGGGCAGGCGGGTCGGCTCGCTCACATAGCCGGCCGGCAGCCGCCGCTTCGTCGACTCGTACACCAAGAGTGCGAGGCCGAGCTGGCGGAGGTTCAGGCTGCAGCCGGTCCGCCGGGCCGATTCGCGGGCGCTCTGCACCGCCGGCAGCAGAAGGCCTACAAGCGCGGCGATGATCGCGATCACGACAAGGAGCTCGACAAGGGTGAAACCCTGGCGGGCAGCCGGAGCGGCAGCTGTTTTTGGATTGCCAAACATGAATTTTTGAGTCATCAAAAATAGCATAGGGCCTTCAATCGGTGAGGTCAAGGATCTTGCGTTGGCCGGATGGGCGAAGCATGCTCGCCCTAGCCCGATCGCTCGACAAGAAGCATCTCAGGCCCTGATCCCTCTACCCCCGATGTCTATCCGCACTGCCTTTGTGACCGGAGCCTCCGGGTTTATCGGGGCCCACCTCGTCGAACACCTCCTCAGTCAGGGCTGCGAGGTTCGCTGCCTTGTGCGGCCTTCGACCCGGGCTGAGCACCTCCAACGGCCCGGTGTCGTCCGGATTGACGGCACCCTCGCTGAATCCGATGACTACCGCCACGCATTGGTCGGTTGCGATGCCGTCTTTCACCTCGCCGGCATCCTGGCGGCAATCCAGCCTGCCGCAATGCTGCGGACCAATGCCGCTGGCACACGACGGCTGGCCGACGCCTGCGCTTCTCTGCCGACACCGCCGCGGCTCGTCTATGTTTCGAGTCTCGCGGCAGCCGGCCCGTCGCCGCCGGAGCGGGCCTTTCGAGATGAATCAGACCCGCCAACACCGATCTCCGTCTACGGCCGCAGCAAGCGGGACGGCGAACTCGTGCTCGAGCGGCGGGCCGGTCGGCTGCCGGTGACGATCGTGCGACCGGGGGTGGTCTATGGTGCCCGCGACGCGCAAGGGGCGCAGATCTTTCGGGCGATCCGGCGCACGAGGCTGCATATCGTGGTCGGGTTCCGCACGCCGCAGCTATCGCTGGTGCATGTGGAAGATCTTGTGCCCATGCTCATGGCCGCAGCGGAACGGGGGGAGAGAGTCACGAGCGGAAATGGGTCTACCGGCTCAGCGGGCTACTACCTCGCCTGCGACGACAGCGAGCATCCCACCTACTGGCAGTACGGCCGGCGAATTGCCGCGGCGCTCGGTTGCGGAGTTGTGGTCTGGCCCTTGTGGCGCTGGGTGGGCCGGACCGTCGGGGCGGTGGCGGAGGTGGCCGGCCGGTGCAGCGGCCAGCCGAGCCTGCTCAACCGCGACAAGATTCGCGAAGCGACTGCGGCGAGCTGGGCCTGCTCGGCCGCGAAGGCCCGCGGCCAACTCGGCTTCGCCCCGGCCCTGCCGCTCGACGCCCGCCTCCGCCAGACCGCCGAGTGGTTTTCCGAACACGGCTGGCTCTGAGCAAGGTGCCGGTCTGACCAGTCGTGAGACGGAACGCACCAGGGCGGCATCCATGGCT
>JBBEEF010000089.1:0-5367 GCA_040880915.1 Pirellulales bacterium
ACTATCGGCGGCGCGGGCTTGTCAGTCGTTTCCGGCCACAGGTACGATTTTGGTTAGCCCACCAGAAGCAGCGGTCGGGTGTCGCAAGGCCCCATGCCTCGGAACTGCCCTTGTGCCACGTGTTGGGCTCGCCCGCTTTGTCCCAGGCTAAAACCCTGGGGCCACTTTTCCCGAAGCCAGATCGGGTCGCTTCTGCCGTGCCAAACATCATCGCCTTTTTGGGATGGAAGCGCCCGCGACCGTTTGCGGGGCCCGGCGTGCGGGCCGCGGTGATCGTCGCCATTTTTTTAACTGCGGCGTGCGGGCCGACCGCCGCGTGGGCCGACCGCGTGGAGCTCGCCGACGGCCGCATCCTCGATGGCCGGTTCATTCGCCTCCCGGGGGTCGCCATTGATCCGCTCGAGGCGGCCCAGCAAGGCACGCCCCGGGGCGAGTCGATCCTCATGTGTGATGACGAGTTGGCCCGCACGATGGTGTCGAAGCGGCAGGTCCGATCTATCGAGGAGGCGGTTGTCGATCCCGGCATGGAGCGGATCAGGATTCCCCAGCGGGTTCCCGATGGCGGACGGCTGGTGGCGGGGGTCGGGGCCATCCTCGGCGTCACCCCCTTCGACGAATACGGCCGTCGCGTCCTCACGCTCGCCACCGCGGCAGGCCGGGTCGAGGTTGTGCAGGGCATCACCGAGATCACTCCCCGCTGGACCCGCGTGCAGGGGCTGCAGACCGAGAAGCCTCTCCAGCTCGACATGCGACTGGCCACAACGTCGATCCCGCGGGATGTGCTCGAGCGGGTGATCGCCAAGCAGGTGGACCCAGCCGATGCCGACGAGCGGCTCCGGGTGGTGCGGCTGCTGATGCAGGCCGAGCGATTCGACGACGCCCGACAGATGCTTGACGAGGTTGTCGCGTCATTCCCAGAACTGGCCGACTTGGACAAGGAGAAGAAAACCCTCGGACGCCTCGCGGCCAGGCAGCTGCTCGACGAAATCCTGGTGCGGGCCCGGGCCGGCCAGGATCGGCTGGCCGCGGCACTGCTTGAGTCGTTTCCGACCGCTGACGCCGACGGCGAACTGCTCGAGGAGGTGCGGGAGACCCGCGACGGCTACCGCCAGCGGCGGGAGCGGGCGGCGTTGATTGTCGCCGCCCTGCGGGAGCGGGCCACCCGGCTCGAGCAGGACGTAGCCCGCGAGGCGACGACCGTGATCGACGAGATTCAGCGGGAGTTGTCGTTCAATTCCCTCGAGCGGCTGGCGACCTTCGAGCGGGTCGGGGTCGATCCCGACCTGCCGGCCGACAGAGGCGTGGCGATGGCCATCAACGGCTGGCTCCAGGGAGCGGCGGCCGGCGACAGCAATTTGAAGGTGGCCCTGTCCGCGGTTCGGCTGCGAAACCTGATCCGTGACTACGTCGCCGCCGCCGATGAACCGGCCCGTGCCGACCTGCTCGCCCGGATGCGGCAGGAGGAGGGCTTCGGCGCGGCCCCACTCGCGGCGCTCGCCGCCGGAATGCGGCCGCCGGTCGATCCTCCCGCTCCGCGGTCGCCCGGCCTCTATGAATTGGAGACCCCCGGCCCTGGCGGAGAGCCGGTCCGCTGCCTTGTCCAGCTGCCTCCGGAGTATGACCCGCTCCGCCGCTACCCCGCGGTCGTCACGCTCCACGCCTCCTGGTCGACGCCGCTCAACCAGATCGAGTGGTGGGCTGGGAGGCCAGGTCCGGACGGCGAACGCCAAGGCCAGGCCGCCCGCCATGGCACGATCGTGATCGCCCCCGCCTGGGCCGGCGAGCATCAGGCTACCTACGGGTATTCCGCCCGCGAGCACACCGCGGTGCTCGCGGGCCTGCGGGCCGCCCTGAAAAGCTTCTCGATCGACACCGACCGTGTGTTTCTCTCGGGCCACTCCCTCGGCGGTGATGCGGCCTGGGACATCGCGCTGGCCCATCCCGACCTCTGGGCCGGACTCGTGGCGATCGTCCCCTCCGCGGGCCGCTACGTCAGCCACTACTGGCCCAATGCCCGGGACCTGCCGGTCTACATCGTGGGCGGGGAACTCGACCGGGCCCGCCTCCAGCACAACGCAACCGATCTCGACCGCTACTTCGCCAAGGGCTTCGACGCCACCTACGTCGAGTACCGCGGCCGCGGCCACGAGCACTTCTCCGACGACATCCTCCGGATCTTCGACTGGATGGGCCGGCGGCGGCGGAACTTTTTTCCCAAGGAATTCTCGGTGGTCTCGTTCCGCCCGTGGGACCGGTTCTTCTGGTGGGTGGAATTCGAAAACCAGCCGGCCCGCACGCTCGTCCTGCCCGAGCAGTGGCCTCCGCCAACCGGCTCCCGGCCGCTCACAATCGACGCCAAGAAGCTGGCGACCAACTCGCTCACGGTTCGCTGCGGCGCAGAGCGAACCCGGGTCTGGCTATCTCCGGAGCTCGTCGACTTCACGCAGCCGCTCACGGTCACGATCGATGGCCAGAAGAGCCATAAGGGACCGATCGAGGCCGATCCTCGCGTCTTGCTCGAGGATCTCCGACTCCGCGCCGACCGCCAGCATCCCTTTTGGGCGGTCATCGAATCGGCACCCGGCCGCGGGAAGTAGCGGGCCGAAGCAGGTTCTCCACCACCGCTATCGGCCGACAGGCGTGTCTGGGTTTTGGGCCACGCCCGGCTCAGGCTTGCCGGCACGGGGCAGCACCACGCCGGTGACGAGCCAGCCCTCGGGCAGCGTCTCCAGAACCACGCCCACGGTGCCGAAATACTGCCGCACCTCCTCGAAGTCGGGCAGCGAGCTGCCGTCGAGTTTCTGCTCGCGGACGGTTCCCGGCTTGCCGTCGCCAAGGATGCCATTGAGGAGCTGCCCAAACATGCTCTTCGACTTGGGCATCGCGCCGCTCCGCAGCAGTTCGTAGGCCGGCCGGATCGACTCGTCCTCACGACCGAATGAGCGGGCCGCCATGTCACCAGGCGAGAAGCGGGCCAATTCCACCATCATGATCCGGTAGTCGGCGGCGGCGGCGAGGGAGTCGTCTCCGTCGGCGGCGGCGAGCACCTTCTCGAGCATGTCGCGGTGTGACGCGATCAGGAGGTGGCCGCGAGCCACGGTGACCGCCGAATGAGGCAGAAGCTTCTCGTCCTTCTCCCGCCGCCGCTGGCGGCGACCGGCAGCCGAGTCGTCGTCGTCGTCGTCGGCATGGGTCACCGAACCGCCGGGAGTCTCGACCTCGAGCTTGGGAATCGCGTGTGAGCGGTCGACGAGCTCCCAGGCCACCTGATCACCGATCTGGATCCGCTCCATGTCGCCATCGGCATCCATGACCTTGGCGATCGTCGCGGCCACGCGGGCCTCATCGCTGCAGGCGATCGCGATCACAAGCCGCTCCGAATCGGGGCCGAGGGGCTCGACGTGGTCCGTGATCAGAGACACCCGATTGCCAAGACAGGCGACGAGATCCTCTTTGACGTCGATCTGCGGCCCGTCCGGATCCTCCTTGAGCGACGCGATCACATCCTCGAAGACACCCTTGTCACCGACAACGTCGTCTACGAGCGTCTCGGCGGAGGCGAACGCCGTCTGGAGGTCCCACTCAAGCGCGAACCAGCCGTCGGCGTCACGCGGCACCCAGCCCGGAGGGGTCAGATCGGCGGCGTTGGGAAACCGCAACATCCGCGCGGCTAGATCGAAGCGATCGATCCCGTCGGCATCCCGGCCGGCCAGCGGCGGGGCATGGACAAGGGTCCGATGCCGCAGGGCGTGCGGCCCTTCGCTCAAGGCGACCATGCCGCCGGCGGCCTTCACGGCGTCGAATCCCTGGCGGCCGAGGATCGCGACGAAGTCGGGACCTTTCCGCTTCTCCAGCGGCGGATTTGCCAGCTGCCAGACGCGGGCGAAGGGGAGCGGCTCGACAAACCAGCGGAGCGGGGCGGCGGTGGCCGGAACCGCCTTGCCGCAACTTCCGAGCACCGTCTCGAACGATGGGTGGGTGGCGAGGCTGTCGGCCCGTCCTTCGCCGAGCACAGCAAACGCCTGCCCGACCTGCACGGCGTCATCACCGACCACGAGCGCGGAACCCGCCAGGGCGAAGGCCACGCGGCGATCGCGGTCGGCCGTCTGCCGCCGCTCGTCGGCCCGCGGGGGCAACTGGTAGACGGTGAGTTCGGCGGGGGCGTCGGCCACGGTAATCTTCTTCGCCTTCCGCTCGATGAGTCGTTCGCCGATCTGGTCCACGAGTTTGCGGGCGGCCTCCTCGTGGCCGGTCGTGTCAACGATCATCACGGTGGCTAGCCGGCCCGGCTGCGGCTCGATCGCCGCCACGGCGATCTCGCCTCCCACCACCTCGGCGAGGTCCTCGAGCGTGAGGCCGAGTTTCTCGAGCCGCTGCTGGCCGTTGCTCGAAATCTGTTTCTTGCAGCTCTCGATGAAGGCAGCCATGGCCGGATCGGCGACGAGTTCGCCGTATTGGGAGCGGTCGAACCGTTCCCGGAAACCCTGCGGGTCGGGAATGCTCAGCCAGGCCCGCGTGGTAACGGGAAACACCTTCTCGCTGGCCGTGAAACCGGCGCTGGCGACCGGCCTCGCCTGCGGCAGCATGAGGGCGACCACTGCCAAGGCGAGCCACCGGGTGGGGGCGTTCACGGGTTTTCCATCCACGGCAGGGCTCCTGGAAAGGCTGGCGGAATCGTCATGATCCGTACGACTGACCAACCTTGGTATCGGGCCTCGGGCCCAGACTTCTCGACATCCAGTCGGAATCCGGGATCTCTGGCTGCGACTCCAGGCGGCTGGGGCGTCTGGGAAGTCTTGCAGGATCGCTCCCAGCGCTCAACACCGATCGTCCCGACCGGTCGCTCCCGGCTGTCATGGCCTGCCCGGCAGCGGTTGCGAGACTGGGTAGGTTCGGTAGGCCGGCGGCGGCCACGGCCGCAGCCGCCAGGACCGTGGCCCGGGCACATTCGCCCGAGACCCGTCCGGCGGTGGCCACGGCCGCCACGAGCAAGCAGGCGCCGGCGGCGAGCAGCCCGACGGCCAGCAGGGGGCCAGGCGACCACGATCCGTCAGCCGCCGGGAGAGCTGCCGCCACAACGGCCGGCCAGCCAAGCGTCACCAGGATAGGAAGGGAGAGCAACGCGGCTCGCCGGGTCGACCCCGGCAGGAGGGGACTGCCGGCGGCGGCTGTCACGAGCCGGCGGCCGATCCATCCTCCGCCGCCGCAGGTCGCTGGGGGAACCGCGAGACACACAAACCAGCCGCCAGCGATCACCGCATAGAGCCAGCGGAGGTGAGGGGCGAGGAAGTAGCAGACGACCATCGCCGCAAGCGACGTCACAACCGCCGACGCCGCCAGGACTGGCGGTGCCGCGGCCGGCCAGGA
>JBBEEF010000089.1:5467-30812 GCA_040880915.1 Pirellulales bacterium
GCGACGTCACAACCGCCGACGCCGCCAGGACTGGCGGTGCCGCGGCCGGCCAGGAAGGGCGGCCTGCCGCGGCCGGCCAGGAAGGGCGGCCTGCCGCGGCCGGCCAGGACCAAGGCAGTGCGTGCCGCTCGTCCCGAACGCTGACCCAGCCGGCCGCCGCCAGCGTGCACCAGGCCAGCGTTGCGTTGGCGATCTGCCAGAGCGGCGAGGCGTCGGCGGCGATTGCGACGGCGACGGCCGCAAACGCCCCCGCTCCGGCCAGCGCGAGCGTCACACTCGCAGCAGCGGCCGGCGCTACCCCGGCGACCAGTGCCGCGAGCAGGCTCCCGACCGTGGCCGCCGCCGTCGCTAAGAACAGCCCCACCGCCAACCAGCTTCCAGCGGTCGTGAGAACCAGCGACACAAGCACGCCGCCGACCGGCCAGACACTGCGAACGAGCCAGTCCACACCCCATGGCCGGCGGCGGCCGTCCGGCATCCCCAGAGTCGGCTCGCCGAGCGATGCGACCGCGAGCAAGCCTCCCGTCGCGATGGCCACGGGCACGAGGAGCCCCTCATGGACTTCCCCGAACCCGGCCAAGAGCCAACCGACCACGGCCGCCGCAACCAGCGACACCCAGGCCGCCGGCCGCCGGGCGTCGATGCGGAGGAGCCGGAGAAGCGTGGCGGCACCAGGCCACCGGAGCCGAAGCGGTTGCGAGCCCTGGTCACGCCTGTCTTGGTCACGCCGGTCTTGGTCACGCCGGGCCACGGGGCCGCACCTTCCCCTGCACCCGCAGCGGGAGCCCGAGGATTCGCAGGAATCCCTCGGCGTCGGTCTGGTCGTACGAGCCGCCCCCCTCCATCGACGCGATGGCCTCGTCATACAGGCTGAATTCGCTCGCGCGGCTCTTCACGAGCATGTTGCCCTTATAGAGATTGATCTCCACCCGGCCGGTGACCGGCCGCTGGGCCTCGCGGATGAAGGCCAGCAGGGCGTCCATCTTGCTGGCATACCAGAAGCCGTAATAGACCGCCTCGGCGACCTCCGGTGAGAGGCGGTCGCGGAGGTGCACAAGGTCGCGGTCGAGCGTGAGCTGCTCGACGAGCCGGTGGGCCTCGTAGAGGAGCGTCATGCCCGGCGCCTCGTACACGCCACGGCTCTTCATCCCCACCAGCCGGTTCTCGACGATGTCGGTACGGCCGATGCCGTGCCGGCCACCGATCTCGTTGAGGGCCAGCACGAGCTCGTGCGGCGGCAGCCGCCGGCCGTTGACGGCCACCGGCAGGCCCGCCACGAACTCGATCGCGACCGTCTCCGGCTCGTCGGGCGCCTCCCGCGGGGAGACGGTCATCCCGAACTCGACCAGCGCGAAGCCGTCGGTGGTGAGCTCTTCGAGCTGGCCCGCCTCGTAGCTCGTGTGGAGGCAGTTTTCATCGGAGCTGTAGGGCTTGCCCTTGGAGGCCTTGACCGGAATCTGCTTGGCGTCGCAGAACTCGATCAGCTCTTTGCGACCGGGAAACCGGCTGCGGAATGCGGC
Source organism: Pirellulales bacterium (assembly GCA_040880915.1). Lineage (GTDB taxonomy): Bacteria > Planctomycetota > Planctomycetia > Pirellulales > UBA1268 > QWPN01. Next base: position 6,988 of record JBBEEF010000089.1, read on the forward strand.
GATCCGCCACGGGGCGAGCACGGTGATCCCCGGATCGAGAGCCTCGGCCGCCAGCTGGAAGCGGCACTGGTCATTCCCCTTGCCGGTGGCGCCGTGGGCGAAGATGGTGCAGCCCTCGCGGTGGGCGATCTCAACACACACCTTCGAGATCAGTGGCCGGGCGATCGAGGTGCCCAGCAGGTAGGTGCCCTCATAGCGGGCCTGCCATTGCATGACGGGGAAGGCGAAGTCGCGGCAGAGTTCCTCGCGCACGTCCACGATGATCGACTCGACCGCGCCGCAGTCGCGGGCCTTCTGGAGGGTCGCCTGCCGATCCTCGCAGGGCTGGCCGAGGTCGACATACACCGCCACGACGTCGTAGCCCTCCTCGATGAGCCAGCCGAGGATCACCGAGGTGTCGAGCCCGCCCGAATACGCCAGCACACACTTGTTTTTCATGTCAGCCTCCGGGGCAGAGTCTGCGGCCTGTTTACCGCTCCGGCAAGAGCGATGCGGCTCGTTCGAAGAAGGCTCGGCCCAGACCTCGGTTCCACGCAGCCGGACGCGCCGGCTCCGGCCACCCAATCGGCCTGCGCCCCTGCCGCCTTGATCACCAAGGCCGCGGCCGGTCAGCCCTCGGGCGTGTCGATCAACTGCTGCAGGCGGGCCGCGAGTTCCGGCGGATACCGGGCCGGCCAGCCGGCGTCGATCAGGCCGATGTCGAGCATGTCGCGAACGTGCGTCTTGTCTTTGTCGCGGAAGGCCGTGAGCTTCATCCGCACGAGCGCCTCGAGCGCGAGCACGCGATACGCGCCGAACGACACGCCCTCGGCGGCATCGGGCGCGGCCACCGGGTCGGCCGGCCGCACCCTCTCGCCCGAGAAGATCACGTGCACCGCGTCGCGGGCCTTGGCCCCGGGGCCGTCGAGAAACATGTCCATCCCGGCAGAGTGACGGTAGTGGAAGCCGACCGCCTCCAGGGCGGCGGTGGCCCGGGCGAGATCCTCGCGGCGCAGCACGATGTCGACGTCCCGCGTGAACCGCACGGCCGACTCGTCCACCTGCTCCACCCAGGCCATCACGGCATTGCCGCCGATCACGGCGTAGGGCACGCCCGCCGCCTCCAATGCGGCGGTCGATCGCAGCAGTCGGTCGCGAACTTTCTCCACGGCACGCTCCAATCGGTCGAGGGCCAGGATTCCGTCGTAGTCGGGCATCGTGAGGCGGCTCCGCGGCGGGTTTTGCAGGACTAGAAATCCTACCTGCCGGCCGCAGGCGGGTCGAAGCGGAACGAGAGCCCGGCCAATGGCACTTCCACAATCATAACCGAGCTGATAAGCGGATCGTGAGCCGCGTGCTCATGTCTCCCCTACTCTTCTGGGCGGCCGCCTGCCGGAGCCGGTCGATCCGCTCCCGGTCGGGGTTCCCCGTGCCATCTCGCCGGACGCTGTCGAGTAGGCCCGGGGGCTTTCGCCCCCAGGCCGGTCGTGTAACGTCTCTTCTGTAAATCACCGGTAGGGGCCTGTCCGAGTCGAGCGTAGCGAGACGAGGACAGGCCCCACGCTGTTGCAGGTGCCGGCAGAGATGACGAGGGCGTTTCTTCTGCCGCACGAGGATGGCCCGCAGCCGTCGCCGGATGTGGCCATCCCACCTGAGGAGGCGATAGACGTTCTCCTCCGTGCAGATCCGAAAGTACCCCGACCAGCCCCGAAGGTAGATGTTGAGCCGTTCGATACACCGGGAAGGCGATTGACCCCACATCCGGGGCACGAGCTCCCGGATCTTGGCGTCCATCCGCTCCTTGGTGCGGTCCGAGACATGCACCTCCACCTTCGTCCGCTCCTTGGCCTTCCGAAGGGTAAAGCCGAGGAAGTGGATCTCGTCAGGTCGGGCGACCTTGCTCTTCTCCTCGTTCACCTGGAGCCGCAAGCGGCTCTGGAGGAACTTTCGGATCGAGCTCATCACCCGCTGACCGGCTCGCTCGCTGTCTTGCGGTTCGCTGTGTGCAGCAGAAAGTCTCTGCCGGCGGATGCGTCCGACGGTCCTGACTTCCCGCCCCCTTCGCTCCATCCGCTTTCACGGACTTCATCGCTACTATGAGGCGATCCGACTTCTCCTTTTGAATCGAACCCTCGTCGTTGCCTTCTTGGGCTCTACCGTCTCCGGACCGGAGGAGATCTCTTGGAGTAAGGATGAATGACTTCTCACCGCCACCGCCCCCAATACCAGCCTCGACCTCGTGCAGCTGCCTCCGGCTTCTGGTTGCCTCCAACAGGCCCCATAAAGGACTCTCACCTTCTGTCATTCATCCATGTCCAACGCACCGCTCTCGGCATCCTGCCTGCGGACGGTTTCCAACGCCGTCGAGATAGCACGGGCAACCCCTCCCGCGACCCGTATTTGCCGTGGAGGCCAGTCACGCCCCGTAAGTCTGTCACGCTCGTAGGTCCGTCACGCCGTGACGGACTATCCCGCCGGCCAGTTACCGCTGCTGCTTGTAGCGGCGGTATGACGCTGCGGGCAGGCAAAGCCTGTCCATCCCGCTGCTCTGCTCAAAGGACCGGCTCAGACCTCGTGCACCAACGCCATATTGTGGCCGCCGGTGCCGAAACTGGAACCCGCCACGAGCAGGATCCGGTCGCCGCGGGAGAGTCGCCCCTCCCGCAGTCCCCAACTGCAGACGTGATCGAGGAGGCCAGCGGTGTCGGGAAAGGCAGCGCCGGCCAGCGGCGTCACGCCCCAGTAGAGCGACATCTGCCGCAGCGTCGCCGGGTCGTCGGAGACTCCCACGGTCGGCACCGCGCCGCGGCGCTTCGAACGAGCGATCGCCGTGAGGCCCGACTTGCTCGCGACCACGAACAGCTTCGCGTCGAGCTCGCCGGCGATCCGGCTGGCACCGTCCACCACCGCCTGCGTGATCGGATGGAGCCCCGCGACGAGAAACTCGGGGGCGGGAAGGAATTCCTGCACCGGCACCCCGGCGGTTCCCCGCTCGGCCATGAACCGGCCCTCCATGTATCGCCAGCGGTCGGCGAGATACTGCTTCTCCGTCTCGCGGGCGATCCGCCGCATCATCTCCACGACCAGCCGCGGATGCTCGCCGATCGCAGTCTCTCCGGAGAGCATGCAGGCGTCGGCGCCGTCGAGGATCGCGTTGGCCACGTCGGTGGCCTCGGCCCGCGTCGGCCGGCGGGCGTGCTGCATGCTGTCAAGCATCTGCGTGGCCACGATCACCGGCTTCTGGTATCGCTGGCACACGCGGATGACCCGCTTCTGCACCATCGGCATGCTCGCCACGTCGGTCTCCACGCCGAGATCGCCCCGGGCGACCATCACCGCATCGGCCGCCTCCACGATCCCTTCGAGATTGTCGACCGCCTCCCGCTTTTCGATCTTGGCCACGACCTTGGCCGCGGAGCCCCGCGTCCGCAGCAGTTCCTTGAGCAACTTGACTTCGACGGCCGAGCGGACAAACGACAGGCTCACAAAGTCGATCCCGGCCGCCGCGGCCCACTCGGCATGCCGCCAGTCGTCGGGGCTCATCGCCGCCACGGAGAGCCGCACGCCCGGCAGGTTCACTCCCTGGCGGCTGCGAACGGTGCCCCCCTGAACAACCCGGCACATGACGCGGTCGGTGTTTCGCGTCGTGACGACAAGGCTGATCGTGCCGTCGGCGATCATCACCGGGTCGCCCGGCGAGAGTTCGTCTACCAGGGGCTCATAGCTCACCGTCAACTCGCCGGCCGGGCCGCTTTCAACGCCGCGAATAAAAGTCACCTCGTCTCCTTCCGCCATCTCGATTGCCCCGCCCGGCAGTTCGCCGAGCCGGATCTTGGGGCCGGCCAGATCGGCGAGCACGCCCACCGGACGACGCAGTTCATCGGAGATGCGGCGGATTCGCGCGAGCGACTCGGCGTGCTCCTCGAGCGAACCGTGGGCCATGTTGAGCCGAAAGACGTCGACACCGGCCTCGACAAGGCCACGGATCGCCTCCTCGGCCCGCGAGGCGGGGCCGAGCGTGGCGACGATCTTGGTCCGCACGATCTCGGGGGGGCTGGGGATGGGCGGGTTCATGGCGGGCATCCGTGGGTTGGCGGGGGGATGAGGCGGGAAGCTGCCCGGAAGGTGCCGGATGGTACCATCCCGGGGCGTTGTTCCGGCAGCCGCGAAAGGCTCGCCGGGCCGCGATTGACCAGTGGCAATCCGAGGCATGTGGACTGACAGGCGGGTGATCGTGGCGGGGGGCACGGCCGGTTTCGGCCTCGTGCTCGGCCGGCATCTGGCCCGAGCCGGAGCCCGCGTTCTGCTCGTGGGCCGGTCGGCCGAGGGTGTCAGGCGGGCGCTGGCCGTGTGCGACGCGGATGCGACGATCCAGGGCCTCGCGGCCGACCTCCAGCGGCCCGGCGAGGGCAATCGCGTCGCGGGCGAGAGCCTGCGGCTGCTCGGCGGGATTGACGACCTCTTCTATTGCGTGGGCCGCTCGGGCCGGGCGGCGATCCTGCGGACCGGCCGCGAGGACCTCGAGGCCTACCTCGAGGCGAATCTTCTGGCGGCGGTTGAGATCACGCGGGCCGTGGTGGACGATGTCGCGCTATCCCGTGGGCATCTCGTCTATGTCGGGAGTCTCGCCGGCAAACTGGTCACGCCATTCATGGGTCCCTATGCCGTGGCCAAGGCGGCGCTCGCGGCCTACGTCGACGCGGTGCGGCTCGAAGTGCGGTCTCGCGGGGTGCATGTGCTGCTTGTGTCACCCGGCCCGATCGCCCGCGCGGCGTCCGACCCGGCAGAGGAGCGATCCGGCGATCGCTATGCCGCCGAGATCGCAGCGGCCGGCCTGCCAGCCGAGGCCACCGGACCGGGCGGGACATCCGCCATCACACCGCTCGATCCGGACTCGCTCGCGTCGAGCGTGCTGGCCGCCTGCCGGCGTCGGGTGTCGGAACTCACTATTCCTCGCCGCGCAAGCCTTCTGGCAGGCCTGATTGAATGGTTCCCAGACCTCGGCCGGTGGCTGCTCGCCCGCGTGACGCGACGCCGCTGAGCCTGCGGCCTGCTGTCACCGTCCCCGGGCTCGCGCCCGGGGCTTGTATCAACTCCTTCCATAAAAGCCCCCTGGCGCAAGCCGGGGGACTGCGACGTGGCGGACAGCATCGCGTCGCCAGACCCACGCGGCGCTTGACCCCGGGCGGCATGGTGAGCGGGATGGCCCTTTGACCCGCCGTCCCCGGGCTCGCGCCCGGGGCTTGTATCAACTCCTTCACGCCAGGATGCTGCTACGCTTGCGGCCGGCCAGACCAGGCCAGGCCAGGCACGATCAAACACGAGGAGCTGTCAATGGCACGGGCGAGAGAGGCGTTTGCGGGCATCGCGAAGATCCGTTACGAAGGGCCGCAGGCGAGGGAAATGCTCGCATTCCGCCACTACGATCCCGACGCGCTCGTGGAGGGCACGCCGATGCGGGACCATCTGCGGTTCGCGGTCTCCTACTGGCACACCTTCCGCGGCACCGGCGCCGACCCCTTCGGCCCCGGCACGATGCACCGCCCCTGGGAAACGGGTGGCGACTCGCTCGCCATGGCCCTGGAGCGGGTGGATGTGGCCTTTGAGTTCCTCGAGAAACTCGGCGTGGGCTTCTACTGCTTCCACGACCGCGACGTAGCGCCGGAGGGAGTCAACCTCGCCGCGAGCAACACGAACCTGGACGCCGTCGCCGACCGGTTGCTGGAGCACCAGCAGCGGACCGGGGTCAAGCTCCTCTGGGGCACGGCTAACCTGTTCAGCAATGCCCGCTATGTCCACGGGGCGGCCACAAGCCCGAGCGCCGAGTCGTTCGCGTTCGCTGCGGCCCAGGTCAAGAAGGCCCTCGAGGTCACCCATCGCCTCGGCGGCGCCGGCTACGTCTTCTGGGGCGGGCGGGAAGGCTACCAGTGCCTGTGGAACACCGACATGAAGCGGGAACTCGACCACCTCGCCGCCTTCATGCACATGGCCGTCGATCATGCCAAGGCCATCGGCTTCACCGGGCAGTTCTACTTCGAGCCCAAGCCCCGCGAACCAATGAAGCATCAGTATGACTTCGACGTGGCCACCTGCATCAACTTCCTGAGGACATATGGCCTCGAGAAGCACGTGAAGATGAACATCGAGACCAACCACGCCACGCTCGCCGGGCACGAGATGCAGCACGAGCTGGAGTATGCCGGCCTCCAGGGCTTCCTCGGCTCGATCGATGCCAACACCGGCGACACGCTCGTGGGCTGGGACACCGACCAGTTCCCGACCAACATCTACCTCACGACCCAGGTGATGTACACGATCCTCAAATACGGCGGCCTGGCTCCCGGCGGGATCAACTTCGACGCCAAGGTCCGCCGCGAGAGCTTCGAGCCGGTCGATCTCTTCCACGCCCACATCGGTGGGATGGACGCCTTCGCCCGCGGGCTCAAGATCGCGGCGGCCATGCGGGCCGACGGGGCGATCCAGAAGCTGCTCGAGGAGCGGTACGCCTCCTGGGCAGGGCCGCTCGGCCAGCGGATCGAGGCCGGGAAGGAATCGTTCGCATCGCTCGAGCGGGAGATGCTCGCCAAGGGGGAGGCGGAGCCCTGCCGAAGCGGTCGCCAGGAACTGTTCGAGAACGTGATCAACACCTATCTCTGATCCAGCTCGGCCATGTCGCCCATGACAGACATGGCAGACATGGCAGACATGACACCCATGACACCCATGATCGGCAGGCGTTCTCCCTGCTCGGGATGGCCCACGCCATGTGGTCGCGCATGCCAGCGGTCGGCCCGATGTCGGTCCGCTGGGCTGGCGCTCGCCGCCGGGCTGGCGCTTGCTGCTGGGCTGGCGCTCGTTGACAGGACGACCACGGCGGACGAGCCAGCCGGAGGCCTGGTGGCCCGCCCCTGGAAGCTCGAGGCGATCGAGTTTGAGGACGGCCGTCGCCTCGAGGGGCTCGTGGTCGCGCCCGACAACGTCGCCGGGACGCCGAGCCACGACGCCGCAGACATCGAGTTTGTGCAGGTCGTGCGGCCGCCGGGCCGGCCGATGCACCTGGTCGCCTGGCCGGCGTTCGGAGCGGCCAGCGTGCGGTTCGTCGACCGGCTTGTCCCGCGGGAACGCGAAATCCTGCGGGAGCGGGTCGAGGCCTTCAGGAAGGGCCGGCGGCGGCAGGACGAGGTGGCCGCGGTGCCGCTCGTGCGGCAGGGACAGGACGGCCCGTGGCGGTACGACTCGGCCGACTTCCAACTCCTGAGCACGGCCGATCCCTCGCTCACCCGCGAGGCCGTGGTGCGGCTGCACCTCGCCTTCGATGCTCTGGCCACGCTCGTGCCGCCGGTCGGGCCGGCCGCCCCCGTAGCCGTGCGGCTGTGCGGCTCGCTGGCGGAGTATCAAGAAATCCAGGCAACCCTGGGGCTCCGCCTGGAGAATCCCGCCTTCTTCGTGCCGGAGAAGCGGCTGCTTGTGGCGGGCAGCGAGCTGCCGGCGCTCCTCGATGAACGCCGGACGGCCGATGACCTGCTCGAGCAGGCCCGGCAGCGACACCTTGCCCTGACAGCCGGGCTCGACCAGCAGCTCCGCCGACTGGCGAGCGATCTCGAGAGCCTGGGCACATCCCCCCAGGAGCGTTCCGAGATCGTGAAGCGGGCCCGCGGCCGCGCGGCCCGGGAACTCGAGGAGAACCAGAAGCAGATCGAGGCTGCGAAGCGGGCCAACACTGCCGTCGTCGAGACGGCGCGACGGCTGTTCTTCGAGCGGCTCTCTCACGAGGCCTGGCATGCCTACGCCGATGGCCGGCTTCGGCTCACCGGAGCGGCAGGACTGCCCGCCTGGCTCGACGAGGGCCTTGCCCAGGTCCTGGAGACCGCCCCCTTGGAGGCAGGCGAGTTGCGGCTCGATGCCCCGGATCCGCGGCGGCTCGCCCGGCTCCAGCAGGCGATCATGGCAAACGCCCTCCCGCCGATCGCCGACGTCGTCGCCGGCGGCCAAGAGGCGTTTCTGGGGCGTCACGGTGGCGACAATGGCCTGGCGTATCTCGCTGCCTGGGGACTCGCGCTCGATCTGGCTGTGATCAGGCCCGTGCTCTCGCCCCCTCGGATCCGAGCGTTCACAACGGCTGGTGACGCGGCGGCCGTAGCCGGTTTTGAGACCCTCGTCGGCATGCCGATCGACCGCTACGACCGGCAGTGGCGGCAGCGGATCCTCGACCTCCGCGGGCCGGACCTCCGCGGGCCGGCCGTCAGCGGGCCGCCGTAACCGGCTCGACCGCCCGTTCGAGCGACGTCCGGACCGCCGCGAGCCGCTCCGGATCGGTCACCTTGCCGCCGGATGCGTCGGTCACATGGAAGGCGTCGACAACCTGATCGAGGTAGGTTCCGATCCGGGCCGACCTGACCGACAGCCCCGCGTCGTGCAGCGCCCTGGCCACACGGGAGAGCAGGGCGGGGGAATCGTGGGCGAACACCTCGATGATTGTTGCCTCGCGGGAACTCTCGGTGTCAAACGACACCCGCGGGGGAACTGTCGTCGCCGGACTGAGCTGGGGAGCGAAGGGGTTCCAGCGGGACGGGATCACCGGCGGCTCGGCTCGCCGCACGGCCTCCCGGATGGCGGCGACGATGTCGGCCAGGCGGTCGGTCGGTGGTTCACCGGTAAAGTCGCCATCCCGCACAGCGAATCGGTCGAGCACGTGCCCGTCGGGGAGCGTGTGGATATCCGCGGCGAGGATCTCGAGCCGCTCGGCGGCGAGCGCCGAGGTCACCCGGTGAAAGACGCCCGACACCACCCGCTCGTGGGTGCCGACGGTGAGCGAAATCGTTGCGGTTTCCGGCTGCCAGCGGGCGATGGCGAACACGCCGTCGGGGGGCAGGCGGCAGAGCCGACCGAGCTCCTCAACGACCCGGGCCGGGGGCACGCCCCGGATGGCGGCCAAGGGCAGCAGGGAGGCTTTGTCGCGGACCGGATCATCCGCCGGCCGACCGACGAGCAGCCGGTCGATCGCGTCCCGCGAGCGGGCCTCCTCGTCCCCCGGCGATTCGCCGGAGAGGATGTCCTGCGTGCGGGCATGGAGGTCGCCGAGCAGGTCCGCCTTCCACTGCGTCCACACGCCGGGCCCAACGGCCGAGACGTCGGCCGCGGTCAAGAAAGCCAGCATCCGCAGCACCTCCGGCGAGCCGACCTCACGGGCGAACTCGGCTACGAGGCTGTTGTCTCCCAGGTCGCGGTGAAAGGCCAGCTGGGCCATGAGGAGGTGTCGGCGGACAAGAAATTCCACGATCTCAGTCTCGGCGGCTGGCAGCCCGAGCCGGACGCAGGCCGCGGCCGCAAGCGTTGCCCCCACTTCGCTGTGGTCGCCCGGGAGGCCTTTGGCAAGGTCGTGGAAGAGTGCTGCCAGGAGCAGCGGCCGCGGGCGGCTCACGGCCCGCCACTGGCGGCCTAGCCAGCCGTTGTCGGCCGCGAATCGCAGGCACTGCTCGACGGTGTGGATCGAGTGCTCATCGACCGTGTACTTGTGGTAGTTGTTGAACTGCAGCAGGTCGCGGGCATGGGTAAAACCCGGCACGAAGTGCTCGAGCGTTCCTACCTCGTGGAGCCGTCGCAGCAGGTCGGCCAGGCCGTCGTGCCACTGCCGCACCGCCGCCGGCGGCGGCGGCTCGAAGAGCCGCAAGAACGCCTGGCAAGCGGCCGGAGGAGGGGGCGTGTCGGCCTGCTGCCCTCCGCGGGCCGCCTGCCGCACCGCTTCCCAGGTGCCGGCCTCGACGGGCAGTCCGTGCAGCATGCCCAGCTCACGAATCCGAAGGATTGCCGCCGGATCGTTGGTGATTCGCTCGAGCTGGCCGGGCAGAGCCGCGACGTCGGCCGGCCCGACCCGAAACAGCCCCTCGACGGCGTGCCCGAAAATCCGCGCAGTGATCCGCCCTCCGGGCGAGCGACCGCGGGCTGAGGCGGCCAGGGCGTCAGCGACCCGCTTCACGCCCCGGGTGTGACCGATGTAGCTCCGCATAAACCGTTCGACCCCGAGCAGGCCGTCGCTGGCGGCGAAGCCTCGTTCCTCAGCGATCCGCACCTGGCGGTCCCGCGTCAGTGAGTCGGCCGCCTTGTCGGCTGCCAGGTGGAGGTCGAGCCGGATCGCCGTAAGAAACGAGTGCGCCGACCGCAGCACCTCGGCGTCGGTGCGGCTGATGCCCCCCACCGCGGCCAGCTCGTCGAGCGATTCCGCGCCGTGCAGGATGATCCCCAGCCAATGAACAAGCTGGATGTCTCGCAGGCCTCCCGGCGACCGCTTCACGTTCGGCTCGAGGAGCGAGACGGTTTCGCCGTAGCGTTCGGCCTCTTCCCGCCGGGCCTCGATCAGCCGCTCGGCCTGCCGCCGCGGCGACCGGCAAACCATCCGCCGCAGCCGCGCCGAGAGCCGCTCCACGGCTGCCGGCGGGCCGGCCACCGTCCGGCAGTCGAGCAGCGTGCTCTGGATCGTGGCATCCTGGCCCGCCAGCCGCATGGCTTCGGCGGAGGTTCGCACGCTCTGGCCAACCGGGAGCCCGGCGTCGAAGAGGTCTTGGACGAGCCGGGCGGCGACCGTCGCCACCGCATCCCGCGACCTGCCGTCGTGGAGGAGCATGAGGTCGATGTCGGAGTAGGCTGCCATCTCGCGGCGACCGTAACCGCCGTGGGCCACGAGCGTGATCTGGCGGGCAGCCGCCGCCTGACCGGGCGGCAGATCGGCCAGCGTGGCCTCCCAGAGATCGCGAACGAGGTTGTCGAACAGGTCGGCCGCAAGCGTCACGGTTCCGAGCGGGTCGCCGCCGGCCGCATGCTGCTCGGCGATCCGCCGCCGCACATCGGCGACGGCCGCCGCAGCCCGCGCGGCCGCCGGTCGCACGGCCACGGCCATCGTCGGCCCCGGCATGGTCATGGATTGACCCAGGGATCGTCGGCTACCCCGGCCCGGCGGTTGGCGACCCGTGCGAGCACAAACAGGAGGTCGCCGAGCCGGTTCAAGTATTCGATGGCGTTGGCGGGTGTCATCGTGTCGAGCTGGGTGGCGAGCGTCACAACACGCCGCTCGGCGCGGCGGCAGACGGTGCGGGCCACATGGAACGCGGATGCCAGGGGTGTTCCGGTGGGCAGGATGAAGCAGGCCAGCGGCTCGAGGGTCGCCTCGTGGTTGTCGATGAGCTGCTCGAGCGTTGCCACGTGCCCAGGGGTGATCCGCTCGTCCCGGGTGCCGGGGGTGGCGAGCTCGGCGCCGAGGTCGAAGAGCTCGCACTGGATTCGGCGAAGGTCGGTGTCGAACGCAGCCGAGCCCTCGAGCGTGCGGATCAGGCCAAGCTGGCTGTTGAGCTCGTCGACCGTGCCAAAGGCTTCGATGCGGGCGTGGTCCTTGGGAACCCGCGGCCCGCCGAACAGCCCTGTTTCCCCCTGATCGCCGGTCTTCGTGTAGATCTTCATGCCTGCAAAATTCTCCGCGGGATTGCCAGTCGCTCGCCGCCTATACTGCCCGGCATGAAGAGAACCTGCAATGTGAGCCGCCTCCGGGCCGCAACCGCCGCTGTGGCTGTGATCGGACTGTTTGGCTCGACGGCGGCCCGCGGCGAGCAGTCCGAACTCGAGCAACGGTTTTTCAAGCCCCCGGTACAGGTCACCGTGGGCATGCCCCGGGCAGGCGAGGGCTACTTCGACGCTGACGGCCGGCGAATCTGCTACCAGGCGGTGCCGTCGGACTATCCGTTCTATCAAATCTTTGTCCAGGACTTTGATCCGGCAGAGCCGGGCCCCAGGCCTCCGCGGCGGGTGAGCACCGGCCGCGGCCGGACCACCTGCAGCTGGTTTGCGCCCGGCGGGGAGCGGCTCTTATTCGCATCGAGCCACCTCGATCCTGCCCTCGACGCCACCGAGACGGCGGCCCGCGAACAGGCCGCCGAAGATGCCCGGACCGGCCGCCGGCGGCGGTATCAGTGGGACTTCGACCCGCACACTGAAATGTTTACGGCCCGGCTCGACGGCAGCGACCTCGTGCGGCTCACCGCGGCTCCCGGCTATGACGCCGAGTGCTCGTATTCTCCCGACGGCACCCGAATCCTGTTCGTGAGCGATCGCGACGGCGACCCCGACATCTACTCGATGGCCGCTGATGGAAGCGACGTGCGACGGCTGACGAAGGAGCCGGGCTACGACGGCGGCCCGTTCTTCTCGCCCGACGGCTCCTGGATTGCCTATCGCACCGACCGCCTGGAAAAGGATCTGCTCCAGATCCACGTGATGCGGGCGGATGGCACAGGCGACACGGCCGTGACGCAGGGCAGGGGGGTGCACTGGGCGCCCTATTGGCACCCCACTCGGCCCTGGCTCATCTGGACGGGTGCTGATCACTCCGATCCCGCCGCCCGGCCAAACTACGATCTCTGGATCGTCCGCTACGACACCGCGGGGGGCAGCTTCAGGACCGGCGAACCGCTGCGGCTCACCGATCACTCGGGCGCTGATGTGCTCCCGTCGTTCTCACCCGACGGCACGCTGCTCCTGTGGACGGCCAGCCGCGATGACTCAGGCGGCCGCCAGCCCTCGAGCCAACTCTGGGTGAGCCGGCTCGACCTCGACGCGATCGAACGGGCGATTCCGCCGGTGGTGCCGGCAGCCGGAGAGACGCCGTGACGACTGAGCCTTCCGGTCGCATGCCTGACCGGCGAATCGCCTTCGTCGGCGGTGGCCGGATGGCTCTGGCGCTTGCCGAGGGATTTGTGACCGCGGGCCTTCTCGCGGCGAACGAGATCACCGTCTACGATCCCGCACCGGCTGCCCGCGAGCAGTTGGCGGCCCGGATTCCCGGAATCCAGTTCGCCGATTCGGCGACCGACGCCGCCCGGTCCGCCTCCATCATCTGGCTGGCGGTGAAGCCCCAGCAGGCGGCGGCCGCCGGTGGCGAAGTCGCCGCGGTCATGGCGGGCCGCTCGCTTGTCTCGATCGTGGCCGGGCTGTCGACCGGGGCGCTGGCCGCGCTTGCTGGCACGCCGCGAGTCATCCGCGTGATGCCCAACACGCCCTGCCTGGTGGGCCGCGGCGTGTCGGTGACCTGCCGCTCAGCCGCCGTCGATCCAGAGGTCGCCAGCCGCGTGCAGGGCCTCTTGGCCGCCGTGGGGCATGTCCACGAGGCGGATGAATCGCTGCTCGACGCCGTGACCGGTCTTTCCGGGTCGGGGCCCGGGTTTCTGGCGCTCGTCGTCGAGGCGCTGGCCGAGGGAGGCGTGCGGGCCGGACTGCCAGCGCCGCTCGCGCTCAAACTCGCCGTGCAGACGCTCGCCGGCACGGGCAGCCTCCTCGAGCAGACCGGCGAGGATCCCGCGGTCGTGCGGGATCGCGTCGCGAGCCCCGGCGGCACGACGCTCGCGGGCCTGGCCGTGCTCGAGGAACGGGGCGTTCGGGACGCGCTTGCGGCCGCGGTCGTGGCCGCCGCCGTCCGGGCAAAAGAACTCGGACGGTAGCACCAGCCGACGCTAGCCCGGCGCCGTAGTCCGGTCACGCCGTGACCGGATCACGCCCAACACGCCACGCCGCGCCAACCCGCACCACCCCTGCGCCGTAGTCCGGTCACGCCGTGACCGGATCACGCCGAACACACCACCCCGCACACGGCCCGGCCGTCACTTCCGGCGGCGTGGTTTGACCCGCTTCGTTGTTGGAGACGGCTTCCGCCCTCCACCCTTGCCCTTATTGGTCTTCCGTGCGGCGGGCTTGGCAGCCGCTTTCTTGCGGCCCGACCCCTTCCCGTTGGCCGCTCCGCTGCCGCTGAAGATGTGGTCCCATCCATCTGCATACTTGCCCGTACTGCCGACTCTGATCACTGACATGGCTCGTCACTCCTGGCGTGTGGTGGCGTTCCTCCATGCGGGGAACGCGAAACACCAACGTGTTCGTAGCGATGAATAGGGCCGCGAGTCAAGCAAGCCCGCTCACGACGACTGAAGATCTTCGGGAATGATCTCCAGATGGAGCGTCCCGTGCCGTGGATCGAGCGGCCGGTGGCCACGGGCCGGGGGCGGGCCTGCGGGCCGGTCGCCACCCGGCTCCGCCGGCTCCCCGGAGGGCATGAGAACCAGTTCATTTCGTTCCCCGAGCAGCGGCGTGATGTCGTGCCGCCAACAGGAATTGCCCGCACCGACCACCACCAGCGGCACCCGGTTCAGTTCCAGTCCAGCGGCGCCTGCCCCAGTCACCACGAGCCAGACGCGGTCGCCTGCCTCGAGCCCCGCCGGACGGCCAAACCGCCGCACCCAGGCCCCGGCCGCCCCGGACGGCGGCTGCCAGGCCGTGGACAGATTGATCTGATGGATATCGCCCATTGTGTCACCACCTCCGAGCCGGACGCGGCTATACTCCGAGGCCTCCGGTTGGTCGCGATGCCGCGTTGGCATCGCCGCCGGGAGAGCCTAACGCGGCTACCGCCGCACTTGAATCGACAGGAGCCAGAGACGACATGGGTACCGCCCTCGAGTTCACCGATGCCAATTTCCAGTCCGAGGTCCTCGAATCGACCGTGCCGGTGCTCGTCGACTTCTGGGCTCCCTGGTGCGGTCCCTGCCGGATGATCGGACCGGTGATCGAGGAACTGGCGGCCGAAAACACCGGAACCTTTCGCGTCGGCAAGGTGAATACCGACGAGAACAGCGGTCTGGCGACGACGTACAACGTCATGAGCATCCCGACCGTGATGATTTTCAGCGGCGGCCGGCCGGTGCAGCAGATGATGGGCGTGCAGCCCAAGGCCCGCCTTCAGCAGGCGCTCGACGAGGCCAAGTCGGCATAACAACCGCGGCGAGACCTACCACCGCGGCGCTCATGTGCCCGCGCCGGCGGGCTCGAGGAGAGCCTCGGCGGGCTTCCGCCAGCGTTCCACGAGCGATTCGGAGACGAAGCTTGTCAGATCGACGTCGGCCCCGGGCTGGCGGAGCTTTTCCACGGCCTTGGCTTCGATCTGGCGAACGCGTTCGCGGGTAACAGCGAAGAGCGAGCCCACTTCCTCGAGCGTGTAGGCACATCCGTCGGCCAGGCCGAACCGCAGCCGGATGATCTCCCGCTCGCGGTAGGAGAGCCCCTCGAGCGCCTTGCCGATCGACGACTTGAGCGCCTGGCTGTTGATATCGCGAAGCGGATCGTCCTCCCGCTGGTCGCTCACAAACTCCCCCACCGTCCCCTCGTCCCCCTCGCCGAGAGGCTGATCGAGGGAGACGCACCGACGGGACATCCGCCAGACACACTCGGCCTCCTCGACCGGCAGGCCGGCGAGCTCGGCGATCTCCTCCACCGTCGGCTCGCGGCCCCGCGACTGAAGGAAGCCGCGGGTCAGGTTCCGCAGCCGATTGATCGTGTCGGCCATGTGCACGGGCACACGGATCGTGCGGCTCTGATCGGCGATCGCCCGCGTGATCGCCTGCCTGATCCACCAGGTGGCGTAGGTTGAGAACTTGAAGCCCCGGGCGTGCTCGAACTTGTCGACGGCCCGCATGAGCCCCGAATTACCCTCCTGGATGAGGTCGAGGAATGAGAGGCCGCGGTTGCGATATCGCTTGGCGATCGAGATCACGAGCCTGAGATTACCGGCGGCGAGGTCTCGCTTGGCAGCGTCGTATCGCTGCTGAAAATCCGCGAGCCGCGAGAGCCGCCGCGAGAGCGTGCGGCGGCTCTCGCGGGTGGCGAGGAGAATTCGCCGCTGTTCTTCGGCGAGCTCCGGAGCCGCGGCCCGGTCGCGGGCGGTCTTCAGCTGGCCCGCGATCGCCTGGTGCCGCTCCCACATGCCTCGGAGCTGCTGCAGAAGCGGATAGAGCCGCTGAATCCGCAGATGCATCTCCTCGACGAGCCGCACCGCTTTGTTCCGCTGCCGCACCAGCTGCTGCCAGGCCGCCCGGCGGCGGTCCCACGGCGTGTTTCGCGACATCGCGATCCGAAACAATTTCCTTTTCCGCTGCTCGATTCGTTCAAGGGTGGCGAGGTTGGGGCCCATTCGCTTCAAGAGCCGCTTCTTCTCGGCGGTGTTGGTCACCGACACCTCGATCGTGCGGTCGAGCCTGAGCGTGCCGGCCTGGACCCGCTTGAGGAGGTGCACGGCCCCGGCGAGCACAAAGTCGTTGGCCAGGAGCGTGTGACGAAACTTCCGCCGCCAGCGCTCGATTTCGCGGGCGCTTGCCACCTCCGTCTCGCGGTTCAAAAGCGGAATTCCCCCCATCTGCAGGAGGTAGAGCCGGATCGGGTCATCGATCACGGCCGTGGATCGGCGGGCGGGGGGGCCGCGGCGGGGAGCCGGGGCAACCGACGGGCGGGAGTGGAGGGGCATCTGAAAGGGGCTCCGGAGGCGGGAAGCGGCGAACTGGCAATTGGCCTTCCGGTCTGCAGAGCACGTTCGGTGCCGAAAGACTCTCCCGCCCACACCGAAGCCATTCCGGGCCCGGTAAACCAGCCTTGCCGGGGCGGGTGTGGCCCGTTGCACCCTTGCCGGCCCAGTCGCCTCCGGGCGACGCCGCGGCCCGGCGCGTCGACCGGATGCAACACCGGGCCGAAGCCGGCTCAAGATCAATGGCTGGCCGGAACGAAACGATGCTGGGGGGCAGTCCGCGCCGGGCGGTATATTCTGGTTGAGTCGACCGTGCGGGTCGTAACGCCCCGATCGCAGGGCTTTTGGTGCCGAGCATGGATATCGCGATCGTCGCTGCCCTCGGTCTGCTGCTGCTATTCACGCTGGTGACCTTCGGCGTCGGCCACAAGCGGTGGAGCTTGGTCTCGGTCACCGCAGCCTTTCTGATCGCACTTGCCATACCCACCTACCTGTTCTTGGCCGCACGCCTGCTTGATTACGAGTGGCGCTGGGCCCAGGCCACCCGGCAAACGCAGGAGAAACTCCTCCGGGTGCATGACGCCCTGGCGCCCTCCACGCAGGACGACCGACGGGGCATGCTCGTCAAGGTTGACGGCATGTCCTCCCTCCGCGAGCTGACGCAGGAACGGGATCGCTGGCAGCGGGCGCTCGACAGGGTCGACAACTGGCGGGGTCGCCACTGGGCAAACGCGTCGTTCAACCCACCCACCGCCGATGATCAGACCGGCACGATCACGCTGCCGCCAGCCTCGGTTGCGGGCAGGCCAGCGGCTGACGCCGGAGGCGAGGCAGCCGCTGATGCCCCGGCGGAGGGAGCGCCGCCGCCTCTGCCGCAGCAGACCGGTGCACCAGTGGACCCAGGGGCCACGGTCTACATTTTCGACGACACTCCGTTCTCAACCACCGAGGAAGGGGGCATGTATCTTGGCGCCTTCGTCGTGCGGGCGATCGCGACAGACGAGGGATCGGGGCGTCAGGTGCTCACGGTCCAACAAACGGCCCCCCGCGATCGCTACGACACGCGGGCGTGGAGCCGCGCCCACGACTCGGTCACCGTGTACACCGAACTTCCTTCCGACCGGTGGCTGGCGTTCTCGCAGACCCCTGCTCCTCCTCCGGGTGCCGAGCCGCCTGACGACGGCGAAGACCGGCCCGCCGACCGGGATCGACGAACCGCGCCCCAGCCCCGCAAGCGGCTCGATGAGGCGCTCGACACGCTCGTGCCTGAGGCCTTCCGCGATGCCGTGCGGCGGCACGCCCTGAGCGGCACCGACGTCCGCGAACCCATCGACAAGGCGGACTGGCCGGACATCCGCCAACGAATCGATGAGGGCAAGGCGCTCCCCGGAGAATACTGGGCGGAAGTGACGTTCAACGACCGTGTCGATCTCGAGGCCTTCCTCAAGGTCGGCCCCGATGACATCGGCGACGATGCGGGGCTCTCGATTGAAATGGACTTCCCCACGGCACTCGAACAAGAAGCCGAAAACAAGCTCACGATCGACACGGTCTTCTACCGCCGCCCCCTGATCGACGGCCAGACCCTGCTCCACGGCTCGGTCCTCGGGGAAGCCGCGGCCGGCGAGGGCGGGCTCGCCTCCGACGGCCTGGCTGCGCTGCGGCAGGTGCTCAAGCGGGAGAAGGCGGTGCTCGAGATCGCCCAAACGAGACTGGCAACGGGCCTGGAGAAGGCACAATCGGAACTCGGGCTGCTCGAGAAGCAGGCCACCGAGTTCAGCGCTGACCTGGTCAATTGGCAACGGGACGTGGATGCCGCCACGAAACTGGCCGACCGGTTCGAGGCCGAGGCCGCGGCCACCAGAGCCCGTCTGCGGCAGACCGAACAGGCGATCGTCGACCTCGGACGGGAGCTCACCGGGGAAATCGACAGGGCTGTCCGCGATATCGACAAAGCCGCCCCACCCCCCGCCGGCCGCGGGGCCGCGGCCCCGGCAACCGCCTTCTAAAAACCACCGGGCGGCGTCGACGCCGCCCGGTGGAATCGGCTACAGTCTGGACACGAACGCCAGGAGAGCCAAGCCCCCATGAGCAGTCCCGCGACCGCCCGCGGCAATACCCAACGCCTCAGCAAGGCGGTGCACCATCACCGGCTCGCGAGCCGCCGTGGCATGCTTGAGCGGATGTTCACGCTGTGGTTCAAAGGCTTCATCTACAACCAGATCTGGGAGGATCCGCGGGTCGATGCCGCGGCGCTTGAGCTCGGGCCGGAGACGAGCCTGCTGACGATTTCCAGTGGCGGCTGCAACGTCCTCAACTATCTCGTGCACCGCCCCAAGCGGATCGTGGCGGTTGACCTCAACGCCAACCACATGGCCCTGACGCGGCTCAAACTCGCCGCCATCAAGCACCTCCCCGACTACGAGACGTTCTACAACTTCTTTGGCCACGGCCGGCACCGCGACAATATCGACAACTACAACCGCTACCTGCGGGACGCCCTCGACCCGCTCACTCGGGCCTTTTGGGAATCGAGCGACTGGCCCGGGCGGGCAATCGGCCCACGCCGAATCAACTACTTCAAGCGGGGTCTCTACGAGCACGCGAAGCTCGGCCAGTTTTTCCGGGTCGTGCACGGCCTGGCAAGGCGGATGCGCCGCGACCCGGCCCGGCTGCTAGCCGCCAAGACCGTCGCCGAACAGGAACGGGTGTTCGACGACTACTTCGCCCCGCTGTTCGACAACCGGATCGTCCGTTGGATGGGCCGCCAGCCGGTCGCCGTCTATAGCCTGGGGATCCCGCCGAGCCAGCACGCCGCCATGCTCGAGGAGCAGGAGGGAGACGGGGCACGGCTGTTCGAGATGTACAAGGGTCGGATCCGCCGCCTGGCCTGTGGCTTCCCGCTCGACGACAACTACTTCACCTGGCAGGCCTTTGGTCGCCGCTACGACCACGAGAACCGGCGGGCCCTGCCCGACTACCTCAAGGAGGAGAACTACGAAACCATCCGGTCGCTCGTCGACCGCGTGGAGACGCACGTCGCTTCGCTCACCGACCAATTGCGGACCGAGCATCCCGGGAGCCTCAATGCCTTCGTGTTGCTCGACAGCCAGGACTGGATGCCTCCGCCGGTGATCGACGAACTCTGGGGCGAGATTGCCCGCGTTGGCGGCGCCGACACGCGGGTGATTTTCCGAACCGCCGGTGAGAAGTCGCCGGTCGAGACGGCCCTCTCTCCGGCCCACCGGGCCCAGTTTCACTACGACGAGGAGCGATCCCGTGTGCTCCACGCCCAGGATCGCTCGGCGATCTACGGCATGTTCCACCTCTACGAGCGGGTGGACCAAGACGTATGACGGATGCCCATGCCGGCGGCCCCGCGGCTACGGATCAGGCGGCCGCGATGGACCGGATGTATCGGCTGACCCGGCATGTCTACGATTTCACCCGGGCCTATTATCTGCTCGGTCGCGACCGGCTTCTGGCCCACGTCAAGACCGGTCCGGCGACGGCCACGCTCGAGGTGGGCTGCGGAACGGCCCGGAACCTCGTCAAGCTAGCCAGGCGGCCGCAGCCGGGCTTGCTCTGCGGCCTCGACGCCTCGCAGGAGATGCTCGACACCGCCGCCGCGAAGATTGCTCGGGCGGGCGTGCCGGCCGCGGGGAGCGAGCCGATCCGCCTCCGTCAGGGCCTCGCCGAACAACTCGACGCCGCCGCGATGTTCGGCCGGGCGGAGCCATTCGACACAATCTTCTTTTCCTACTGTCTATCGATGATACCGACATGGCCGGGGGCCATCGACGCGGCTCTGGCCAACCTCCGACCCGGCGGCCAGCTCCTGATCGTCGATTTCTGGGATCAGGGCGAGTTGCCCCGGGCCTTCGCCGCCGGTCTCAAGAGGTGGTTGTCTGTGTTTCACGTCCATTACCGGCCCGAGGTCCACGAGGCGCTTGTGGACCTTGGAGGCTCAGGCCGGGCCGACGTCGCCTTCGAGTCGGTCGCCCGTCGTTATGCCTACATAGCCACCGTCACGAAGCGGTAAGGACGGCCTCGTCGTGGGGCCGACGTGGCGTCTGCCAGAGGTCAGACTCCGGCAGGTCGCAAACCTGCCCCACGCTCGGGCTTCCCACGCTACGGGAGCAGGAACACAAGCCCGGTGATGGTGGCGGCCTCGACCGCGAAGCCGCGGGGACTGATCGGCACCGCGGGCACAGTCCAGGGTGCGCAGTTGCCAGGCCGGTAATAGCCGAGTGGATAGACACACTCCCAGGGCAGCTCAACACCCATCTTGTAGGGCAAGACCGGGAGCGTCACGAAGAAGTGGGCCGCCGAGATCCAGGGATCGGCCAGCGGGCCATACGAGTGGCCGTATCGTTCGAGGTTCCAATGTTCGAAGTAGAGCGGCTTGTGGCAATGACCGGCTGCCATCCAGGTGAAGGTGGTGGTGGCGAACCGTCGGGGCTGGTAGGTCTCCCCCTCGAGACGGCACTCGCAGGGATAGTCGTTGCCGGGACGTCCCCCGACCCGGATGTCGAGGTCGATCGAGCCGAGCTGGTCCTTGAAGAGCTTGTCGAGGGCGGTCCGGCAGGCCGCCACCTCGTCGGAACAAGAGTCGCCCTGGCTCCCGTTCGGGTCATCCTCGGCCCCGCAGGTCACGCAGGTGCCGTCGTCACCCACACCCCCGGCTGCCGTCCGCACATTTCCCTCGACGTCGTTGGCCCGAGGCGGCGGCAGCCTCAGGGCCTCGTCGGGCGCCCGGACGAAGCCGGTCCAGTCGGCAGCCGACGCTGCTCCCGCCGCGAGGGCGACCGTCGCCGCGACGAGCAACGCAGCCGCTGCGCCGCGTCGGTCACTCCGGCGATTGGGAGTGTTCCGCGGTGTAGTTCGGGGCTTCTTGTGTGATAGCGATGTCATGGGGATGGCTCTCACGGACACTGGCGGCAGTCACCTGAATGAAACGCGAGTCCCGGCGGAGTTCCTCGATCGTTCGCGTGCCGCAGTAGCCCATCCCGGCCCGCAGGCCGCCGACGAGTTGGTAGACAAACACGCTCAAGGGCCCTTTGAAGGGCACCCGACCCTCGACTCCCTCCGGAACCAACTTGTCGCCGGTCCTTCCCGTGGCCTTCTGACGGTAGCGTTCGCTCGACCCCTTGACCATCGCCCCCAGCGATCCCATCCCACGGTAGACCTTGAACGTCCGCCCTTGGAAGAGGACGGTTTGTCCGGGGCTTTCCGCCACACCCGCCAGCAGCCCGCCGATCATCACGGCGTGGGCTCCGGCGGCGATCGCCTTGGTGATGTCTCCCGAGTAGCGGATGCCACCGTCGGCGATCACGGGAACGCCGGCACCGGCCGCCTCCTGCGCGGCCTCCCAGACCGCCGTGATCTGGGGGACGCCGACACCGGAGATGACCCGTGTAGTACAGATCGACCCGGGACCGATCCCGACTTTGATCCCATCGGCGCCAGCGGCGATTAAATCGCGACAGCCTTCCCGGGTTGCCACGTTTCCCGCAACTACCTCGATCTCCCAGCGTTTCTTGATCGCCGCGACGGTGTCGATGACGTTCTCGGAGTGCCCGTGGGCGCTGTCGACGACGAGCATGTCGACCCCTTTGGCGATCAGGGCCGCGGCCCGTTCCTCCTCGAACACCCCCACCGCGGCCCCCACCCGCAGCCGGCCCTGGCGGTCCTTGCAGGCCATCGGGAACCGCTTCATCATGTCGATGTCTTTGATCGTGATCAGCCCGGTGAGCACCCCGGCCGGGTCGACGAGCAGCAGTTTCTCGACCTTGTTGGCCATCAGGACCTTCTCGGCCTCGTCCAGGGAGACGGAGCCGGTGGCCGTGACGAGACCCGACTTCGTCATGATGTCGGAGATTGGTGTCTCACCGCTCTCGAGAAACCGCAGGTCTCGGCGGGTGATGATGCCCACGAGCCGCCGCCCCTCACCGGTGATCGGCACGCCGGAGATGTTGTGCTGGTCCATCAGCTCGCGGGCCCGGGCCACGGTGGCGGTCGGGGGAAGCGTTACCGGATCCATGATGATGCCGTTGGCGCTCCGCTTGACCTTGTCCACCTCCTCGGCCTGCCGCTCGATGGAGAGGTTCTTGTGGATCACCCCCAGGCCGCCCTCCTGGGCCAGCGAGATGGCCATCTCGCTCTCGGTGACGGTGTCCATCGGGGAGCTGACGATCGGGATGTTGAGGGTGATCCCGCGGGTCAGTCGGGTCGCGACGTCGGTCTCGGCAGGCACGACGGCCGACCGCCGGGGCAGCAGGAGCACGTCGTCGAAGGTGATGCCGGTGGCGACGATTTTCCCATCCATGAACCGTTTGTCCTCTCACTGCGGGGAAAGCCAGGGATTATGGGGCCCGCGGGTCCGGAACGGCAACGACCCGACGGCGGGGGCGGGTGATTGGGCCCACATTTCCCTCCGCGCACGGCGCGAAAGCGTGTCCTACCTTTGTGGTGTCAGCCCAGTCCGGCTCTGCCGGCCGTGGATTCAGCCCCCTCCCGCCCGAGCCAGTCCGATGCGCTACCTCGACGAATCGGCCGCCCAGCGGCCCTCGCTGCCGGCCCTCAAGGCCGTTTCCTCGCCCGATGAACCGGCCACGAGGCCCGATCAGATCGCGCTCGAGGCTCACATGGCCCGCAGCCGCTACGGCCGGTTCACGCTCACCGAGGCGATCCGTCCAGGCTGGCAGCTCGACATCGTTCCCCGGGCCGGCTATCGCCACGACGCCTACGTCGACCCCCAGTCGGGCGCCCGGCTACCGGCGGTCGTGGCTGCCGTCTCGGCCGAGCATCTCTTCGAGACGTTCCTCGAGCTGCTCGAGCCGCTTGGCGACGAGCTCGACGTCGTGCTCGAATCGTCGCACGAGGATTCAGCCGGCGTCCGGGAATTCTCCCGCGAGGGTGTCGAGCGGCTGGTGCTCGAGAGCCTGCTGTGGGAATTCGACGATCTCCTTCTCAACGACGGCTGTACCGGAATCGCCGTGATGCATCCCGAGCAGTCGCTCGAGGTGCAGCTCGACGAACACAAGCTCCTGGTCGTCTACGCGGCGGCCCGCCAGCCGTTCGAACGGATCCTGCGGACCCGCGGCCTCGACCGGGACGACCGGCTGCGGTTGGTGTCCCAGGGGGAGCACATGCACACCTCCCACGCTCGCCACGCCCGCCAGTTCGAGCAGCTCGTGAACCGGCTGGGCTGCTAGCGTGCCCCGGTGGGGCAGACTCGCAATCTGCCCTGCCGCCCAGTTGATGGAACGTCCTCGAGTGGGTCGGGATTGCCCGTGCCATCTCGCCGGACGGTCGCTCTCGGCATCCTGCCTTCGCTCACTCCACGCAAGCTCCGCTACGGCATCCTGCCTCTCGCTTGCTTGCGAGGCCGGCGAGATGACACGGGCAACCCCTCCCCTTGCCCCATAAAAGCCCCGGGGCGCGAGCCCGGGGACTGCGGGGACAAAAGCCACCCCGCCTGCTACCTCGCTTGAGCGTGGCTGTGACCAAATTCTGCGCT
>JBBEEF010000090.1:0-628 GCA_040880915.1 Pirellulales bacterium
CACGCCGCCCGCCTCATGCGTGGAAGGAATGTACACCACAAGCACACTGCGGTCGTCGAGCCGGCGGATCTCTGTCACCATGCCGAGGCTGTCGAGGCGGCGGGCCAGTTCCCGGAGGATCGGGCCCCGCGGCACCGGCATGATTCCGAGGCGGGCGTCGGAGAGCGTGATGCCCAATTGGTTGATGTCCCGCAGTTGCACCTCCACCTCGATCCAGCCGATGACCGAGAACAGCCCCCGGCCGACGCGGCAGCCGGCCCGCACCCTGCCCGACCCGATCTCGACGCGGGCGTCTCTGGCCCACCCGGCGGCGAGTTCGGCGTGGTTGCGGGTCAGGTCGAGTGCCAGCCAGGCATTGAGCTCCCGCTCAGTGAACACGCCTTCCCAGCGGCCGACGCGGACGAAGGCTGCGTGGACTGCCGAGACCGACGTCACCAGCCGCCGAGCATCCTGCTCGGCACCGGCGGCCGCGGCGACTGGGTCGCGGTCTGCCAGCGGGCCGCCAACCGGCAACCGGGCCCGGTGGAACTCAGGGGCGGCGGTGAGCACGGCCACAGGCACGGCCAGAACGACAATGACCACGGTGGCCCCGGGAAGAAGAAACCGTCGCAGCCACCCCGGGCGGGGC
>JBBEEF010000090.1:638-4901 GCA_040880915.1 Pirellulales bacterium
CCCCCCCCACGGCTCGAAGTCGTCGTCGGGAGCGGGCACGATGAGCGGGTCGGTATCCACGCTGGAATTGTCGCTACCCCGACCAGTCTGCGGCTAGAGCGAATCTGGCTTCCGGGAAACGGAAGCGATCCGCAGTTCACCCCACGAATCTCAGGAACCGCGGAATCGGCAGTTCGGCCGCGGCGTCGAGCGTGACATCACCCAGGGCGTCGTCGTCGAGTTCGTCGCGGAGCACACGCACGTCTGCCGGGGCTTCGATGCCGATTCGCACCTTGTCGCCGCTGACGCGGACCACCGTGACCACCACTGAGTCGCCGACACGAATCCGTTCGTTTTGCTTGCGGGAAAGCACGAGCATGGAGATCCTCCTTGAGACTAGGACTATGAATGGAATGAATGTGGCGGGGAGCTGAACAAATGTCAATGTCCGCGCCGCGGCCTCGGTCCGCGAGCCCGTTCACCTGCCCTGGAACGCCCCCCGAGCGTTCCTCTTTCTGACCGCCGAATGCGGGCGACGTGGAGGTCGCGACGCGGCGGGTTGGGAAAGATATGAGCCGCAGGCAATATCGTCCGACGGCGCCGGTTTTCTTGGGCCCGCGGGAAACTGCACCGGCGAAACCTGTTGTAACGGCAAGGCTAGGAGGCCGACCGCCGGACTCATCATTCGTCGTCATCGTGCCGGGGCGGGGCCACGGCATCCGTCTGCTCGGCGGCGAACAAGGCCAACTCGACCTGCTCGGCGGCGGCCAGATGCCCCCGGGCCTCCGCGATCCGCTCGAGATCCTCAAGCAGGAGCCGCGGATGGCTGCGGTGGACTCCCCGCAACCGCGTGGGGCCGGCACCGAATGAGACGCCACGCTGCTCGATCTCGAGCGTCACCTCCGCGGGGATCGCGCCGGCCTCCTGGAGCCGATGATTGATAGCCAGCCTGGGAAACGGAGGAATCCCGCCCGGCTGGAGAAGTGCCTTGAGCATGATCGCCGTGTCGGCGAACTGCCGGTAGTTTTGGGCGGCCTCCGGGGAGGACGCCGCGACGTGGGTCACCGCGTAGCGGGCCCGTGGTCCGGCCAGTTCGAGCCGCCCCTCTTCCTCCCGCAGGTCGTCGTTGAAGTCGGGCCCGCCAGCCCAGCGGACAAGCCGGTCGTCGCTTGCCTGGGCCCACTTCGCCAGTGATGCACCGAGTCGCTCGAGTTGCACTGTCGCGATCTCGGTCTTGCGGTGCCGAACCGGATCGATGACGACCACCCGTTCACGGGCCGGATCATGCAGGACGATCTCGACGAGTTGCATCTCGTCCTCTTCAGCTGCGGCCGACCGGCCCTTCTCGGGCGCGACCGGGAGTTCGAGAAAGTCCCAGGCGACACCTTCGTGGAAGAGGGTGAGACTCCGGGCCGCGGGCTTGTTCCCGGAGGCGAACAGGTCGCTTTCGACCCGCAGGGCCACCACGCCGGGAAACGGCTCGGGCTCGCCGGGATCGGCCGCGGCTGCCGCCGATGCGACGATCGCGAAGGCCGCGAACAGTCCATGCCAGGGCGAGCCGCCCATGTTGGGAAGTCTCCAAAAGGAAGGGACGGGGAGGGTAGCTCCGGGGCGGCGGCGGCGGAAGGCCATTGTTTCGCCTCCCGCGGCCAGTGGCACGAGCCCGTGCGGCAAGGCTAGGCTGTCGCGGCTCGTCTCCTGCCCGGAACCCTACGATGAACCTCCCGACCTCCTTCCGCCGGGATCGCCGCCCGCTCCTCGCGGCCGTCATCGGCTCCCTGCCTACCCTGCTTCTTGCCACCGAACCTGAATGGCCCCAGTGGCGGGGCTCCGACGGCCAGGGGCACGCCCCGGTCGCCCAGGATCTGCCGGTCAGCTGGAGCGAGACGGAAAACGTCGCCTGGAAAACGCCGCTGCCGGGTCGCGGCTGGTCGAGCCCTGTGATCGGCGGCGGCCAGATCTGGATCACGACGGCGGTCGAACGGGAGGCGACGGCCGCGGAGAAGGCCCAGCGGCTCGCGGGCAACCGGATGGCCGGGCAGCTCGAGGTGTCGGCGGCCGTGACGATCCGTGCGATGTGCGTCGAGCAGGCTACGGGACGGCTTCTCCACGACGTCGAGCTCTTCACGATCGCCGACCCACAGCCGATCCACAAGCTCAACTCTTTCGCCTCCCCCTCGCCCGTGCTCGCCGCCGGCCGGCTGTACTGCCACGGCGGCGACTTCGGGGCCGCCTGCGTCGAGACCGCGACCGGCAAGGTGCTCTGGCGGAACCGCGACCTGCGACTCAACCACGAGAACGGCCCGGGCAGCACACCGATTCTCTGGCAGGACAAGCTAATCGTGCACCTCGACGGCAGCGACGTTCAATCGATCGCGGCCTACGACACAGCCAGCGGGAGGATCGCCTGGCAGACGATCCGCTCGGGTGCCGTCCGCGACGATCCGCAACTCAAGAAGGCCTACGGCACGCCGCTGGTCCTCGTGCTCGGTGGCCGCGAGGTGGTTGTCTCACCGGCGGCCGACTGGCTCTACGGCTATGACCCCGCCACCGGGAGAGAGCTCTGGAAGATGAGCTACGGAGTGCTCGGCTTCTCGATCGTGCCTCGGCCGGTGACGGCGGGTGATCTCCTCTTCATGAGCACGAGCTTCCTCCAGCCTGAGCTGCTAGCGATGCGGCTGGCCGGCCCCGACGCCCCGCCCGAGATCGTGTGGCGGGAGAAGAAGGGGGCCCCCACGATGTCGTCACCGCTGGTGGTGGACGATCTTATCTACATGGTGAGCGACAAGGGGGTGGCCACCTGCCTCGCCACTGCGACAGGGGAGCAGGTCTGGTCGCAGCGACTGGGGGGCAACTTCTCGTCGTCGCCCCTGTTCGCCGACGGGCGGATCTACGTGGGTAACCGCGACGGCGACACCTTCGTGATCCGGCCCGGCCGTGAGTACGACCTCGTCGCCACCAACCATCTCGACGGCGGAATCTACGCCACGCCGGCCGTTGTCGGACGGGCCATCTACGTCCGCACCGAAAACGCCCTCTACCGGATCGAGAAGCCGGCTATGGCCGTGTCGGCCGCCCCGTCGGCGACCAGGCGGGACGGGTCAACTCCATCATCCCGACACCCCAGGGCAGGATCTTGAATCTCTGCCCTGGCGGTCTCGACCTCGACATGCTGCTCGCGGCCTCCGGCGACAGGATGTTCGTGCGGAAAGGTGAGGGCAGAGGGCCCGCCCAACTTCCTGCCCCCCACCACGCCGGCCACGCCGAAGCTCTGATAAAAGCCGCGGCCGAGCAGGAGTATCAGCTCGCGGAACTCTCCCGCAGCATCACCTTCTGCCGCGACACGCTCGGCCTGGGCGTGCGGGACTGATGGCGAGCGACCGAGCGAGTGCGAACTCGAGCCAGGTTCCCGCCATCCTGCCGCGGGCCCCTGCCGCGGGCAGCCGCGGTCCGAATAGCGGGGCGATTCTGATCCGCATCGCCTTGTCGATCGCAGCCTGCACGGTGCCCATCAGGATGTTTGTGTACTTCGAGTTGTTGACGGTGACCTTGCTCACCAAGCAGGTTCGCGATCGCATAGCCGACCGGTCCGGAGCGTTTCCCAGCAGAGCGGCAAACAGGCAATCGGGCGGCCCGACCTCAAGGCACGGCGGCCGACAACCCGCGGCCTCACGCAGACTCAACCGCGTGCCGTTTGAGTAATTCCAGGGGCGCGATCGCGAGCGATTTCTCGTGGGTTGCCTCGAGCACGACCGGCGGCGCCTTGCCCGCCTGGGCGGCCTCGAGCCACCGCGCTGCGCACAGGCACCAGCGGTCCCCCGGCACGAGCCCCGGAAAGTTCCACTGCGGTTTGGGCGTGACGAGGTCGTTGCCCGCTTCCACGGTGAACTCAAGGAACGCCTCGGTCATCACGGCGCAGACGGTGTGCACGCCCATGTCATCGGGGCCGGTGCGGCAGCAGCCGTCACGGAAGAAGCCGGTGAGCGGTTCCTGGGAACATGTGTCAAGCACGCCCCCGAGCACGTTTCGCTCGGGGGGCCGCGGCTCGGCCGTGCGGTCGAAGGCGATCATGGGTATGCGGCTCGCCGCCGCCTCCAAAGGGACCGGCGGCCCAAACGCCGCCGGGATCATGATGGTCGCTCTGCCCACCTTCCCGCAACCAGACTCGCTTCGGCATCCTGCCTCTCGCTCGCTTGCGAGGCCGTCGAGATAGCACCTGATGCAACGATTTCCGTGGGTCGGGGTTGCCCGTGCCATCTCGCCGGACGTTCGCTACGGCATCCT
>JBBEEF010000091.1:0-4802 GCA_040880915.1 Pirellulales bacterium
ACAAGCCCCGGGCGCGAGCCCGGGGACTTCGGGAACGAAGGCGACTCTGCCTGCCTACGCTCGCCGGCCGGATTCCCGACGCGGGCCTGATCACTGACCGGCGGGCATGACCGCCGCCGGAGCCTCGAGAAACTCCCGCAGATCTCGCTCGAGCTTCGCGAGATCCTCAAGCCGGAGATACATCATGTGCCCCGAGTCGTATTCCGTGTAGCTGACGTTTTTCTGCAACTCAGGGTCGATTCCCAAATGGTCGATGCTGAAGGGCATTGAGAGGAACGGCACGGCCAGGTCGCAGAGGCCTGCCTGAACAAGCACGCGGAGGTGGTGGTTGCGGCTCATTGCCTCGCCGAGCTGCCGGGCCGTGCTCGAATAGCGGTTCTGGTCCTGCGGCCAGGGGCCCACGACGGTGAGCACCTTGTAGGGCAGGTCGCTCTCGAACTTGAGTTCCTCGCGAACATACGCGTTCATCGCGGCCGCCAAGGGGCCCAGGGCCGCGTCGTAGGAGGGGTCGAATCGCGGCGTGTCGCTGGCCTGGTCGCCGTCGCGGCCGGTGATTCGGCCGTCGAACCGGCCCAGGATCAGCCGCTCGTCGGCGAGGAGCTTCTCGCGGAAGGTCGAGGGATCGACGCGGAGATCGTGGTCGAGGATGAGCTTGTCGGCAAGCCCCGTCAGCCGCGCGAGCTTCGCCGCGATCTCCGCCCGCCGCGGCTCCGTGAGCGACGCCCCCGCATACAGGGCCGCCACATACTCGCTTCCCGCGAAGTCGCGGGCCTCGGCCAGGGCCTTCGCCCGGTCGGCCTGGAGGTCGGCGGGCAGCCGGCCGTGGTGGTGGGCAACCGCCGTGAAGCTTGGGAGAAACAGGGCATAGGGCAGGTCGTTCGAGGGCCCGGGGATGATCGTGCCGTAGTCGATGAGCCCCGACACGAGCACCAGGCCGTTGAGAAACATCCCGTGGCGATCCTGAAGCTCGGCGGCCAGGCCCGCCGCCCGGAACACGCCGTAGCTCTCGCCGCAGAGATACTTCGGGCTCCGCCAGCGGGCGTTGCGGGTGGTGTAGAGCCGGATGAACTCGGCCATCGCGGCGATGTCGGGATCCTTGCCGAAAAACTGCTCGGGCTTCTCGTCCTTGGCGGCGCGGCTGTAGCCGGTGGCCACCGGGTCGATGAACACAAGATCGGCCACTGGCAGGATCGTGTGCTCGTTGGCCACAAGCGCAAACGGCGGGGGAGGCAGCGAGCCGTCGGGGTTGACCTGGGCCCGGCGGGGGCCGAGGCCCCCCAGGTGCAGCCACACGGCCGACGCCCCGGGACCGCCGTTGAAGCAGAACATGATCGGGCGGCGGGCCGCGTCGGCCTCGGTCACAAGCGTGTAGGCAACAAAGAAGATGTTGGCCCGGGGCGAGCCGTCGTCTTTCAAAAGCGGCAGCATCCCCGCCTCGGCCTTGTAGGCAAGCTCACGGCCGCCGACGGTGATCGCATGCTCGGTCACGACCGGCGGCTTGCTCGAGTCGGGAATCGTCGCCACCGACTGCTTGGCCGGGGCGGCCTTCTCGGGCTTGGTGTCGGCAGCCGGCTCCTCGGCAACGGCAATCACCCCGAGGCTAAAGACAGCGGCCACGAGCCCGGCTCGCACACCGATCCTGAACTGTCTGCACACGTGAAATTTCATCGTTCTTCCGACAAGGGAAACAGGGAATGCCGCACGCTCAGCGGAGCACTAGCAGAAGCATAGTTCAGGCCCAGAGGCCGAAACTGAATGGCGGCAAATTCCCCGCAGCCCACGCTTCGGGCCTGAATGCACGTGGCGTGGAGCAGCAACCGGGTGTGGCCGAGCCGTGCGGCCGAGCCGGTCAGCCGCGGGTCCAGGCCCGGTCGATGTATCGCCAGGGGAGGCCCGGCGGCGGCCGATCGCGGACGATCTCCGGGAGCCGCTTCTCCGTCCAGCCGTCGAAGCAGATCCGCCTGGCAAACCGAAGAATCGACCAGGGCAGGCCCACCGCCGAAAAGAATTGCGGCGCGGCCGACGGCCAGGGACCACCATGCTGCATCGACGGCGTGACGGCCAGGCCCGTGGGCATCCGGTTTTCGACCACGCGGCCTGCCCGGGTCACTACCAGCGGCACGATCTCGGCGAAGGCCGCGTCGTCACTGCCATCGGTCGCAGCATAAACGCTCGCCCCGAGCGACCCATGCGCACATCGCACCGCAGCGGCCAGTTCGGCACGCGAGGCACACCGCACGAGCAGGGTCGTATTGCCAAAGGTCTCGACGACAAACGACTCCGGGTGGGCGACGAGTTCACTGCCTCTCACCTCGAGCAGCGTCGGCACGTGGCTCGCCGGTCCGCTGGCCGCGGCCGCGCCCGCGAGCAGTTGTGCGCCTGCTTTCGTGAGCCCCTCGATCCCGGCAGAAAGCCGCCGGCAGCCCGCTTCACCAAGCAGCACCTGCGGCCCGATCGCGGCAAACTTCTCCGCAACCGCTGTCGCGAAGGCGATGCCGGCTGTGTCCTCGACGTAAAACACCATGCCTGGCTTCGTGCAGAACTGCCCGGCCGAGCCGGTCACACTCACGGTCAGTTCGCCGGCAATCGCCGCACCCCGCTCGGCAAGCGACCCTGGCAGGAGCACCACCGGATTAATGCTCCCCATCTCGACCCAGATCACATTCCCGACCCCGCTCGCCGCGGCAAACAGTTTCTTTCCGGCCGCCTCGCTGCCGGTAAAGCCCGTCGCCCCCACCCGCGGGTCGGCCACGAGCCGCTCGCCATCGGTATTCTCGAGCCCGTAGAGCAACTGAATCGTTGCTGCCGGCAGGCCCGTCTCCCGCACGGCCTCGAGGGCCTCTTCGGCAGCGAGCTTCGAGACGGTGGGATGGCCGGGGTGGGCCTTGGCGATCACCGGATTACCCGCTGCGATCGCCGCGGCCATGTCGCCGCCGGTGACGCAGCCGTAGGCGAGTGGAAAGTTGGCCGGTGGGAACACGACGACCGGCCCGAGGCCGAAGCAGGCCGCGCGGATGTTTTTGGCCGTGTCGATCATCGCCATCCGCCAGGTCTCTTCCCGGGCGCTCGCCGCCGCCTGCCGCAGCTGGTCGAGCGTGCGGGGGAGTTCCACCTCAGCCAGCCGGGGCGCGACAGCCAGGCCCGTCTCGGCGTGGGCCGCCGCCACCAGCTCCGTGCCGCGGGCCTCGAGCCGGGCGGCAAAGCGTTCCAGGAAGGCGGCGATCCGCTCGGCCGGGAGCTGAGCGAGCTCGGCGGCTGCGGCCACGGCGGCGTCGAGCGCCAGGTCGACGTCGGCCCAGCTGCTCACCGGCCAGACGGCCGCGCCGGCTGTTCCAGTGGCGGGGTCGACGGCGTGAAACGTGGCCGTGGCCGTGGCGGGCCGCCAGCGGCCGGCGATCAAGACCGGTTCGGAATTTTGCATGCTGCGCCTAGGTGATCTGTTGCTGGCCGAGCTTGACGGGATCGCGGAAGGCGACCGCGAAGCCCACCGTCACCACCGCCGCAGCCACCGCGAACGTGAGCCAGAAGGGCTTCCAGGGATACTCGTCGGTTGTCGCCAGCCCCCCGGCCACGAGCGGGAAGACGACGTTGCCGACGTACATGCCCGCGCCGTAGGTCAAAAGCGCGATCAACCCCTGGGCGCTGGCCCGGAGGCTCTTGGGGGCCACGTGGTCGGTGTAGAGCTGGCCGGTGACGAAGAAAAAGTCGTAGCAGATGCCGTGGAGCAGGACCGCGGCCAGGAGCATCCAGGCACTGTCGGCACCAAAGGCGAAAAGCACGTAGCGAGCCACCCAGGCGAGCATCCCCCCAAGGAGCATCGTCTTGACGCCGTAGCGGGCCAGAAAGAGCGGCATCAGAAGCATGAAGCCGATTTCGCTCATCTGGCCAAACGTCATCACCGTCTCGCTGCCCAGGCCCAGCATCTCCTGGATGTTCATGGCGCTGATGTATTCGTTGGCCTTGGAGTAATAGACGGCCAGCGGGATGCAGATCAGGAAGCTCGCCGCTGCGAAGATCCCGAAGGCCGGGCTCTTCATCAGCCCCACCGCGTCGAGGCCCAGGAGCTTGGCCATGCTCACCGGCTCACCCTTTCCCTTGGGGGGGCTGTTGGGCAGCGTAAAGCAGTAGAGGCCGAGAATCACTGAGCTGGCCGCTGCCACGAGGAACGGCAGGTTGGTCTTGCCGGCATCGGTGCCGGCAGTGTCGCCCAACAGCAGCGAATCAACGCCCGCCGGCAGCCCGCCGGCCATCAGCCGCGGCAGGAGCGAGCCGACCGTGATTCCAGCGGCAATCCAGCCGATTGTGCCCCAGACGCGGACGAGCGGAAACTGCTTCTGGGGCTCGGAGAGCTGATCGAAGCTCACCGAATTTACAAGCGCCAATGTCGGCATGTAGCAGAGCCCGCTTGCCAGGAGCAGCCAATAGAAGCTCACCGGGTCGGTGGCCTGCGAAACGGCGTAGAGCAGCCCCGCACCTAAAAGGTGCAAGACTCCGAGCACGATCTGCCCCGGCAGGAAGCGGTCGGCAATCAGGCCGACGAACAGGGGGGCGATGATGGCAGCGATGGAGCTCGTGCCGTAGGCCTGGCCGATGATCATGTCGACGGCCGGCTTGGAGCGGTCCGCCGAAAACACCGTTGCTAGATATTTCCCCATCGGCACCGCCCAGGCACCCCACACAAAGAACTCGAGAAACATCATGATCCCCAGCCGGGTCATGGGGGCGGGTGCGGGGGTCGATTTGGCGGCGGCGTTCATGCAGAGACCCTTGTTGTGGGGCGAACAGAATCGCCAGTGACCCAG
>JBBEEF010000092.1:0-4775 GCA_040880915.1 Pirellulales bacterium
GAGCGGCATGGATGGCGGGGTGGCCTTTGTTCCCGCAGTCCCCGGGCTCGCGCCCTGGGGCTTGTATGGGTCAGGGTTGCCCGTGTTATCTCGACGGCCTTGCAAGCGAGTGCAGGCAGGATTGCCATTCCGTTCGGCTCGGCCTGTGCGGCATAAAAGCCCCCAGCGCGAGCTGGGGGACTGCGACGTGGCACACCAATTGGCCAGCCAGGCTTGGGCGTTTTCGTCTATCTGTGGCAGATGAGCGGCATGGATGGCGGGGTGGCCTTTGTTCCCGCAGTCCCCGGGCTCGCGCCCTGGGGCTTGTATGGGTCAGGGTTGCCCGTGTTATCTCGACGGCCTTGCAAGCGAGTGCAGGCAGGATTGCCATTCCGTTCGGCTCGGCCTGTGCGGCATAAAAGCCCCCAGCGCGAGCTGGGGGACTGCGACGTGGCGTTCAAAACGTCACGACGCGGCCGTCGGCGGGAGCCTCGGGGGCGGCCGGGGCCGCGGCCTGCTCGGCGACGTCGTCGTCGAAGAACGCGGCCAGCCGCCCGCGGTGGTCGAGACCGGTCAGGTCGAGGAAGTTTGCCAGCAGCCTGAATCCATGCCGGGTGAGGATCGATTCGGGGTGAAACTGCACGCCGTGGATCGCGTGCCGCTCGTCGGCGATCGCCATGATGGTGCCCGCCGCGTCACGGGCGGTAACGACGAGGCCTGCCGGCAGCGAGGCCGGGTCCACGACCAGCGAGTGGTAGCGGGCCGCTGTCATCGGGCTTGGGATCCCCGCGAAGAGATTCACTTCGTCGTGGAGGATGTCGCTCGTGCGGCCGTGTACCGGCGTGGTGCGCACGATCCGGCCGCCGAGTGCCGCGGCGATCGCCTGGTGGCCGAGGCAGACGCCGAGGATCGGCACGCTACCGCGGAAGGCCCGCA
This sequence comes from Pirellulales bacterium, assembly GCA_040880915.1. Taxonomy (GTDB): domain Bacteria; phylum Planctomycetota; class Planctomycetia; order Pirellulales; family UBA1268; genus QWPN01. Next base: position 916 of record JBBEEF010000092.1, read on the forward strand.
CTGCCTCGAGGGAGCAGCCCGCCTCGGCGGGCGTGCATGGGCCGGGCGAGATCACAAGCGCCGCCGGCCGCAGCCGGCGGAGGTCCGCCACCGTCACCGCGTGGGCTGGCACCACGACTGTCGGTGGCCCCAGCAGCTCGAGGTGCCGCGCGAGATTGAAGACGAAGCTGTCGCGGTTGTCGAGCACGACGATCACGGCGGCAGTCCTCCGACCCCCAACTCGTCGAGCACCCGCAGCATGCCCTCGGCCTTGTGGAGCGACTCGGCATATTCCGCGGCCGGGTCGCTTGCCGCCGTGATCCCGCCGCCAGCCGAGAAGCTCACGACACCCGGGCCGACGACAAAGGTGCGGATGAGGAGATTGAAGTCGGCCGAGCCGTCGAGGCCGAGGTAGCCGAGGCAGCCGCAGTAGGGACCCCGGGCGATCCCCTCGAGGTCAGAGATGATCTCGCAGGCCCGCTGCTTCGGAGCGCCGGTGATGCTGCCCCCGGGAATCCCGACGGCGAGGGCGTCGAGCACCCCCAGGCCGGGCCGGAGCCGGCCGGCCACGACGGAGACAAGATGCTGCACGTAACGGTAACGCTCGAGCCGACAGAGCGCCTCAACGCGGACGCTCCCCGGCGAGCAGACCCGTGCCAGGTCGTTTCGCACGAGGTCGACGATCATCACGTTTTCGGCCCGATCCTTCCCGCTCGCCTCGAGGTCGGCGCCGGCGTAAAGGTCGGCCTCGGGGCTCGAGAGGATCCGCCGGGTGCCCTTGATGGGGTGCATCCGGACAACGCCCCGGGCCGCCTGGATGAATCGCTCGGGCGACATGCTCACGAGATGGCCGTCGCCTGAGTCAAAGCAAGCGGCGAAGGGGGCCGGGTTGATCCGCCGGGCGGCCGCGTGGAGCGCAATCGGGTCGATGTCGGCGGCCACGACCAGCCGTTGGGCGAGGTTCACCTGAAAGATGTCACCGGCATGCACCGCGTCGATGCCCGCCTGGACCATGGCGAGGTAGCTGTCGCGGTCGTGGCTCGTGCGGATCGCGGGGCGGGAGGGCAGGGGGGCTCCGGCCGGCGGGGCCGCTGCCGGCACAGGGGAACGCGGCCGCGGGGAAGGAGGTGCCAGGAAAGCTTCGAGCCGCGTGCGGGCCCGGCAACGGCGGGCCACTGGTCCCCGGGCGGGCACGCCCTGCGAGATGAACCAGCCGCGGCCGAGGTCGTGGTCGAACGCGAACACGACGTCGTAGAGATGGAGTGAGAGCGACGGCAGCTCGGGGGGCAGTGCCAACGGCGGGACGAGGCCCAGGCTCGCCAGGCCGCAGTCGTAGGAGAGCAGGCCCGCGAGGCCTCCCTGGAACGGAGGCAGGCCGGGGATCGTCGGGCAGGCGAGATCGGCCAGGATGGCCCGCAGGCGGGTGAACGCGTCGGCGACCGCGGCCTGATCCGCCCCGGGAGGGAGCGTGAGCGAGTGGATGGGGTCGGCGGCCACGAATGAATACCGCCCCAGCCGCGGGATCCGCGATGGCTCGGCGGATGGAGCAGCGGCGGCGTCGGCAAGCGCCGTGTCGAGAAAGACCACGTGGGGCAGGCCGGTAGCGTGCCGGAAGACCGTGACCGGATCGATTCCGGGCGTGGCCTCGGCAACGATGCCACCGGAGGCGGTCGAGCACCCGCCGATGAGCCACGGATGGGAGGGGATCACGCCGCTGGCATCCGCGGGCGGCGATGGCGCGGTGACGTCGCTCATGGGGCGGGTGACGGCTCCTGTGAACTCGGCTCCGGAACGTCGTCGGTCTCCCGCGAGCCCGCCTGCGCGGCCACTCGTGCCGCCGCCCGGGAGGGGCCGTGGGCGATCTCGGGCCGGGTGAGGTGTCCCCAGTCGAGGGCCTGATCCTGGCGGTAGTCCTTGCCGAGCGTCAGCGCGGTGACGGCCTTGGCCATCTCGTAGCCGAGATAGAAGGCGTGGGAGGCATCGACGTCGGTTTGACCCGTAGCCTGGAGATCATCGAACAGCGCGAACGGATCGCGAGACTCCAGATGGATCCCGGCCCCGACCAGATGGATCAGGTTTCCCTCGGCGAAGACCCGGAAGTTTGGGTCACGAATCGCCGCTGCCAGCTGGTCGAGCACCTCGGGGCCGTGGGCCTGCGGCCGGCCTGAGCGGAGCGTGATCAGCCGCGGCTCGACGTGCTTGGGGAGCGTGCGATGGGTGACGGCATGCCAGGCGAGGGCCCGGGCCAGGGCACACTCCTTGACGCTCGAGCTGGCCCAGTAAATCACCTCGGTCGTGAGCACCGAGCGGATCCCCACCTCCTGGCAGAACCCGATGAGCAGCGTGTTGATTCCGGCCGAATCGACGTCGGTGAGCTCGGTGAGGTTGCCGATGCCCATCATCATCTCGGCGGCGGGGTGCCGGCGACGGACGTCGAGGTAGCGGCCAAGGCTGGCGGCAAAGCCGAAGCCGATCGGCTCGAGGACGGGGTCGAGCCGGTGGGGAACACCGGCCATGGCCAGCCGCTCGATCGTCTTCTCGAAGCCCTCGAGCGTGGCCGGCACGTCCGGGACAACGACTACCTCAGAGCCCCAATCGATGGCGGCCTCGGCGTTTGCGGAGTTGACCGAGAGCACGAGCGTGGCTCCCGCCTTCACCGCCGCCTCCACCTCGCGCCGCTCGAAGCTGTCGATCGACACCCGCATGCCTTCGGCGATGAGCATCCGCACGGCGTCACCCACTCCACTCCAGCAGTCGCCTGGATCGCAGCCAACGTCGATTCGGTCGGCGCCTGCCGCCACGAGTCGCCGGGCCTCGGCGAGCAGGTTGGCCTGCGAGAGCCGCGGCGCATGGTTGATCTCGGCGATGATCTCGATGTCGTGCTGGCCGTAGTCGGCCAGATCGCGAGACTTCTGCCCGAAGAACTCATCGAGGCCACGGAGATCTTCCGGGCCCCGCTCGACCGGCACCGGCGACACCTCGGCGAAGGCCTCGAGCGGCCCGCGGCATGCCCCAGGAATGATCACGCGGTCCGAGCCGGCGGGCACCTCGAGCCGCCGGGCGATCCAGGGCGTGGGCATCAGGGCCGCCACCGTGATCGGCATCACCTGCACCGTCGCCTCGAAGCCCGCGCGAGCCGCAAGGCGTTCGAGCACCTGCCGCAGCGAGTGTTCCGCCAGCCGGCCGGTCACGAAGTGGATGCGGGTGGGCGCGGCGGACATCGCAGGACGGCTCGCGGGGACGGGAACCCTAATCTATCATGGCGGCCCCATGATTCTCGAAGGCCTGGTCACGACCGCCGCCGCTGACGGCCGCCCGCACGTGGCCGCGATGGGGCCCGGTGTAGACGACGACGAGCGGGCCGCGGGACGTATCGGCACGCTCCTGCTACGGCCCTTTCCCACCAGCCAGACCGCCACGAACCTCCTCCGGTCGCGGGCCGGCGTGTTCCATCTCTGCGACGACGTGCTCCTGCTTGCACGGGTGGTGGCGGGGGAGGCCGGGGAGCCCGCGGTACGGCCGGCGACGGTGGTCCCGGGCGGCTTCGTGCTCACAGACGCCTGTCGGGCCTATGAGTTTGAGATCGCGTCGGTGGACGACTCCGCCGAGCGGCTGCGGCTCGAGGCCCGCGTGGTGATGGAACACGAGCAGCGGCAGTTCACGGGGTTCAACCGTGCCGCCCACGCCGTTGTCGAGGCGGCGATCCTCGTTACCCGCCTGCACCTGCTCGACGAGCAGGAGATCCGTCGCCGCCTCACGGATCTCGCCGTGCTCGTCGAAAAGACAGGCGGCCGGCGGGAGCGGGAGGCCTTCGAGTTGCTCGCCGAGCGGGCCGGCCAGGGCGGTGCCTGCTAGCTCCCGCGCCGTGTGGGTCGGGGTTG
>JBBEEF010000093.1:0-28901 GCA_040880915.1 Pirellulales bacterium
TTGTCCCGCCAGACGCAGTGGATGTGGTTGGCGGGGTTGCCCTCGGCGTCGGGCTGGACGTTGACGAACTCGACCACGAACGACGGGCCTTCGAGCCGGTAAGAGTGGCCCTTGCCTGGCTCAAGCCCGCCGGCCCAGGCGAAGTGGAGCTCGTCCCAGCCGTGGTGCACGAGGCCGGCGGTGGCCGGCGAGCCCCGCTCAATGACCGCCAGCCGTTCGCCGGCCACTTCGGCCGGCATCGAGCCGCAGTAGGTCTCGACGAGCCGGCGAACGAGCGACTGCTGATCGGCTGAGAGTTTTGAAAACGGGATGCCCTCTGGCGGGCCGGCCGGCGGCTGGGCCGCACCGGCTCCGCGGATCTCGGCGGGGGCCTGGGCGGCGATCACCGCCCGCTTCCGCTGCTCGGCGTCGAGCGAGGTCACGAGCTCGAAGGCCAGCGACTCTTCAGCTGCCAGGACGCGGCTGCCCGCCGCCGCCAGCCCCGGAAACGTCGTCTTCACCTCGGCCGGATTGGCCCCCATGAACTGCGGCGTCGAATCGACGAGCACGCCGTCGCGGACGGTGAAGTTGAGCGACAGGTGGTGCCCCTCGACCGAGAGGCCCCACGAGCCCTCAGGCCCAGGCACGCCGAAGATGGTGACGAAATACCGGAGCGAGTCGCGGGTGTTCTTCGCGGCGGTGCCTTCGACCCGCCGCAGAAGTTCGTCGAGTTCCATGATCGCCACGGCCTTGCCGTAGCCCGCCTCGGAGAGGGCCGCCTTGAGGAGGGCATGGGCCTGCTCCCGCTGGGCCGCGGTCATCTCCGCGAAGGAGAGGCCCTTGCGGACGGGCTTGGGCACGAAATGCCAGTCCGTCCGGGAGGCGGCCTCGAAGTCGGCCTGCGCCCGGGCTCGCTGCACCTCGTCGAGTCCGGCCAGCCAGGCCGTGGCAGCGCCGGAGAGCGCTTCGCCGGCGGTCACCAGGCGGAAGGCGGCGACGCCCGCGGTCGCGAGGAGTCCGAGGAGGATCAGGGCGACGACGAGCAGCGGAGCCTGGCGGCGGGTCGGTGTGGCGGGCATCAAGACTCTCCCGAACGGATGGAGGGGGCCGGACGACGCCGCCGGCCGTCAATCGTGCCCGCGACGTGGGTCGCGGTCATGGTGGGCCTGATCGACGTGCACGTGGACGCCCGGATGCCTCTCAAAATACCGCCCCCACGCCGCGTCCGACACCCCGGCACCGTCGAGGTAGAGATTTCTGAGCATCGACAGCTCCGCCAGGGCGTCGAGCCCCTCGTCGCCGATGGCGACGTCGATCAGGTGGAGCGACCTGAGCCCCGGCAGCGGGGCGAGCGCCCGGGCCACCTCGGGGCCGGCGAGCTTCGGCCCGCCGAGCCGGAGGCTCTTCAGATTGGCCAGCGTCGAGAGCCGCTCGATCCCTGCCGCCGTGCAGGCCGCCTGCGGCACGTTCAGGTCCTCGAGCGACTGGCACGCGGCGAGCGCCGCCAGGCCCGCATCCGAGAGCGGCGACCGGCGGAGCACGAGCCGCTCGACGTCGGGCAGCGTCGCCAGGATCTCCGCCTCGTCGTCGCCGGCGACGCCACGCTCGAGCACGAGCACGCGGAGGCCCGCGAGCCCGCAGAGCGACTCCCAGTCGTCCGGGCCGAGCGGGTCAGCCGCCTCGATCCGGTCGGCCCGTCCGGCCCGCACGGCCCGCACCTGTTCAGCGAACGGCGGCGGCTCACGGCTGCCATCCGGCTTGGGTGGCGGGCCGCTACAGCCCAGGGAGACCGCCGCCACCAACGCCCCGAGCCCGAGCGACAAGGCGGCTACTCGGTCGATCCGGGGGCCAAGCGGCCCCGGGCTCACGGATCGAGCACGACCGCGACCGGCAGCGAGTTGCCGAAGGTTCTGAAGTCTGTGAATGTCCATGCGACCTGCTTGTCGGGCGTGACCTCGATGATCTGGGGATTATGGTGGCGGGCGCTACGGGTGGCGGAATGCGGCGACGGCGATCATGCCAGCACCTCTCGGATCGGCTCGACGTGCTCCACGCCGACGAGCTTCTGGTCCAGGCCGCCGAAGAAGTAACTCAGCCGGTTCGGGTCGAAGCCGAGCAGGTGGAGCGCTGTTGCGTGCAGGCTCCTGACATGGAAACCCGGCTTGTCACCATTGCCGTGGCCCGGGCCGGGCGAGATCGCGGCCGCCCCAAGCTCGTCGGTCTCGCCGACGCTCACGCCCCCCTTGATGCCGCCGCCGGCCATCCACATCGTGAACCCGAAGGCGTTGTGGTCGCGGCCGGTGCCGGCGGCATATTCCGCCGTGGGCTGGCGGCCAAACTCGCCCCCCCAGATCACGAGCGTCTCGTCCAAAAGACCGCGCCGGTCGAGGTCTTCAAGCAAGGCCGCCACCGGCTGGTCGGTGTTGCCGGCGTGGAAGTTGTGGTTTTTTTCAAGGTCGCCGTGGGCGTCCCAGTTGTCGTCGTTGTGGGCCCCACCGGAGTAGAGCTGGACAAACCGCACGCCCCGCTCCACGAGCCGCCGAGCCAAGAGGCAGCGGCGACCGAAGTCGGCCGTGCGGGGATTGTCGAGCCCGTAGAGCTTCGTGGTCTCCTCGGTCTCGCTCGCCAAATCGACCGCTTCGGGGGCGTGTTCCTGCATCTTCCAGGCCAGCTCGTAGGAGGCGATCCGGGCGGCGAGCTCGCTGTTGTCGCCGCGGGAGAGGAGGTGGGCCGTGTTGGCCTCCCGGAGGGAGTCGAGCATCGCCCGCTGGGCCTCGAGCGGCATGTCGAGCGGAGGGGCGAGATCGAGAATCGGCGCCCCCTTGCTTCGGAGAATCGTGCCCTGGTAGGTGGCCGGCATGTAACCGCTCGACCAGTTCTTGGCCCCCGAGATCGGGCCCCCGGTGGGATCGAGCATTACGACAAAGCCCGGAAGATTTTCGTTGACGCTTCCCAGGCCGTAATTCGCCCACGAGCCGAGGCAGGGGGCGCCCGACTGGATCTTGCCGGAGTTCATCTGGAGCATCGCTGAGCCGTGAATCGGGGAGTCGGCTGTCATCGAGTGGATGAAGGCGATCTTGTCGACGTGGCGGGCCAGGTTCGGGAACAGGTCGCTCACCCACTTGCCGCACTGGCCGTACTGATTGAATTTCCATTTCGGTCCCACAACCCGCCCCTCACTTCTCTCGCCGCCACGGCCTTTCGTCTTGACGGGAACCGTCTTGCCGTCGAGCGGGTAGAGCGCGGGCTTGTAGTCGAAGGTGTCGACGTGGCTGGGACCCCCATACATGAACAGGAAGATCACACTCTTGGCCTTGGATTCGAACATCGGCGGCTTGGCCGCGAGCGGGTTGGCGAAGGGCACCCCCGTGGCGGCGCGTGCCTGCCGGGCGAAGAAGCCCTGCTCGAGCAGGCCGGCCAGCGCCAGCCCCGTGAACGAGGCCCCCGCCTCCCAGAAAAACTCCCGCCGCGTGCGGCGGCAGAACCCTCCCCGATGGCCGGGTGGATGCGGGTCATTCATGGCAGGTCTCCCGTTCAGTCGAGGTAGGCAAACTCGTTGAGATTGAGCACCAAAAGGCAGTAGAGCTCGAGGGCCCGCCCAGGGCCGACGCCGTCTTTGGTCTCGAGGTCGCCGACGAGGGCCACGCCCCGAGCCACCTCCGCGTCGGTTGCCGGCCGCACCAGCGCGATCTCGATCGCCCGGCGAACCATCGCGGCGGTCTGGTCGGCGTTCGTGCCGCCGGCCTCGCGGCGGACCCGCTCGGCGAACACGCGGGCCTGAGCGTGGATAAATTCTCCGTTCATCATGCCCAGGGCCTGGGTGGGCTGGGTGGTCGTGAATCGCACCGGGCAGGACGCATCGGGATCGGCCAGGTCGAAGTCGGCCAGAATCGGCGTGAGGAGCGACCGCTTGACATGGATGTAGATGCTGCGGCGAGCCTGCTCCTCCGGCGGTGAGGTGCCCCAGCCCTTGCCCGGCACCGACTGCGTGGCCAGCACCGCCTGGGGGATGGCGGGATAGACGCTCGGCCCGAACATCTTCGGGTTGAACCCGCCGCTGGCCACGTGGATCGAGTCGCGGACTTCCTCGGCGGCCAGCCGCCGCATGTCGAACCGCCAGAAGGCATCGTTGAGCGGATCCTGAGCAAGAGACTCAGGCACGGCCGTCGAGGCAGCCCGATAGGCCCGCGACATGAGGATCGTCTTGTGGAGGGGCTTGAGCCGCCAGCCGCCAGCCACGAGCTCCGCTGCGAGCCAGTCGAGCAGTTCTCGGTGGGTGGGCGGGTCGCCCATCAGGCCGAAGTTGTTTGGGCTCCGCACGATGCCGCGGCCGAAGTGGTGCTGCCAGATCCGGTTGGCCAGCACGCGAGCCGTGAGCGGGTTGGTCGGAGACGCGATCCACTTCGCCAGCGCCAGGCGGCGGCCACTCGAGCGGCTGGCGGCCGGCGGCACGATCTCCGGGTCCGGGGGCTCGAGGATCCCGGGAAACGCCGGCTCCACCAGGTGCTCGGGCTTTGTGTCGGCGTGGGGATTGCCACGGTAGAAGACGAATGTCTCCGGTGCCTTGGGGCCGTGCTCGGTCACGACGAGCGCTCGCTCGACCGGCACGGCCTTCCGCTTAAGACTCTCGAGCTCGGCACGCTTGGCGTCGTAGTCCTGTCTGCCAGCCGGCCCTAGGATCCGCTCACCGTCGGTGCGGATCGCCTTGGCAAGGTCGAGCTTCGCGGCCCCGCGGGCCCGTGGACCGGCGGAGAGGGGACGCTGGGTGAACCCGGGGCCCGACCAGCCGACCGTGAGCCCCTTGCCGTCGAGCCCCTGAAAGTAGTCCACGCGAATCGACCGCCTGCCAGCTGCGAGCCGGACCGTGGCGGTTTTCGGGCTGCCCACGCCGTGGATGCCGTCGCATTCGAGCACGACGCGACCGTCGATCGAGAGCCGCGACCCGTCGTCGGAGTCGAGCGAAAAGATGTAGTCGCCGTCAGCCGGCACCTTGAGAACGCCGCTAAAGACGTAGCCGAAGTGGTCGGGCCGCAAGGATGGCGCTACGCCGATGTCGAACAGGTTGCCGGGCACGGGGCCCTCGTCCTCGTGCTTGAGCTGGTCGAAATCGGGCAGGCTCTGCCAGGTGTCGCGGTAGAAGCGGAAGACGAGGTCGTCGAGGTCGCCGCCAGCCATGCCGACTGCGGCTTCCTTCTTGAGGGCCTGCCGGAAGCGGTCTTCGAGCACGGTCACTGCCGCCTGCGCCGCGTCCCGCTGGCGGTTCAAGTCGGCCAGAGCCTCGTCGTAGTGCCGCTTGCCGTCGGGGCTTTCGAACAGCGGCCGCTCGACCTGGTCGCCGCCATTGCTCATCGGCGTGACGTTATTGAAGAAGGCGAGCATTGCGTAATAGTCCCGCTGCGGGAGCGGGTCGATCTTGTGATCGTGGCAGCGGGCGCAGCTGATCGTGAGACCGAGAAAGGTGTGGCCGGTAGTGGAGACGATGTCGTCGAGCCAGTCGTAGCGGGCCTGGAGCCGGTCGGCCGGCTCGTCATCCCAGAGACCGAGCCGGTAAAAGCCAGTGGCGATGAGGGCGTCGGGCGAGGAGTCGGTTAGCTCGTCGCCGGCGAGTTGTTCGATCACGAACCGGTCGTAGGGCTTGTCGTCGTTGAAGGAACGGATCACGTAATCCCGGTACCGCCAGGCATGGGGCTTCACGCCGTCCCGCTCGAAGGAGTTGGTCTCGGCGTAGCGGACGAGATCGAGCCAATGACGGGCCCAGTGCTCGCCGTAGTGGGGGGAGGCGAGCAGCCGATCGACCACCTTCTCCCAGGCATCGGCCGAGTCGTCGGCGAGGAAGAGTCGCATTTCCTGTTCGGTCGGCGGCAGCCCCGTGACCGAGTAGGTAGCACGCCTGAGGAGCGTTTCCTTATCGGCCGTGGGTGATCGCGACAGCCCGCGGGGGGCGAGGCCCGCAGCGATAAAGGCGTCGACGGGATCACCCTGTTCGGCGGCTTCGGGAACGGGTGGCCGCTCAACCGGCCGGAATGCCCAGTGGGCCTGCCACTCGGCCCCGGCCGCGATCCACTGCTCGAGCGCGGCGACCTCGTCGGCCGTGAGCCGTGGCCCCTCCGGCGGCATTGTCACGTCCGGGTCGGTGGTGGTGATCCGGGCGATCATTTCGCTGGCGGCTGGCTTGCCCGGCACGACCGCGGTGGCCCCGCTGTCGAGTTCGGCCGTTGCAGCGGCGGAATCGTCGAGCCTCAGTCCGGCTTCCCGCGTGTCGGGGCCGTGGCAGGAATAGCAGCGGCGGGCGAGCAGCGGTTGGATATCGCGGGCGAAATCGACGTCGGCGTTGGCCGCGAGCGGTACCAACCCCGAGATGGCGAAAGCTGCGAACAGAAGCGGTCGCAGCGGTGAGACGGCGATTCGCATCGGCATTCCACCAGGTTGACGGCGGGCCCGGAGCAGTTCGCTGGGAAACTGCCTTGCAAAGTGCTATTCTAAACCACACTAAGAAACAAGCAAGTCTGCGGCCGCGGACCCTGCCTAACTCCGCTTCGAGAGATGCTCCAGTCCGCCATGAATCATCCCGAAAACCGTGTCGAATCGACGCTCCTCCGGAGGATCAACGAACGGCGGCTGCTCGAGGTGATCCAGCAGCAGGGGCCGTCTTCCCGCGCCGCGCTGACCCGGGTCTCCGGGCTCACCGCTCCGACGGTCTCCAAGGTGGTCGATTCGCTACTCAAACGGGGGTTCGTCGAGGAGCTCGACCCCGTGGTGCCGGCCCTCGGTCGGCCGGGGCGGCTCGTGCGGATGGCAGCCGACACCGCGACTGTGCTCGGCGTGGTGATCGACGCGGAGACCTGCTGCGTGGCTGCCACGGGGCTCGACGGCCTGGTCACCGAGGAGCGGACGAGGCGGTTTCCGACGCCCGCCACCTACGGCCGGCTCAGCGAGCGAATCGCCCGCGAATGCCGGGCCTTGATCGATGCCAGCTCTGCCACACCGCTGGGCGTCGGCGTGAGTGTGCCCGGCCTCGTCAACGAGCGGCTCAAGGAGGTGGTCTTGTCTCCCAACCTCCACATCCTCGACAAGCGGAATCCCGCCCGCGATCTCGAGCTCCGGCTTGGGGTCAAGTGCCTGCTCCTCCAGGAGACCGACGGCCTCTGCCTCGCTGAGCGGCTCTATGGCGACGCCCGGGGGCTCACCGACTTCGCGATGCTCGACGTGTCGGCCGGGCTTGGCTTGGGCGTGATGAGCGGCGGCGAACTGCTCGCCGGCCACAGTGGCATGGCCGGCGAGGTGGGCCACATCACCGTCATGCCTGACGGGGTTCGCTGCGGCTGCGGCAACCGCGGCTGCCTCGAGACGCTCGCCACCGACGCGGCGCTCGTGCGGCTGGTTTCCGAGCAGGTCGGGCGGCCGCTGACCGTACCGGCCGTGGCGACACTCCTCGCCGAGCGGCCCGCGGATTTTGCCCCCCAGATCGACACGGTTACCGAATATCTCGCCATCGCGATCGCGGCGGTGATCAACATCTGCAATCCAACCGCCCTGTTTGTGCACGGCTCGCTCATGGCCGCCTCCGAGGAGCGGTTTGCCCGGGTGCTCGAACGGGTTCGCCAGCGGACGCTCACGGCCTCGCTGGCCGACTGCACGATCAAGCCCACCCGCTCGAGCAAGCGGCAGGGAGCGGTGGCGGGGATCATCCACCACCTCACGCAGGCCTGGGCGCCGGCGATCCGCTGAGCGTGCGGTAGACTAGGATTGAGCCCTGTTTTTTGCGGCGGCCCGTTCTCGTCATCCAGGAGAAATTGATGCCCCAGCCCCCCTTCTCGCTCGCCGGCCGCACGGCACTTGTCACCGGCTCCTCGACCGGCCTCGGCAAGGCGATGGCGAAGTGTTTGGGGATCGCCGGTGCGCGGGTGGCGATGAACTACGCAAACGACGTCGCCCGGGCCGAGCAGGCCCAGGCCGAACTCGTCGCCGCCGGCATCACTGCCGCCCTCTTTCGAGCGAATGTCACGAGCGAGGCCGAGATCGACGCGATGTTCTCCGCCATCGAGGGTTCGCTCGGGCCGGTCGACATCGTGGTGGTCAATGCGACGCCGCCGCAGCCGCAGAAGCCGATCGAGGAGTATGACTGGGCGCTCTACCAGCAGATGCTCGACTTCTTCGTGAAGAGCCCCTACCTCCTGGCGCGCCGGGCGCTGCCGGGGATGAAGGCCCGCTGCCATGGCCGGCTGGTCAACGTTACAAGCGAGGTCTTCCACCTCGGCGTGGCCCCGTTCTCGGCCTACGTGGCCGCCAAGGGGGGCCAGACAGGCTGGTCGCGGAGCATGTGCCACGAGCTCGCACCCTTCGGGATCACGGTGAATATGATCGCGCCGGGCTGGATTCCCGTGGAGCGGCACGTAAACGACCCCCAGGCCGACAAGGACGCCTACCTCGCGACGATCCCGATGGGCCACTGGGGTACGCCCGCAGACGTGGGTTGGGCGGCGGTGTATCTCGCCAGCGATGAGGCGACCTTCGTGACAGGGCAGACGATCGCCGTCAATGGTGGTAAGACCTGCTGGTAGGGCCCTGCGCCCGCGGCTCGGGGCAAGCCCGTGCCGGCTCGGCGGATGGCTGCTTCGGCCACCATGGCCCCCCGATCACTCGATCCGGACGGCGGTTTCGGCTTCTTGGCCAGCGTCGACCAATCCGCCCGGGCGGATCGGCACCCGAACACCGCCGGCCCGATTGGCATAAAACTCCTCGCGGCCATAAAAGCCCCGGGCGCGAGCCCGGGGACGGCGGGTCAAAGGGCCATCCCGCTCGCCATGCCGCCCCAGATGCATGACGCCGCTCAGCCAGGCCGAATCAATTGATACGCTGCGTCACAGTCCCCGGGCTCGCGCCGGGGGCTTGTATGGCCAGCGCGTGCCGTGGCGAACAGGATTGCCACCGTGGCCTGCGAGCACTCGATCCGGACGTCACCGGTCGGTCAGGCGTCGAAATACAGGCAGAACTCGTACGGGTGCGGCCGAAGCCGCATCGGGGCGACTTCCCGATCCCGCTTCCATTTCAGCCACGTCGCGATCACGTCGTCGGTGAACACATCGCCCCGGAGGAGAAAGTCGGCGTCGGCGGCGAGGGCGTCGCAGGCCTCGGCGAGTGAGGCGGGAGCCTTGGGGACGCCGGCTAGTTCTTCCGGCGGCATGTCGTAGATGTCGCGGTCGAGCGGGTCGCCCGGGTGGAGTTTGTTCTGGATGCCGTCGATCACCGCCATCAGGACGGCGGCGAAGCCGAGGTAGGGGTTGCAGGTGGGGTCAGGGCAACGGAACTCGACCCGCTTTGTCTTTGGGCTCGTCGAGTACATCGGGATCCGGCAGGCGGCCGAGCGGTTCCGCTGGGAGTAGGCGAGGTTCACCGGGGCCTCGTAGCCCGGTACGAGCCGCTTGTAGCTGTTGGTGGTGGGATTGGTAAGCGCCAGAAGGGCCGGGGCGTGGCGGAGGATGCCGCCGATGGCGTGCAGCCCCATTTCCGAGAGGCCGGCGTAGCCGGTGCCCGCGAACAGTGGATGCCCCTCCCTCCAGAGCGAGATGTGGGTGTGCATCCCGGAGCCGTTGTCGCCGAAGATCGGCTTGGGCATGAAGGTGGCAGTTTTGCCGTGGCGGCGGGCGACGTTCCGCACGATGTACTTGTAGAGGCACATCTGGTCGGCCATGCGAACGAGTTCCTGGTAGCGCATGTCGATCTCACACTGCCCCGCCGTCGCCACCTCGTGGTGCTGGGCCTCGACATCAATCCCGCACTGGATCATCGTCTGCATCATTTCGTTGCGGAGGTCCATGAGCTGGTCGGAGGGTGGGCAGGGGAAGTAGCCCTCCTTGTGCCGCAGCGTGTAGCCGAGGTTCGGCCGGTCGCCGCGGCCGCGGTTCCATTCGGCCTCGGCGGAATCGACGTGGTAGTAGCCCTCGTGGGCGTTCTGGTCGAACCGCACAGAGTCGAACACGAAAAACTCGGCCTCGGGGCCGATGAAACAGGTGTCGGCGATCCCGGTGCTCTTGAGGTAGTTGACCGCCTTGCGGGCCACGTTTCGTGGGTCGCGGGAGTAGTCCTCCCGCGTGATCGGATCCTGCACCATGCAGATCATCACGAGCGTCGGGGGCTCGATGAAGGGGTCAACGAAGGCGGTGTCGGGGACCGGCACGAGCAGCATGTCGCTCTCGTTGATCGACTGCCAGCCACGGATGCTCGAGCCGTCGAAGCCGAGGCCGTCCTCGAAGGTCTCCTCCTCGAGCTTGCCGACGGGGATCGTGAAATGTTGCCAGGCACCAAAAAAATCGGCAAACCGAAGGTCGACGGCCTTGACCTCCTTCTCACGGCAGAGGGCCAGTACTTCACGCGGTTTCATCGCAGGCTCCTGAGGGAGCCAGCATGATACGCATCATGAGCATGAGCCGTCCCGTTTCGCCTGCCCGATGGCCATGCGCTAGACTCCTGCCGCTACTGTTCCGGGGTCAGCGTTGCCCGCCAGCCGGTGGCGGCCGGCTCGAGCCGCAAGCGGCCGACCAGGATCGCCCCCGTGAGGTAAAGCCGGCCGTCCGCGCCGGCTGAGTAGCTGCCGGCATCCACTCGCTTCGCAAAGCCCCGGCCGCCTGAGACCGCCGCCCTCTCGATCCCCAGCCATTCCAGCCGGTGCGGCGGCAAGGGCTCGGCGGCGACGGCGGCACCACCGGCCACGGGAATCGTCGCGAGTCGCCAGGTGCGGCAGGCCTCCGCCCCCTCGAGCAGGAGGTCGTAGTGGAGGCCGGCCGGATCGTCCGGATGGCCGATGTGCTCGAGGAGGACGAACCGGGGCATGGCGAAAATGGGCCGCTGGCGAACCTACACGATCTCGTAGGCCTGCTCCTGGTGCTCGGCGAGGTCGAGGCCGCCCCGCTCCACCTCGAGCGGCACTCGCATGCCCACGAGTTTGTCGACGAGGAAGAAGGCGATGGCCGAGACGACGCCGCTCCAGACAATCGTAACAAGCACGCTCTTGGCCTGCGCCCAGACCTGGCTACCGACGGTCATGCCCTCCGCGAGGCCCGAGCCGCCGAACTGCGTGGCAGCGAAGACACCAGTCAGGAGCGCCCCCACGATGCCCCCCACGCCGTGCACGCCGAACACATCGAGCGAGTCGTCATAGCCGAAGCGGTGCTTGACGCTTGTGGCGAAGTAGTAGCCGCCGAGGGCCGAAGCTGCCCCGATCACGACGGCCCCGAGCGGCCCGGCGGTGCCGCTGGCCGGTGTGATTGCCACGAGGCCCGCGACCGCCCCGGTCGCCACGCCGAGGGCCGACGCCTTTCCATGAACCGCCAGGTCGATTGCCATCCATACGACAGTGGCAGTGGCGGCTGCGATGTGGGTCACGAGCAGGGCCATGGCGGCCGTGCCGTCGGCGGCCAGTTCACTGCCGGCATTGAAGCCGAACCAGCCCACCCACAGCATCCCGGCGCCGATCACCGCGAAAGGAAGGTTGTGGGGCCGCATCACCTCCCGGGGATAGCCGCTGCGGCGGCCGAGCATCAGGCAGGTGACGAGGCCTGCGACCCCCGCGTTGACATGCACAACCGTGCCACCGGCGAAGTCGAGCACGCCCCAGCCGTGGAACAGGGCGCCCTCACCGGCCCAGGCCATGTGACAGATCGGCAGGTAGGAGAGTGTGAACCAGAGCACCGAGAAGAGCAGCATCCCCTTGAACCGCATCCGCTCGGCGAACGCCCCCACAATGAGCGCCGGCGTGATGATGGCGAAGGTCATCTGGAAGGCCACGAACAGGGATTCGGGGATCGAGCCGGAGACGGAATCGACCGTGACGCCCCGAAGAAACGCCTTGTCGAGGTTGCCAATCGCCCACTGCCACTGGCCGCCGTCGCCGAAGGCGAGGCTGTAGCCGTAGGCCACCCAGGCAAGCGTCATCACCCCTGCCAGGGCGAAGCACTGCACGAATACCGAGAGCACGTTCTTGGCCCGAACGAGGCCGCCGTAGAACAGCGCCAGGCCCGGCAGCGTCATGAAGAGCACCAGGGCCGTGGCCACAATCATCCAGGCGGTGTCGGCGGGAGTGATCATTGCGATCTCAGCGTCAGACATAGACATCCAAGAGTTTCCCTAAGAATTCGTTCAGCGGGTTTGTCAGTAGTCGCCGCCGCCGGCCGGCTCGCTGGCCAGGGAGAGCGGCTTGGGCCTGTGGCGGACGGCCCGTCGGACGTTCTCGTCGCGGAGCCGCTCGATCGCCGCCTCGAGGCTCATGGCTCCCAGGTCGCCGTCGAGCCGGTCGCGGAGGCTGATGGTGCCGGCGGCCTCGTCCCGCGGGCCGCAGACGGCCATCATCGGGATCAATTCGAGCTGCGCCGTGCGGATTTTGGCCCCGAGCTTCTCGGCTGCCTGGTCGATCCCGACCCGCAGGCCTGCGGCCTCGAGCTTCGCCTTGACGGCCTCGGCGTAGGCGGCGGATTTCTCGCTCACCGGAATCACCCGGACCTGCTCGGGCGCCAGCCACAGGGGGAAGGCCCCGGCGAAGTGCTCGATCAAGACGCCCACAAACCGCTCCATGCTTCCCAGGGGCGCCCGGTGGATCATCACGGGGCGGTGCCTGGCGTTGTCGGCCCCGATGTATTCAAGGTCGAATCGCTCCGAGCTTGGCAGGTTGTAGTCGAGCTGCACCGTGCCGAGCTGCCACTCGCGGCCGAGCGAGTCGTTGACTACGAAGTCGATCTTGGGGCCGTAGAAGGCCGCCTCACCCGGTTCGGGCTCGCAGCCGGGGAGGTTCATGCGATGGGCCACCCGTTGAATAGCCGCCTCGGCCTCGTCCCATCGCTCGGGCGGGCCCACGTACTTGTCGCTCGTGGGATCACGGAACCCCAGCCGGACGCGGAAGTTTTCAAAGGCCAGGCTCTCGAGGACTTTCAGCGTGAAAGCGATGCAGCCCTCGACCTCCTCCTCCACCTGCTCGGGGGTGCAGAAGATGTGGGCATCGTCTTGGGTAAAGCCACGAACCCGCGTCATACCCCCCAGTTCGCCCGACTGCTCGTAGCGGTAGACCGTGCCAAACTCCGCCAGCCGCAGTGGCAGCTCGCGGTAGCTTCGCGGCCGGGCCTTGTAGATGAGGGTGTGGTGCGGGCAGTTCATGGGTTTGAGCAGATACTGCTCGTCATCGGCCATCACAATCGGCTTGAACTGGCTGTCGGCGTAGTAGGGATAGTGGCCCGAGATCTTGTAGAGGTCGACTTTCCCGATGTGGGGCGTGTAGACCGGCTCGTAGCCGCGGGCCGCGAGCTCATCGCGGACGAACGACTCGAGCGTGGCCCGAAGCCGCGCCCCTTTGGGCATCCAGAGAACGAGCCCCGAGCCGACGAGCGGGCTCGTGGTAAAGAGATCGAGCTGCTTGCCGAGCACCCGGTGGTCCCGCTTGCGGGCCTCCTCGAGCGCGGCTAAGTGGGCGTCGAGATCCTCCTGCGTGAACCAGGCGGTGCCGTAGAGCCGCTGCAGCTGGGCGTTCGCGGAGTCTCCCTTCCAGTAGGCCCCGGCGATGCTCGTGAGCTTGAAGGCGCCGATGCACTTTGGGCTCGGCACGTGCGGCCCGCGGCAGAGATCGACGAACTCTCCCTGCCGGTAGAAAGAGAGCGTCGGGTGGTCGGCCAGGCCCGTCTCGATGTGCTCGGCCTTGAGGGGCTGGTTCAAGCCGCGGATGATCTCGACCGCCTTCTCCCGCGGCACCTCGACCCGCTCAAAGGCCTCGTCAGCCGCGATGATCCGCCTCATTTCGGCCTCGATCGCCGGCAGGTCCTCGTCGGTGATCGGCCGGCTCGCCCGCATGTCGTAATAGAAGCCTTGGCCCACCGTGGGGCCGAAGGCGAGCTCCACCCCCTCGAAGAGCCTCATCACGGCCCGGGCCATGACATGGGCCGCGGAGTGCCGCATCACCGGCAGGGCTCGGGCGTCACCGGCAGCGAGCGGCTCGAATGTGGCCGTGCCCTCGGATGGCAAGGGGGCATCGAGCCCCACCACTTTGCCATCAAGCAGAGCGGCAACGGGGGCGTTCTTGCCCCGTGTTCCGCCGGTCGTGGCGGCGTCGCCGATGCAGTCGGCCACTTTTGCGTGGGCAGGCAGGTCGCGGGTGGAGCCGTCGGGCAGGCGGACGGTTGGCATGATGAACAGTCGGTGGCGACGAGGAGGGTGCCGCTGGTTTTCGCGGGAGGTTGGCAGGGTATCCGCCGCGTGGGAGCCGGGGCAAGCCGCGTTCCATGTTTGCCGCGGCCTGCCGGGTAGAACTTGACTGGCCGCACTTTACGCGGGACACTCTCTGAGCCGACTGTTTGGGCGATTAGCTCAGTTGGTTAGAGCACCAGCTCGACAAGCTGGGGGTCATAGGTTCGAGCCCTATATCGCCCATTGCCGAAAAGCCCGGGAAAACCGCTGTTTTCCCGGGTGTAACGCTCGCTGAGCGGCCCCGCCGGCCGGGTGGTGCGACGCTTCGACCCGACGCGACGAGCTCCACACGGGCCCACGCCCACCATCGCGCCAGGGAGCATCGGTTGAGTGACGACAGCATCCGCCACGATCACCGGAATCCTCACGCCCCACATGGTGCCGCTTGATGCCCGCGGCCGGATCGACGAGGACGAACTCGCCCGCTACGTCGTCTGGCTCGTTGACCGGGGCGTGCACGGCCTCTATCCCAACGGTTCCACGGGCGAGTTTTTGCGGTTTACCGTCGAGGAGCGGCGGCGGATCGTGCAGATCGTCTGTGCGGCGGCTGGGGGACGGGTGCCAGTGGTGGCCGGGGCTGCCGAGGCGAACGTTTCGGAGACGATCCGGGCCTGCGAGCACTGCCTGGAGGCTGGGGCCCGCGCGGTGGCGGTGGTGTCGCCATTTTACTATCGGCTTTCGCCGGAAAGCGTGTATGCCTACTTTCGTGAGATCGGCCAACACAGTCCGATTGATGTGACGCTCTACAACATCCCGATGCTCGCATCGCCGATCGACGTGCCCACCGTGCGTCGGCTTGCCGAGGAGTTCCCGCGGATCATCGGGATCAAGGATTCCAGCGGAGACATCTCCCACATGGGGCGGCTGATTGCCGCCGTGCGTCCGATCCGACCTGACTTTTCGTTTCTCACGGGCTGGGACCCGGCGCTGGTGCCCATGCTGGCGATCGGCTGCGACGGAGGCACGCATGCCTCGAGCGGCGTCGTGCCCGAGCTGACCCGCCGGGTGTATGACACGGTGAGGGCAGGCGACCTCGGCACGGCGATCGGACTGCAGCAGCAATTGACCGACCTGTTTGATCCCATGATCCAGACCGCGGACTTTCCCGAGGGCTTTCGGATCGGCGCCCAACTCCGCGGCTTTGCGATGGGCGGATCGCGTCAGCCGGCGACGGAGGCCCAGACTGCCGACCGTCGGGTTGTGGCCGAGCGGCTGCGAAAGCAGCTGGATGCACTCGGCCTGGTCGCCGATCAGGCAATTCACATCTCCGCCGTCGAAGTGGGATGGCAGGCGGGGCCAACCGGCTCAAATGACTTGTAGCCGAGCACGAACTCCTGGTGGCCCAGGGTCTCCGACGCAGTCGGCGTGCCGGCGGCCACCCTTTGCACCAAGGCCACGATCTCGTCACCGACCTGGGGAAGGGTGCCCCGGCCCTCGAGAATCCGGCCCGCGTCGATGTCCATGTCGCCGGCCAGATTGCGAAAGGTCTCGGGGTTTGCGCAGACCTTGATGACCGGCGAGATGGCGGAGCCAACGACGGAGCCGCGGCCGGTCGAGAAGAGTGTGATGTGCGAACCGCAGGCTATGAGTTCGACGATTTCCGCGGTGTCGTTGACGTTGGGAAAGCCGAACCGCACCTCTCCATCCGGCACGACGTCGAGCAGATAGAGGCCGCTGACCTGGGGCACGTCTCCCGGCTTGATGAGCCCCGTGATCAAAGCTGAGCCGCTCTTGGAGAAGGCCCCCATGCTCTTCTCCTCCTGGGTGGTGAGGCCACCATCGGCATTGCCCGGAGCGAAGCTGCCATGCCCGAGGGTCGCGTAGTAGCGGGCCGCCTTCTCCACCGACTCGACGAGATGCGTGCCGACGGGGGGCGTGACCGCCCGAGTTGCCAGGATCTGCTCACAACCGATGAGTTCGCCCGTCTCCTCGAAGATGCAGGTGGCACCTGCGGCGACCAGTCGATCGAAGGCGAGGCCGATGGCCGGGTTGGCCGTGATCCCGCTGGTGCCGTCGCTTCCGCCGCAGATCGTGCCGATCACCAGCTCATCGAGTGTGAGCGCCGCCCGCGGGACCGTCTCCAGCTGCCGGAGGAGATGCGCTATCCGCTCCCGGCCCTGATCAATCGTCGTCCGCGTGCCGCCACATTCCTGGATTACCAGAAGCTCGGCAGGCCGGCCGGATCGCCGGATCACATCGAGGAGCCCCGCGCGGTTGAATCCCTCACAGCCCAGCGACACAAGCAGCACGCCACCCACGTTGGGGTGCGTGCAGAGGGCCGCGAGCATGCGGAAGGAGTAGTCGTTGGGATAGCAGCCGCCGAATCCCAGCAGGTGCACGCCCGCCTCGCGGAAGGGCAGCTGAATCTCGCGGGCCACGTGGTGGGCGCACTCCACGAGGTAGACAACGGCCACCGTATTACGGATTCCCTTGCGGCCGTCAGCCCGCAGGAATGCATCGTCGCGAACGTGATTCATGGAGTGCCCGCTCCCCGGAAGCGACGATCCACTTCCAGCGTGTAGGTCGGGAGGTAGTCGCTCTGCATATTGTGCAGGTGAACGTGCTGACCGGGAGCGATTGGTTGGGTGGCCGACCCGATCGAGACACCGTGCTTCATGATTTTGTCGCCGACGGCAATCGGTTGGCAGGCGATCTTGTGCCCAAGACCGAGATCCCGGTCGAGGATGACCTCTCCCTTTTCCAGCAACACCCGGGCTCCCGCCGGGAGCCGTCGCACCAGCACCGCGACATTGTCGAGCGGTGACAGCTGAATGGCGTCCATGCATGACCTGGCCAGCTGCATGATGGTCGTGTGATCGCTTTGAAGACGGTATCGTATGGGCCGCCGTGAGCTTTCGCCACTGGCGATTGTGTCTGGGTCCTGATGTCGACAACCGTTTCCAAACCGCCGGCCACGATCCGGGGATCACTGGCCTATCTCGGGCCGGGGATCATTCTGGCTAGTTCGATCGTCGGATCGGGCGAACTGATCGCCGCCACTACCGTGGGCGCCCAGGCAGGCTTCGTGCTGCTTTGGCTAATCGTGATCGGTTGTGTCATCAAGGTGGCGGCACAGATTGAGATCGGCCGCTCGACGCTCACGTGGGGCCGGACGCCCCTGCAGGCCTTTGACAGCGTACCGGGGCCGAGACTGGCGGGACGAGGCTGGGTGTACTGGGGCTGGGCCATCATGACGGCGCTGATCGTCGTGCAGCAGGGGGGTATTCTGGCCGGCGTTTCTCAGACCCTCGCCGGAGGTGTGCCACTCACACCGGCAGGCCGCGACTGGAATCGCGTGTACGACGAGGCGGCGGCCGTGCGGATCGCCGCCGCCTCGGCAAGCCGAGGCGGTGATCCAACCACAGCGGCTGGTCTCAAGGCACGGCTGGCTGAGCTTGACCAGGAGAAGCGCGGGCTCGCGACTCCCATGGATGGCACTCTCTGGGCGATCGTTGTGGCCATCGCCACGTCGTGTCTGTTGGCATATGGCCGCTACGGGGTGATCGAGCGGGTCGCGATCGTGCTCGTCGGGGGCTTCACGCTCGTCACGCTCGCCGCACTTGTCATGCTGCAGTTCGATCCGACCTGGGCCATCTCGCGGACTGAACTGGCAAGCGGCCTGGTACCGTCCATTCCTCCGGCTGTCGGTGGGCGGTCGCCGTTGGTTGCAGCTCTGGCGACATTCGGCATCATCGGGGTAGGGGCGTCCGAGCTGATGTTCTATCCCTACTGGTGCCTCGAAAAGGGGTACGGTCGCGCGGTCGGGCCGCGGGACCAGTCTCCCGAATGGGCGGCGCGGGCCCGCGGATGGATGCGGGTGATGCAGCTCGATGCCTGGGCCTCGATGGTGGTCTACACGGTCGTGACCGTCGCGTTCTACCTGCTCGGCGCCGCCACGCTCGGCCGTCTGGGGCTCCTACCCGAAGGAGACGAAATGGTGCGGTCCCTCGGAGCGATGTATGCGCCCGTGTTCGGTGAGTGGGCAGCGAATGTCTTCCTGGCTGGAGCGTTTTGCGTGCTCTATTCAACGCTCTTCGCAGCTGCCGATGGCAACTCACGAATCGTGGCCGACGGGCTTGTGCTCGCCGGTCTGGTCGCGGACAACGAGGCGTCGCGGAAGCGGTGGACAAGGCGAGTGGCGATCGCCTGGCCGCTGGTGGCCCTCATCCTCGCGTTGGCGATCCGGGCACCGGTTGCGATGGTGCTCGCCAGCGGCATGACCCAGGCGATCATGCTCGCGGCGCTTGGCGTGTCGGTGCTGTTTTTCCGCTACCGTGATGTGGATCCGCGGCTCGTGCCGTCGCGGTGGTGGGACGCCCTGCTGTGGGTCTCGTCGCTCGGTTTTCTGATTGTGGGCGCGTGGACGGTCTGGGAGAAGGCCGCCGACCTGATTGGGTGTGCGTGGTGCTATTGAGAGAAAGGCGGCCTGTGGCCCGGCACCCCGGAGCGGCTCTCCTTGAAAGCCTCGCTCCCACGACACCTCGCGGAAAAGCCTGGGCGAAACTGATGGCGGGAGTGGGGGAGGAGTTTCCACTCGAGTGCCCAGCGTGCGGCGGAGCCATCCGACTCCCGGCTGGATTCGGGGAAGGTCTGCGCAGACGGTGAAAAAATCACCCACGAAACGGTGGCTTCGGGGGAAATTTGGCAGTGGTGAAACAGCCAGCGGTGCCCGCGAAGGGCACTGGACTGCACCCAGTCGACCGCTCGTCACCGGCCAAAACCTTGCGGAAGCGCCGTTGACCGTCCTATTCCTAAATCTGCAAGATGAGAAAATGAAAGAGCTCGTGGACCAGGGCAACGGCGTCTATTCCTATATTGACGGCTTCCCAGAGGCGCGGAAGGTGCTCGTGGAGCAGCTCACCGGCTCAACGATCATGGTCGCCAAGGACGTGAAGCTTCAGGTCGATTTCAACCCGGCACGCGTCGCGTCGTATCGCCTCCTGGGCTATGAGAACCGTCTCCTCGCGGTGAAGCTACGGTTCAAGCAGCCCGACGGCGACACGAGCACGCTCCGCGAATACCCGCTCGCGGATCGGGGCGGGGCGTTCGGGACCGCCTCGGCCGACCTCCGGTTTGCGGCCGTGTGCGATGCCGGCGCGGGAGTGAGTGACGCGGCGATCGACGCGGCCACCGCTCACTCTCAGGCGCCCGGTCGGCCTACTCGATCCGCTGTTCGACGAACGGTTTACGGCAGTCCAGCTTTGGGAAACCCGCATACACTCGGGGGCCCTGATTCCGGAGCGAGGTGGAGATGGACAGCCCGCTGCCCCGATTACTCGTGATCTCGCTCGCCGACCGCGCCGACAGGCGGGCATCGTGCCGGTCTCAGCTCGACTCGATCCCTGGCCTCGAGTGGCGATTCCTCGATGCGGTCGATGGACGCGGCCGCAACTCCTACCCCGAGTGCTACGAGCCCCGGTGGGCCGAGCGACGCAGTGGCTACCGCCTTTCGGCTTCGGAGGTGGCATGCTTCATGTCTCACCGGCTCGCCTGGTGGACCTGCGCGACGGAGGACCGGCCCGTGGTCGTGCTGGAAGACGACTTTCTTCTGCAGCCTTCCTTCGTGACGAGTATCCGCAGGGCGCTGGCCGCGCGGGAGACCTGGGACATCCTGCGGATGCAGGGACTCATCGAGACCGACGCGGTGGCGGTAGCCCGTCACGACGGCACCACATTCGTGAAAAACCTCGCGGATCCCTGGGGCGCAACGGCATACATCGCGCAGCCCGCCTCCGCCCGCAGGCTGCTCGCCCACTCGCGGCGAATCATCGAACCGGTGGACACGTTCCTCGAGCGGTCGCGGCAGCACGGACAACGCCTGCTCGCGGTGCTGCCGTATCCGGTGACGGTCACTGGCGCGCCCTCGTCGATGACCGACCGCCCCATCCGCTACGGCGTGCACGGCTGGAAGCGGCGCCGGCGGTCGTGCTTCCGGCTGGCCGACCAGCTGCGAAACCTGCTCGTACCGCCCGCCGCCGTCGAACGGGAGCCACCCACGTGCTGGTGAGTGGATACGACTGCGATCACCGGGGTGGTGTCGATGCCGCCCTGTACCGCGCCCTCGTGCTCGGCAGGCTGCCGATCCGATCCAAGCTGCTGCTGCTCGCGGCCGCGACCCCGGCCGTCCGGGATCAGATTCGGCTGCTCGCCATTCGCCTTTCCCTCGACGCGCTCCGCCGCGGCCGGTGGCGGAGCATCTCGCTCCCGCGGCCGACCACCTATCGTGCGGCTCACCCCAACCTCGCCGCCGATGTCGCCGCCGTTGCGGGAATCGCCCCGATCGTGAATCTCGATGTGGCCGTCGAGCCCGCCCCCGCTCCCATCCTGCCGGCGCCCGGCCCCTTCTTCACGCCCCCCCGCTCCGGCTTCTTCTCAGCCGTCTCCGCCGTGCTAACTCAACGCTTCCTGCGGGGCGACGGCGTGCCGATCAATGACTGGTTCTGGCCCTACGCCGTGCCGCTGGCCGACATCGTCGGCGGCCCCTGCATGACGGCCGAAGCGCCGGCCGATCGGCTGGGCCCGTTGCGAGAGCATCTCTTTCACTCCCCGGAGACCCACCCGGCATTCGATGCATTCGCGCGTCGCAAACATGCGGCCGTGTTCGAGCGCTGCCGGAACAGTCTCGCGCGGCATGGCATCCAACTCCCGCCAGCAGGCAGCCACACCGTCTGGTTCGTCCGCCGCGGCGACAAGCTCGCACGGGAAGCGCTCGACGTGCCGGTGGCGGCCTACGTGCGGAGCATCGACCGCATCATGGGCCGCGATCCGGCGGCCGCGCCGCTTGTCGTGGGAGACGACGACGGGTTTATTGCGGCGATCCGCCGGCTGCGGCCGTGGGTCGGATGGTTCGCGGGGTTTCCGGCGATCCACGGCAGCACGCTCGCCGCCACCGTGAGCCTCGAGCGGACACTCGCGCTCCTCGCCAACTTCTGCATCCTCTGTGAGGCCCGAGCCGTGGTCGGAGACTCCCACTGTAATCTCGTGGCCGCCGCGATGGCCGTGCGTGGTGATATGGCGGCCGCCGATCCGGAGCTGTTTCCCTGGACGCGACATGTGCTCGTGTGAGCATCACGCGGCGCCGCTCACGACAGCCCGGCGATCATCCGCTCGAGAAACTCGACAAGCGGCCCCAGCGTTGGCCGCACGAGTAACAACGGCTCGTCGGCATGCCGCCGGAGCCGCTCCGCGGTCAGATCAGGGAGCAGCGGCCGGCCATGCGGGTCGAGTTCGCCATCCGTGCAGAGGTTCAGGAACGCCCGGGGGTTGAAGTCGAATCGCACCGCCGGATCGGCCCAGGTGATCGGCAGGCAGTCGGCGTCAAAGGCCTCGGGAATCTTCTCGGTGAAATAGCCCGGAAACAGGCTGTTCTCCGGGCAGAGATTGAAGCCGTAGCCCGCGAGCACGGCGCACTTCGTAAACCCGCTCGACTCGTGGTCGGCCAGCGACGTATCAAACGCGGGCCCGTAGCCATCCACCGGCATCACTCGCCGCACCGCATCGATCAGCTGCCGCCGTGGGCTGCGGAGGTGCGACATGAACACGGCAGCCTTGAATGGCTTCGCCAGAAACGTATCGCCAAGCGACTGGAGCAGGCGGTCGATGGACAGCAGACGGCCATGCCGGCGGTTCACCGTGCCCAGATCGAAGCCCTCTTTCCCCCAGTCGAGCATCTCCATCCAGTACGGGAAGCGGATCTGACACGGATCGGGTTCGCAGAAATCCGAACAGATGACATGGTCAGCCGGGAAGAAGGTCGGGCGGATGTTTTCCTCGAGGTGCATGAGCACGCAGGGCCGCCGGAATCCGGTGAGCCGTCGCAGAATGCCGCTCCGCTCGCAGCGGTCGAGACGCTCCCGAAACTTTCTGGTGCCGCCGCCATCGAACGGCCCCACGATCAGCAGGTCGCAGTGCATGGGATCGACAGGCTCGATCGGCCGCGGTGAGACCCGCTCGAGCAGCCGGTAAAGAAACCCAGTTCGGTAAGCTGCCCAGGTTCCCAAGAGGCCAACCTTCAGCGGCCGTTGTCGGCTCACCCCCATGGTCCTGCCCTCCGGCGGAGACAGCTGCGGAGTCGCTTCCAGCGCGGCACGGCCCGCTCGGCTTTCAAGACGGCGTCGATGTCCGACCGGCTCGTCCACCGGTCGTTTTCGTCGAAGCATTGCCCCACGAACCAGACGCCCCCATTCGCCGCGCCGCGGGCGGCGGTGCGGGGAAATGGCCGGGCGGCGAAGAACGGGTCGTGCACGGTGCAGCTGAGTTCGCCCCGCCTGACCCTGCCCCAGACCCAGTCGGCCAAAAACGCCTGATCCTGCCCCTTCAGAGCCGTCGGGGCGAAGGCCGCAATCGCCCGGCCGATGTCCGTGAGCCGGCCACCGCGTACGCCCCACATCCCGCCGGGAATCGGGACGCCGTGGAACGGGTGGTCGCGCATCACATGGAGATCGGTGCCGCGGGCGAGCCAGTCGTCGACGGCCAGTCGTTCTCGCTGCGACAGCCGTGAGTCGGCATCGCGGCAGATCATGCATTCGATCGGCTCGCCGGCAATGAGCATCCGGGCGAACATGCCACGGCTGTCCCCGTCGGCCAGGTCGGCATCCAGCCTGCGCACCTCAACGTTAGCCCGTGATTCCAGCGCGCACACGACCGCTCTCGGCACCGAGCGATAGCACGCGACGATGCAGGTCCAGCCGGGAAACAGTGCGGCGGCAAGGTCGGCATTGCAGACGGCCCCCGCGGTGTACACGGGATCGTCTCCCCAGAGGCTGAACGACAGGCACCTCACGTCTGGCCGCCTCTGGATAAACCCGCGTCTGAGGTACGGAAACCATCACACATAGCGTGCATGCCAGATCCGCTCCCTGACCGACCGCCACTTCGTGATCCTCCGCCGGTCGGGCGGTTCGACACGGATGGGTGGGCTCGCGCCGCGGCGTTCATCGTCGAGCGCTGCAAAAGCCTCCTCCAGCGCACCCGCAAATCGTTCCTGCATCGGCACTCGCGGCTCGCAGCGCCGGTCGTCCGCCGTCATGATCATCGGGTTGGTGTTGATCTCCCAGGTCTGAATGCGACCGGCATGGATCGCATAATCGATGCGACCGTAGTCGACACCGGCAACCGCGAAGATGGCGGCGAGCTGGTCGCGGTGTGGGTTTTCTGCGACGTAGCGCCGCTCTTCGTCGAGCAACAGCGGCTCGAGAAGATTCGGCATTTTGATCATCCACCGGCGGCTGAAGAACACGTGCCGTGCGACCACGCATTGGCCAACGCAAAACGCCGAATACTTCCGGTACAGGCCTCCGGCGTCGGCGGTGTCGTAAAACTCGGTGACGAGGTTGGCCCGTCGCAGCCGCCAGGAACGGCGGGCCCGGCGGATCGAGGCCGCAAGTTCGGCCGCGTCGCCGAGCAGCGGAGTGAGGCCCCCCTTGTGGTCGTCCTCTCCGCGAAGAAACACCGGAAACCGCACCGCCGAGAGGTCTTCTGTGAACCGATACGCCCGGAAGTCATTGAGGCCGTGCTCGTGCAGCGACTGCAGGAGATCGTAACGGCGCAGTGTCTGCGCCGGGTCGTTGAGCAGCCGGCACCGTTTGCTGGCGGCCAGCGACTTCCAGACGTGCCCTGCCAGGCTGAGATTCCGCGGGCAGAGCCGTTCCAGATCGGCGAAGACATAGGTGCCCGCCGGCAGAAACTCCGACCGGAAGAGCTCGCCGTACGACAGCTGCTGAAACCGGCCGCGCAGCCGCCCCCCGAACGAATCGAGATACTGCCCCAGCGTGTAGCTGTGCCTGTGGGTGGTGAGAAAGAAAATCATCGCAGGATCGTCCCGACGGGTGGCCCCTCCTGCACCGGCATGGGCAAGGTGGTGGTGTGTGCCACAGAATAGTCCACAGCCCGCAACCGCCTGAAGAGGAATCATCCCTTGTCGACACGTCCCGCCACAACGGTGCATGCCCTGCTCTGGGAGTCGAGCGAAGCCTGCGCCGCACGACAGCGGAAGGCCGGCGACGCGCTCCTGGCGATTGCCGCCGTGCTGCGTGAACGCGGCCCGCTCGGTGGCGGCGAGCGGGAGTTTCTCGATCTTCTCGGCAGGCTCGAAGCGGCGGCTCCGGAAGCTGCCCGGGCGATGTGGTCGACACCGCAGGCTTATGTGTGGGTCCGACGCGGGTTCGATCTTGTGCGGGAGGCGTGCCAGGCCCGTGCAGACAGCGCGGCGGCTCCCGGTCATGCCGGCTGCCCCGCGCTAGCCGTCCACCTCGAGGACTTCAAGCGGTTCGCCCTCGCCGTCGCCTGCACGGGGCAGTTCGATCTCGTGTTCGACCGCTCGTTTTCGCCCCGGTTTCCGCTCGATCTGCCCGGCACCCCCTGGGCTCTCGTCGGCGACCGGCCGGTTGTCATCGACGGCATCGAGGCCGGCTGCATCGTGTGCCACCAGGATGGGCTGCGACATGACGTGCCGCTCATGCCCGATCCGGCGCAGCCAGACCGGTCGCTTGCGATCCACGCCTGCCCCGTGGTCGAACACGAGGGCTGCCGGCTGTACCTCAAGCCCCACGCGTTTCAGGCGCCGGAACTCGCCGGAGCGTCAGCCCCGATTGAGGCGGGGCTCGCGTTCCATCGTCTGCACGAGCCCCTTGTCCGTAAGGCGGTGCTGGCGATCCACCGCCACGATCCCGCGACGTTTGCCCACCTGCGGGACGACATCTCGATCATCGGCCTCAAGCCGCTCGGAGCCGGCAGCTACGGCAATACGACCTTCTCGCGGATGCCGGGCGCGTTCGTGACGAGTCCCGTCGGCAGTCCGCTCGCGCTCGCCGATGACCTCATCCACGAAACCTATCACAACCGGCTCTTTGCACTGGAAGAACAGGGGAGCTTCTACACGGATGCCGCGGCCCGGCGGGATACGATTCACTACTCGCCCTGGCGACACGACCCGCGACCGATCTTCGGCATCCTTCACGCCTTCTACGTCTTCACGCGGGTGCTGCGGTTTTGGCGGCTGGTGCATGGCGACCTCACGCGGACGAACTCGGCCGCCGACGCCGGCCACCGCGGCTACGCGCTCGACCGGCTCGTGCGGCTGCGGGGGCAGCTCAGGTCGGCAGGCGACACACTGCACAATGCCGGTGGCTTCACCCCCTGGGGCGCCGAACTGTTGGCCGCCATCGAGGCCGAGTTCGACCGCGAGTGCCACCTGCTCGACGCGCTCGGGCTACCCGACGACGCGCCGGCGGTCAGCGTCGCCGAAGACGGCTCATACCACCCGCACTTGGGCGGCATTGATGCCCGACCGATCTCCGTTCAAGAAGCCTTGCGGGAGCATCGCGATGGATTCGACCGCGCCGTGGCCACGGCGTGTGCCGCTCAGGAGAGCAGGTCGCGGTAGGTGGCCCACGCAACGGGATCGTCGAAGGCGGCCGCGCCGCCGTTGACGACCAGCCCCTCCGCCCCGGGCCGATAGTGTCGCTCGGCGATCAGCCGGTCGATCCGCGCGGTGTCGAACGGCCCGACGCCGCGGTCGTCCCGCTTCATGAGAGAAGTCGGCCCCACGTGCCGCACGGTCGCCGCCACCACCTGGATCCCCCGGAAGCGGCAGGCATAGCGAAGCCCGAAGTCGACGTCCTCGCCTCCCTGTCCCACGAACGCCTGATCGAAGCCACCAATCTCGCGAAACCGCTGCCGCGGCACGGCCAGGTTGCCGCTCCAGCAGTGGGCCGCGAGCCAGGACAGCTGCCGGGTGTCGGCCGGCACGAGCGGTGCATGCCGCAGGGGCCCCCGCAGTTCGGGCTCGATCAGGCGGCTCCAATCCTCGGGATCGACATACTCAATCGGGCCGAGCATGAGGCTTTCACCGTCGTCGGCGGTGCGATAAGCGGCCACATGGTTTGGCCCCGGCAGGCAGTCGGCGTCGAGAAACACGAGCAGGTCGCCGGCTGCAAACCGCGCCCCGACGTTGCGGGCGAGCGCGGCGCCGAAGCCGGCGGTGTGGCCGGTGTCGTAGAGGTGGCACGGATGCCGCAGCGTCATTCCACGCACCGTCGCCACGCTCTCGGGACAGCCATCGCTGACGACGATGATTTCGTACGAATCATCGGACTGCCGGTCGGCGGCCGTGAGCACAGCCCG
Organism: Pirellulales bacterium; assembly: GCA_040880915.1. Classification (GTDB taxonomy): domain Bacteria; phylum Planctomycetota; class Planctomycetia; order Pirellulales; family UBA1268; genus QWPN01. The sequence goes on from JBBEEF010000093.1 coordinate 26,326, forward strand.
CAGCAGATCGGGCCGGCCGTGCGCGGGCACGATGATGCTGACGGCGGTCATGAAGGTGGCGGGCAGGTTGTCGAAACCAGGGCGCGACGGTCCAATTCCAATCCGTGAAGACAATACCCTTCCCACGGCGAACACATGAAGCTCTTCATCGGTACACCCTGTTACGGCGGCATCGTCACCAGACAGTATCTCCTCAGCATCCTGCGACTCAACGCGGCGCTGGCCGCCGAGGGGATTCCCTACATCCTGGCCACGCTCGACAAGGAGAGTCTGATCACCCGGGCCCGCAATCGCCTAGCTGATCAGTTCCTGCAGAGCGACGCGACGCACCTGCTGTTTATCGATGCCGACATTCGCTTCCAGCCGGAGGCGGTGCTGCGGCTCGTGCGGCAGGGCGGCCCGCTCGTAGCGGGAGCCGTGCCGAAGAAAGTCATCGATTGGGATCGGCTCTTCGGCATGCTCGGCCGGGCCGGGTCGGGGGCGGACCTGGAGGGGCTCGCAAACGACTATGCCTTCAGCGTCCGGCAGGCGGGGGAGGCATTCCCGCACGAGACGTTTGATCGCCGCGTGGAATCGGGGTTTCTGCGGGTGACGTACGTCGGCACGGCGTTCATGCTGATCGCCCGCCGCGTCTTCAAGACGATCGCCGCCGCGGGCCTCGTCGAAAGCTATGTCGATGACGAACCGCAACGAGCTGCCGGAGCGGCCGCCGATGCAGCCGTGGCACCCCGACGCATGCAGGCGTTTTTCGACACGCTCATCCATCCGGTGAGCGGCCGCTACCTGAGTGAGGACTTCGCCTTTTGTCACCACTGGCGGAGCACCGGTGGCGAAGTTTGGGTGGATGTGCAAACGCCCCTCGGACACGAAGGATCCTTCATGTTCGAGGGGCGTCCTGATCAGGTCGCAGCCGCTTATAGCCACGACCCGTGAACGGCACGTTCGGGTGTTGAACGCGGGCTCAGCCCTGGAAGAGGTCGGCGACGCCACCGGGCGTGTTCTTGCCGCCGGAGGCCTCGAAGTCCTCAGGCCAAACACTGTCGGACTTGCCGACCAGTCCGTCGGCGATTCGCTGCACCTGCTCGCTCCTCGACTCAATCTTCGAAAACTCGACCTTCTTCGGCTCGTTCATGATGGCCTCCTTGGTTGCTTTTTGAAACCTGCTGACTTCCCAAAACGCGTCTCACTGCTCATTGGTCGGATGGTACCCCGCGCTCCCGAAACCAGGCAAGACGAAACTCGGGCCGATCCGGCCGCCGCCGGCACTCAGGCGGCCACCCGAAGTTGCCGTTCGGGCCGGTGGGCCTGCTCGATCCCATGAGGCGTCCAAACGGCCCGGGCCCGCCTGGTCTCGGCTCGGATCGCGAGGTTCGCGCGCACGCCTTCGGGGTGGGTATAGGGGCGATCGTGATCGAGGTGGAGACAGATCGCGCGGTGGCGGACCTGGAGCGGGCGAATGCCCAGGTTCATGAGCCGCTCCCCCATTTCCCGGTCGAGGCCACCATATCGCATCCGCTCGTCGTGCCCATTGACCTCGAGCACGTAGCGGCGGAAGGTCGAGGAGTTGCAGCCGTTCCAGGTCGCTCGTGTCGTGGTGACGCGATCGAGCAGCCATGCCTGCCGCGGACCCGCCCGGAGCATCCGCAGGCTACGAGATCCCACGGCTCCGGTCGCGTGGAGCCAGCGGAGATCGCCAGTCCGCCGCGCGAGGATGTCTTCGGGACCGACGCGATCGCTCACGTCCCGTGACAGCCTCACGCACCCGCCCGAGAGCAGGCGGCCCGGCCGGGCAAGCGCCACGTGGGTCGCGAGGAAGTCGTGTCTGGGAATGCAATCACCGTCGGTGAACACGAGGTATTCCCCCTCAGCGGCCACCGTCGCGCGGTTGAGAATCGTGCACTTCCGGAAACCGTGATTCTCATGCCAGATGTGGCGGAGCGCGAGGCCGGTCGCGCGTTGCATGCGTTTGATCATGACCGCCGTCCGCTGGTCCGACCCGTCGTCCGCCACCAGGATCTCGAAGTCGCGATGCATTTGGACGGCGTAGCCCCAGAGCACCTTCTCCAGCCGTATCGGAGAATCGTACGTGGAAATGATGACGGATACCCGCATGCCGACAGCCTTCCCCCGTTCCCCTGACCCCGGTTCGCAGAACCGGCCGCGTGATCGTGGTGCCACGCCCGACGCTCACAGTCTTATCGGACATCCGGACTCCGTCCGTGCAGGCCGCGTCAATCACCGCTGGGAATGCCACGGGTGCCGCGGAACCTGGGAAAAATGCGGCGAATCGGGAAACACGATGCTGATCGACGTGGGCACCGAGCAGGTCCACCGCCGCGTGATTCACTGATTTCGGCGGTAGGGCCTCGTCGACGCCGCTGCGGCCGCCGACATGCTCGCCGGGGAGCACAAGTGGCTTTACGGTCGATGCGAGCGTCCGCATCGCACTCGTGGACCGCGACGTGCCGAACCGCGAACAGGTCACTGATACCTAAGAAAAAGCGGCCAAGATGTTTTTCAACAACCCCGGCCGCCATTTTCTCAGCCAGCCACGTCCTGCGCATCTCTCGATAGCC
>JBBEEF010000093.1:29001-30120 GCA_040880915.1 Pirellulales bacterium
GCCCGCCAGACACGCTCCACGCCTGCCAGAGTGCGTTTCACGTTCCCGGGGTCGACCTCGCGGACATGCTCCTCCTCGGAGCCACGGTGGATTACCCGTTTGGGAAACGCACCTATTCTCGGCGGGTAATGCCGAAGTCCACCACCCGGTTCTGCCGTCACCCGCAGCGGCGGGTGAACTGCCGGGCCTGGGCCCGCCGCGAGGCGTGGCTGTCCAACAGATAGACCCCGCGGCCAACCAGCCATTGGGGCAGCGACACGCGGAGATGGCGAGCACGGCCGTCTGACCGCCGCTCGTAGAGTCTGAGAATCACCGTGCCGTCGGGCATGTATCGCACATGCCGCACCGGCCGGTTGTTGAATGTGGTGATCTTCACCATGGGACTTTCCCCAAGAGAAAAAGAAAAAGGCAGGGGCGGCACCCGAAGGCGCCGCCCCTGCCCTGAACGACCAGTCCCGTGCCGGAGGCTACCAACAGGCACACCCAAAAATCAGGCCACCAAGAAAACTCGCAGCGGGCGGAAAGTTGGTCGTCTCATCACAGAATGAGACTACCCAGCCCGACGCGTCATTGATGCTGGGGATCGCGGCTTCGACGCTCTCAAGGCCGATCCGGATCATCATCGCCAGCCGCGCGAGTTGTGCGGCGTGCTTCGTGAGAGAGTCGTGCATGGCACATTCCCTGGAGAGGATGGCGGCCGATACAAAGTAGGCCGCTCAAGGAATATGCCCGGTTATTCGCGATTATTGAGGATCGCCTTGAGCACGTTCACTCCTGCGGCATGAGGCAGATGCGATCCGCCGCGACGCTGCCCAGGTCGGCCAGCCAAGCGAGTGCTCCGGCAAGCTCGGTGGGCGATTCCTGCCGTCCGCGAATGCCGCAGCCCGGACTCCGTCGAGGGACAGCGAAAAAGGCCTCCGGCCGCCAGAACGCGAGCGATTCAGGTTTCTCGGGCGTGAGCACCGGAAGCGCCCGCGACCTGAATTGCTGCGGGACGAGGGGCCTGCTGGCGGGGGGCGGCATCCCGCGAGCAGTGTACGCACAAGCACTACTCCCGTCCGCCCGCCGCTCTGCCCATGGTCGCTGCCCTCTGTGGGTTTCCCGCGCGGCCCCGCCTCC
>JBBEEF010000094.1:0-4765 GCA_040880915.1 Pirellulales bacterium
CACGTCACAGTCCCCCAGCTGGCGCAGGGGGCTTCTATGCCACATGCAGTGCTGAACGGGATGGCGATCCTCCCCTCTCGCTCGCAGAGCAACGCCGGGATGGCCAACAGGAAGGCCTTGTGACTCGCCGCCTTAGCCAGAATCTCCGAGGGCACCTGGCCACCTCAGGCGGTGGGTTCGTCTTGGAGATGCCGCTGGTCGCGGTAAAAGAAGGCGATCGGCACGAAGGCCGCCGCGGCGGCGAGCATGCAGGCTGTCCAGAACCAGAAGTAGGCAGCCCCCTCGAGGGTTGTCAGGCCGCCGACGGTCGTCTCGCCGGCCACAGTCGTTGCCGGGGCCTCCCCCCGGGCCGCCTCGACCTCCCGCCGGCCCTCGTCTCCCTTGAGCTCGATGAGCCGCTTCTCCCTCCAGGTGAGCGGCTTGGTCGCGAGCCGCGCGGCCTCCTTTGGATCGGCCCGCACGACGCTCGCGGCGAGCACGATGTCGTCGGACGTGAAGGGAACCCCATCGGGGCCGTCGCTTACGAGCCGGTAGCGGTCTCGCGTGATTCGCCGGTAGCGGAGACCGCGGCCGGAGGAGTCGGCGACGCCGTCGACGAGCGCTCTGCCGGCCTCGTCGGAGGGAATTTCCTTGGCGGTGTCGGCCCCGGCGGAGCCGAAGAAGGCGGCGTCGATCTTCGCCTTGGCGGCGGCAAGCGAGGCGTCTTCCAGCGTCGTTATGCCGAGCAGCCCGGCGAAGCGATTGAACGAAAGCCGAATGTCGTCGGGCGTGTCGAATGTTTCGTCGGGGCCGGCGAGCCGGATTTCGCGGACCACCGCGTCGTCGGGCCGGCTCGCCCAGTCGGCAGCGGGCACAGTGTCGGTGACGCGGAGCGTCCAGCCCGCCAGGGTCGCCTCGCTTCCCGGCGGCGTGGGTTCGAGATCGGCGGCCCGGGCCACGATCGCGTTGACGCCGGGCACTTGGATCCAGTGGTTCACCGCGGCGGTCACGTAGTTGCCCAGCGAGATCGAGAGCAGCCAGACCGCCATGATCACCGACTTCATCGTCTTGGGGGCCTGCGCATAGGAAAACTCGAGGCCCGTGATCGAGACCATGATCTCGGCGGCCGTCACGATGATGTAGGCCACGAACTGCCAGCCCACGCTCGGCCGGCCGCCGTCGTCTATCCAACCCTGCACAACGGCCGAGAGCCCGAAGCCCACCGTCATCACAAACAGCCCGATGCCGATCTTCCGCAGCGGCGTGAGCCGGAAGATGCGGTTGATCGCCGGATAGACCAGGAACTGGAACAGCGGGATCATCGCCATCACGAGGATCGGGTTGAGCACCTGGATCTGCGCGGGGAGCCAGTCGAGGCCGAGCCAGCGGAGATTCATATCCTCGGCCTGGAGCACCCAGGCCGAACTCGTCTGGTCAAACAGCGCCCAGAAGACGGCAATGCAGAGATAGACGAGCGACAGCCGCAGGATCGTGAGGATCCCGTCACGGCTGAACACTTCGCGGAGGAAGGCCATGCCTCCCGGCGGCACGTGGATGTAGGTGTTTCGGCCGAGCCAGAACATGAGCGTGGCCAGCGCCATCAGCACCCCCGGCACGCCGAAGGCGATGTGAGGCCCGTACCACTCGAGCAGCCAGGGGGTCAGGAGCGTGGAGAGCGTCGAGCCGAAATTGATCGCGAAGTAGAACCACTGATAGACCTTCTCCATCAGGTGCTGGTTCCGCTTCCCGAACTGGTCGCCGACGTGGGCGGAGACGCAGGGCTTGATGCCGCCCGAACCCAGGGCAATCAGAAACAGCCCCACCCACAGCCACTGCTCGGCCGTGAGCCCCCCCCCGCCCATCAAGGCCAGCGCCAGGTGGCCCAGGCAGTAGAGGAGCGACACCTGGATGATGATCCGGTACTTGCCGATGAAGGCGTCGGCGAGGATCGCCCCCAGGATCGGGAAGAAGTAGACCCACGAGGAGAACGTGTGGTAGAGCTCCTGGGCCTCCGCCTTGCTCATCGCCGGCATGACCGTGTCGGACATGAGCGAGAGGTAGCGGACCATGAAGATCGTGAGGATCGTCCGCATCCCGTAGTAGCTAAACCGCTCGGCCGCCTCGTTGCCGATGATGTAGGGGATGCCCGGGGGCATTCCGGCGGTGTCGGTGGGGGTGGTGCGGAAGCGGCTCATCGGGGGGCATGGTAGCAGGCCTGGCAGCACGCGATCTTGGCCCCAAGGACACAAGGTCACCATCTTCGGAAGGCACCGCACGCCCATAAAAATCCCGGGACGACCGGAAAAGGAAACCGGGTAAGCTGCTGGGATCGAGAGGCGTCGGGAATCACTCGTGAAGCCGGAGCGGCATGTGAATCGAACGGTTGACTCGGATACCGTTGTCGTCGGGGCCGGAATCGCGGGGCTGTGCGCGGCGCGGGAACTCGTGGCGGCCGGCCGCTCTGTGATCCTCCTCGAAAAGGCCCGCGGCGTCGGCGGCCGGATGGCCACGCGGCGGCTCGGCTCGGCTGTCTGCGACCACGGGGCGCAGTTCTTTACTGTCCGCGGCCGGGCCTTCGGCGGGATCGTGGCCGAGGCCCATGAGGCGGGCGCTGTCATGGAGTGGTGTCGCGGCTTCTCACGAGGCGGCTCGCTCGGCGCTCACGGTGGCGACGGCCACGCCCGGTGGCGGGGCGGTCGTGGGATGACCGACCTGCCCAGGGAAATCGCCGCCGCACTCATCGGCGAGGCGTCGGGCGGCCGGTGCACGATCCGTACCGGAGTCAAGGCGGTGGCAGTCACGACGGCCGACGGCCGGGTGCAGATCCCGCTCGACGACACCACAACGCTCTCCGCCGCGGGCTGCATCCTGACGCCGCCGGTGCCGCAGTCGCTCGACCTGCTGACGGCCGGCGGTCTTTCCGCCGCCGCGGGACAGTCCGCCGAGCCGGCCGCATGGGCCACGCTCGAGCAGGTCGCCTACGACCCGTGCTTCGCCCTGATGCTCGTCCTCGATCGGCCCAGCCGTGTGCCGCCGCCGGGCGGCATCCAGTTTGACGCGGCGGCGGGCGGACCGATCGCCTGGATCGCCGACAACCAGCAGAAGGGCATCTCACCGGTGCCTGTGCTCACGATCCATGCCGACGGGGCCTTCAGTCGCCGACACTTCGACACGCCGCCTGACGAGGTGATGACCAAGCTCATCGACCATGCCCAGCCCTGGATCAACGGCGACCCGGCCACCGCCGTGATCGAGAAATCGCTGCACCGCTGGAAGTTTGCCCTGCCCACAACGATCATCTCGGAGCCGCTGGTGGCCATCTCGCACACGCCGCCGATCGCCTGTGCCGGTGATGCCTTCGCCGGGCCGCGGGTGGAGGGGGCCGCGTCGAGCGGTCTGGCCGCCGGCCGCTGGCTGGCCCGCGTGCTCGCCGGTGAGGCTGCCAGAGGTTGAGGCAAGGGGCCATGAACGACGCCGATTGCATCGTGGTGGGAGCGGGGCTCGCGGGGCTTGCCTGTGCCCGTGAACTCGTGCGCGCAGGGCGGAGTGTTATCGTCGTCGAGGCGGCCTATCGCGTTGGCGGTCGGGTGGCGACAGAGACGGTCGAGGGCTTTCGAATCGACCGCGGCTTTCAGGTCTACAACGATGCCTATCCCGAGGGTCGCCGGCAGCTCGATCACGCGGGCTTGCGACTCGGCCGCTTCGAGGCGGGCGCCCTGGTGGCGGAGGGAGGGAAATTGCGTCGGGTTGCCGACCCCTGGCGGCAGCCGCTGGCCGCGATTGCTGCGGTCTGCGTTGGCACCGTGGGCATCGCCGACGGCCTGCGAACGGCCCGCTTGCGGCACGATGCGGTCGCGGGCCTGCGTGCCGGCCGGCTCGATCCGGACGCCCTGTCCGAGGTCAACGAGCGAACAACCGCGGAGGAACTCGCCGCCCGCGGCTTTTCCGCCAGCTTCATCCGCCGGTTTTTCGTACCCTTCTTCGGCGGCGTTTTCCTCGAGCGATCGCTTGCCACGGCGGCGCCGGTGTTCCTCTTCGACTTCGCGATGTTCGCGCTCGGTCAGGCCTGCCTGCCCGCCGGTGGCATGGCGGCGATCCCCGCCCAGTTAGCCGCGGGCCTGCCGGAGGGTTGCGTACGGCTCGGCGCGGCCGTCCGCAGCGTGGCTCCGGGGCGGGTAGACCTCGCCAACGGCACCACGCTCGCGGCCCGCGACGTGGTCTTGGCTACGGATCTCGCTGCGGCGGCGACCCTCGTGCCGGCGGAATTTCGGGGCGGATGGACGGGCCGCCGCACAAAGGCGACCCGCCTCATGGCCTTCGCGGCCGACCGGCCGCCGCTCGAGACGCCCACGCTCCTGGTCAACGCCGAGGCCGCCGGGCCGATCGACAACCTCACCGTGCCGTCGGGCGTGGCAGCGGGCTACGCACCAGCCGGTGCGACCCTCGTAACCGTGTCGCTGCGGGAGGATTTTCAGGCGGCGAGCGACGAGCTTGTCGCCGCGGTTCGCGGTCAGGCGGCCGGCTGGTTTGGCGAGACGGCCCGTCGCTGGCGGCACCTCGCCACGATCGCGGTGCCACATGCCCTGCCCGACGAGTCGCCGGCCGCCCGGCGGCAGCGGCCCGCCTCGGTGCGGCTCACTCGCGGCCTCGTGCTCGCCGGCGACCACAACACAACCGCGTCGATCAACGGCGCGCTTGTGAGCGGCCGCCGGTCGGCCGAGGCGGTGATGGGGGAGGAATCTCTGCGCGATCTCCGCGCCGCCCCATAAAAGCCCCGGGCGCGAGC
>JBBEEF010000095.1:0-2707 GCA_040880915.1 Pirellulales bacterium
TCGCGCTGTCAACGTGTTGAGGGTTCACAATCAGCCCCTTCGGTATACCCCCGGCTGGGCTCGAACCAGCAACCTTCAGCTTCGGAGGCTGACGCTCTATCCAATTGAGCTACGAGGGCATGCGGACGACCGATGAATCTCCGCCACTCGCCGGCCGCCACACCAGAATCCTACCAGCCGAATGACCGCGGGGGTAGGAGCCGCAGCCGGCCCGCGTCAGGCCGATCGCCGTAACGGTGGTTCGGCCGAAGGCTCGGGCCGGACGGCCTGAGACCCCCCGCTGTGCGGCCGCGAGGGCAGGGCGTGGCCAGCGTCGATCCGTAGTGTTCCCGGGCCCTCGCCGCCGGCAGTGGCCGGCGGTGCCGACTGCATGAGCAGGGCCTTGAGTTCGCGGGCCCGCGGCAGACAGGAGCCAAATTGCACAACCGCCATCAGCCGGCCGGCAAGCATCGGCAGCATGCCCATCGGCGCGGTTCCCACCGCATGCCGCACGATCTCGAAGGCATGTGCCAAGAGCGCGGGTAGCGCTGCATGCGCGGGCAACGACCGCCAGAACAATCGCTCGGCGTTCATCCCGGCGACGAACGATGAGGGCCGCTTCGCCGGTTGTCCCCAGACCACGCGACTCTCCGGCTGAAGCACGACACACTCCCCGGCACAGCTGAGTAACGCCGCCATATCGGCCGCCGCCAGCTCGTCACCACAGGCCGTCGCGAACCCGCCGCGGGACAGAACATCGGCCCGCCAGAAGCCGGCCTCGAGCGCGGGCGCCGCCGGCGCCGCCACCGCCTCGGCCCGAAACGAATCGACCCGCTCGACGGACCGTGAAGGAACTGTCAGCACACCGCGGCCGCCGGCTGTCCGTCGGACGCCCGCCGCCACCACGCGGCCCCGGTCGTCCGCCGCCACGCCCACTGGAGCGACCGCTGCCACGTTCGGGTCGTCGAAGTGCCCGAGCGCGGCGTCGGCCCAGCCCTCGGTCGCCTTCCAGCCGGCCGCGAGCACGTGCACCACCTCGCCGCGGCTCATAGCCACGCCGAGATTCACGCGGCCCACCATTCCGGTGCCAGTGGGAGCCTGGACGAACTGCACTTCCTCGCCGATGTTCCACGGATCGTCGTATGGCATGCCGAGCGCTGCGATGATTTCGCAGTCGGCGGGACGGTTCTCGAGCACGCTCACGAGCGTGTCCTCGAGGGCCGCTGTATCAGCGGCTGGAATAACGATCGACAACCGCGGCGATGGCACGCTTTTCGACAGCATGATCAGCAACTCCCTGGCCCGGCCGCTGACGCGACCGAGCGCAGACGATCCCCCCGGACCGCCCTCGCGTTCTTGTTCTCTGAGAATGTTCAGCCTGACGGAACGTCAGGCCGCGGCCCGCTGTGGCAAGAGTTCGGTGAACAGATTCACCGTGTGCAGCATTTCGCCTTCGGCGTCGTAAAACTGTAGTACGCCCACGTCGATCAGCCACATGGCGAACATCTCGGTCGCCCGATAGCACCGTGCCACACACCGGCCACGATCGATGCGGATGTTTTCCTGAACGTCGGCGACGTCGTCGACTTCGGCACCCAGCTTGAGAAAGTGGCTCGAGACAAGCTCGCGGACGTCCGCGGCATTCATATGCAGGCGCATGGATTGCAACCTCCTGTTGCGGGCTAGTGAATCGACCTCATGTCGATCGGGCCGGAAACCTACCGGGGAATACCCGGTGACGAAAGGCTGACTTTGCGAGAACCAGCCCTACGCCTGTTTTCCGTACCCGCCGCTGCTCGGTGGTAGGGATCGACCGGAAATCCATCCGCTGATGACACCGCGTTCGGCCCCCTCTCCAATCCACAGCGACGGCGGAGTTCGCCCAGATTGCCAACTCGCCGTAGGCCGCACCGTTTCCGCTGGCGGGCTGGCTCAGCCACGTCCCTTACCCGAGTCCCTCACCCGAGTCGCTCAGTCCATTCGGGGCGTGCGTAGCGTTCCTGCACGAGCGCGGCCACCCGCTCACACGGCCAGGAATCGAGCGTGTCGGAAGCGGCGAAGGCATCTCGCACCGCCGCCTCAAGCAACGTTCTCCCCAGGCCAAGATTCGCCAGGAACGAGTCGTGGCCGCGGCCTCCGCGGTAGGCCGGCTCGCGGGGCGGATGCCGCAGAACACGCCCGACGAGATCGAGGTCGAAGTCGTCCAGCAGCGTGCCGTGATAAAGCACCCCGCCGCGGCGGACCCGCAGCGCGTTGCCCGACACCTTGCGGTCGCCGTCGACCGTGGTCATGGCGAGGTCGCTCGATCCCCGCCGGACGACCGGCCGGCCAGCCTCCACAAGCGCCGCGGCGAGCGGGTCGAGCATCGACGCATGAATCCGCTCGATGGCCGGGGTCTGTCCCGTGAGTGGCGTCACCACCGACCACATGACGCAGCCGGGGCCGAGCACCACCGTCAGCCCTCCGCTCGGCCGGCGCACGATCCGTGCACCGAGCCGACGGCAGGCGTCGCGATCGACCTCGTCGTCGATCCGGCTCGACGAACCCACCACCACGGTAAGCTCGGAAGCCATCCACGTGCGAGCCACCGGCACGGCCAGCCGCCCTTCGTGCGCCTCCTCGAGGAGCGCCTCGTCGAGCGCGAGTTGCTCTTCAACCCGGGGCAGGTTCACCTCGAGCCACCTGCTCCGCAGGGCCGGGTCCGACCCGGAAACGGCGGCGGTGGCCG
>JBBEEF010000095.1:2807-4756 GCA_040880915.1 Pirellulales bacterium
GGCCGTGGTCTCGGCCGCGGCGGTTTGACGCACGGGGGCTGTCTCCTAAACTTGACTCACGTGGCGGCTGCCTCCGACACGCCCGGAACTGGTGCTCGTGATGGCCGATCCCTCCCGCCGTGAGTTCTCACCCGACAACGCCCTGCCGCCGGTCGAGCCTCCCAGCGCCTCGTTTCTCGTGCAACTCTTCCTCGTGCCGGCACTCATTGTCGGCATCATCGTCTCCGTTTGGATCGCGTTCCACTGGCTGGCCCAGTTGGGCAATGATCCGCAGTCGTATGTGCGGACGCTTCGACGCAACACCGAGGGTCGCTGGCAGGCTGCCCTGAATTTGGCCAACGATCTCCGCGGGCCCGGCGGAGCGACGCTCAAGGCCGACACGGCCCTGGCCGACGAACTGGCGGCGATCCTTGCCGACGAGGTCAAGAGCGGCCGTCCGTCCGGGGGCGGTCATGGTGGCGAGCAATCGCGGACGTTGTGTGTGTATCTCTGCCGGGCGCTGGGGGAGTTTGCCGTGCCCGAGGCGGCCGCTCCGCTCGTGGCCCGCGTTGCGGCGGAGAACCAGGCGGAAATCTCGCGGGCGGCCGTCGAAGCGATCGCCGTGCTCGCCTTCAATCTTTCGGCGGCCGGCCGCTCGTTTTCCGACCCCGCGGCGGTCTCCACGGCGGTCATGGCCGCCACCCGCTCGCAGGATCAGGGGTTGCGGTCGAGTGCCGCCTACTCACTCGGCGTCGTCGGCGGGGACGGGGCCCGAGGCCGGCTCGAGGAACTCTGCGAAGATGGCGACGACGATATTCGCTACAACGCCGCGCTCGGCCTCGCCCGGCTCGGGGGAACGGCCGCCTGGGAAACGCTTTCGGAGATGCTCGGTTTGCCGGACGTGGCCGCCCAGCCAGGTGACTCGGAGTCCCAGTCCGAGCGGTACAAACGGGCCATGGTGGTTGTCAACGCGCTCAAGGGCGTGGGCATCCTGGTGGACGATTCGGGACAGCCCCCACCAGAACAGGTTACGGCCGCCCTTGCCGCCCTCCGCGACGACGCGATCGCCGACGTTCGGCAGGGGGCAGGAGCGCTCCTGCGGCGGATCGAGCGGCTTGAGCCCGCGGCCGCTCGTCCTTAAGGCGATCCACTGGCCGCAGCGTCACGTGGCCCGTAGAATAGTGGTTGTGTCGCGGCTTTCTGTCACGACCTCTTCGCCCACCTTCGTTAGGAGCCACTCATGGCTATCAGCCAAAAGGAAACCATCGACCTCCTGCTGCAGAGTTACAGCATGGAGCTCGAGACTGTGATGAATTATCTTGCCAACAGCACGAATCTCGACGGCGTGCGGGCCGAAGAGATCAAGAAGTCGCTGAGCGCCGATGTGGGCGGCGAAATCGGCCACGCCCAGCAACTCGCCAGCCGCATCAAGCAGCTCGGCGGACATATCCCCGGTTCGAAGGGGGTCACGCTCGGTTCCCAAATTCAGCCGGTCACCGACACGACCGACGTGTGTGGCGTGATCAAGAGCGTGATCGCTGCCGAAGAGGCCGCCTGTGCGCAGTACAAGAAGATCATCAGGGCGGTAGACGGCGAGGACTACGTAACGCAGGACCTGTGCGTGCGGCTCCTAGCCGACGAGGAAGGGCATCTCGTGCAGTTCAAGGGTTTTCTCAAGGAATACATCGGGAACTGACGGCAAGCCCTCCCGGCCATACAAGCCCCGGGCGCGAGCCCGGGGACTGCGAGCCCAAACGCCACCCCGCCTGCCATGCCGCCCAGAGTTGGCACCGCGTGTGAATGGCGGAGCCCGGCCGTGCGCCACGTCGCAGTCCCCCAGCTTGCGCTTGGGGGCTTGTATGGGGCACACGCCGTGCCGAATGGGATCGCGCTCGCTTGCAAGGCCGGCTCGATTGGCATGCAAGCCCCTCGACCCGCATACAAGCCCCGGGCGCGAGCCCGGGGACTGC
>JBBEEF010000096.1:0-2103 GCA_040880915.1 Pirellulales bacterium
GATTTGTTCCGACCGGACGCCGACGGGTCTCCCAGCATTCCCGGCCACGGATCTCCCGGAGAGACCGAACAGCCGGCGGAAGACACCTACTGGAGCATTTCCCGCACACCGCTCACGAGCCTCGTCTTTTCGCTGCCGCTCGTTGCGGCCTACGAGGGGGGAGTGTTGATGTTGGGGCGAGGCTCGCCCCGCAACGGCGCTGATGTCTGGCTGCGGACCCTGCTCGACAGCCTGGGATTCGGCCAGTATTTCCTGCTGCCGGTCCTCACGATCGTCGGGCTGCTGGCCTGGCACCACGTGGAGCATGACCGCTGGAAGTGCAGTGTGGGCATCCTCGTGGCGATGGCCGGCGAGTGCTGCCTCTGGGCCGCGGCGCTGGTGGGGATCGCCCGCCTGCAGGACCGCTACTGGCCGCTTGCGGCCGGCGTTGGCGAGGGGGTTTTTGCCCGTTTGATCGCCTTCTGCGGAGCCGGGCTCTACGAGGAGGTGCTCTTCCGGCTCATGCTCTTGCCGGTGCTCGTCTGGATGCTCGCTCGGCTCGGGGCAGGGCCAATCTCGGCCGCGGTCTGGGGGGTGGTTGTCTCGAGCCTGCTCTTCAGCCTCGCGCACTACGTCGGACCCCTCGGCGACGCCTTCGATCCCTACAGTTTCACGTTTCGTTTTCTGGCCGGCGTGTTCTTCGCGGTGTTGTTCACCGTTCGGGGATTCGGGATCGCCGCGGGCTCACACGCAGCCTACGACATGCTCGTGGGCCTGGCCTGACCGCGGCCGGAAAAGCCCCGTGGGGCGGCTGCGAAGCCGCTTTGTTGAGGAACGAAAAACCCCCGTATACTTGAGATCGGTTGGGGCGGATGGCCGGCGATGTGCCGGCACCATTCGGCCCCCATAAATTCCAGTGGAGTTTCCTCACGCGTGCTTTCCCTCCGACCCAAGGCGGCCGAGCTCGTCTTTCAGGTGTTCGGCCGTCCGCTCCACCCGGAGCTCTACGAGCCCTGCGTCTCGCGCGCGATCGACCGTGGCAGCTATTCCGCGCATGTTGTGATCACAGGCTCCGGCCATGTCGTCACCTGGCGGCAAGCCGGCACGACGCTCACCGAAGTGGCCGCTGCCGCCACCGAGCCTTTGCCGCAGAAGCGGCGGCTGCTCTCCCACCGGATCAGCGGCGAGCGAAGCGACCGCGTGCAGTGCCGCGGCGGGGCGACCTACCAGACCTGTTTCCAGCTCGAGCGGGTGGCGGCCGAACTGTTCTGGTCATTTCAGGAGGAGCTCATCGCCACTGGCAGCCGCCGCGGACTCCTCCACCGCTTCGAGGCCGGGGGAAGGCTGTCGCTGGGCGCCGTGAGCCTGATCGAGATTGAAACCCGGCCGCGGAGCCTGCTCGTGCAGGCCTTCCACACGTTCCCCGACGACCTGGCAATCGTGAAGAGCCAATCGCTCTTCGAGGCTCCGTAATCCACCCGGCCGGTCGAAGCGGCCCGGCCCCGTCCGACCGTTTCCCGAAACCCGAGCATCCCATGCCAGACACGAGCTCCACCTCCGCCGACCCGACCGCCGCCGGCCGGGCTCGCGTCCTCGTTGCCGACGACAACGAGCCCAACCGTGAGCTGCTCGAGGCCTACCTCGCCGACGTCGATTGCGAGATCGCCACGGCCGTGGACGGGGCCGACACGCTCGACAAGGTGGCGGTTTTCCACCCCGACGTGATCCTCCTCGACGTGATGATGCCCAAGCTCTCCGGCTTCGAGGTCTGCCAGCGGCTCAAAGGTGATCCGGCCACGAGCCCGATCATGATCCTGATGGTGACGGCCCTGGGCGAGCTCGGCGACATCGAACGGGCGGTCGAGGCCGGCACCGACGACTTCCTCTCCAAGCCCGTCAACCGCGTGGAGCTTGTGAAGCGGGTGGAGAACATGCTCAAGCTTCGCCACGTCAGCGACGAACTGGAGCGGCTCAGGCGCTATATCCGCACGATGGACGACGACCAGCCCCCGCGCTAAGACTCTGCGCGCCGGCCCGCGGTACTTCTGCCCGCGCCCCGGCCCGCGCCCTCCGCCCTAGCGCGTCACGCCGGCCGCAGGCCAACATGCTCGAGCACACGAACAG
>JBBEEF010000096.1:2203-4691 GCA_040880915.1 Pirellulales bacterium
TCCGCCCTAGCGCGTCACGCCGGCCGCAGGCCAACATGCTCGAGCACACGAACAGTGGCCGGCGACTTATTGAGCACGTAAAAATGCATTCCGGCTACGCCGCCGGCCACGAGTTCCTCGACCTGCCGCGCCGCGTAGGCCACACCCGCCTCGAACTGGGCCGCCTCGTCGTCACCGGCCGCCTCGAAGGCCTGCGTGAACGCCTCCGGAAGCGTCGCCTTGCAGAGGCTGGCGATCCGGCGGATCTGGGCGTAGTTCGTAACCGGCATGATGCCAGGCACGATCGGCGTGGTGATGCCGAGGCTCACGCAGCGGTCGCGGAAGCGGAAGAAGTCGGCGTTGTCATAAAATAGCTGGGTCACAACGACGTCGCCGCCGGCAGCACACTTCCGCTTGAGATTGGTGAGATCGGTAACCGGGCTTTCGGCCTCCTGGTGGGTCTCGGGATAGCCGGCCACGAGGATGTCGAAGTCGGGGAATTCATCGCGGACGAGCGTCACCAATTCCGCGGCATACCTCAACCCACCGGCGGCCTGGCGAAACTCCGTCTCCCCCTTGGGCGGGTCGCCCCGCAGGGCCACGATCGCCGTTACCCCGATCGCGGCCGCGTCGTGGAGATAGCTCCGCAGCTCGTCCACGCTACTGCCCACACAGGTGAGGTGGCTGGCCACGGGCACCTCGTGCCGCTCCCGCACTCCGCGGAGCACATCGAGCGTGGTGCCACGGGTTGAGCCACCGGCGCCATAGGTGCAGGTAATGAGCGCCGGCTCGAAGGCCATGAGTTCGGCGACTGTCAGCCACATCGCCCGCTCCGACTCGGGCGTCTTGGGCGGAAACAGTTCGAATGAAAGGCCGAAGCGGCCGTTTTCGTAGGCGTCCCTGATCGACACGGGCGACTCTCACGGGGTGAACGGACGGCGGCGGCGAACCAGGGCCACCGGCTGGAAAACGTCCCGTACTATTGTAGCGGCCCGCCCGCCGCGGTCTCCCGCTGGCAACCGGCCGCACGGCGGCGTAGGCTCGTCCTCCTCGACTATTGCCGCCCGAGGCCGGAGTGGCGAAATGGCAGACGCGGCGGACTCAAAATCCGTTGCCCGCAAGGGCGTGTGGGTTCAAGTCCCACCTCCGGCACTCTTGAAAACAAGGGGTTTTTGAGTCCTCGGGAGTTGGGCGGCTCCCGAGGACAAAGTCGCGAACCCATTCCGAACCCATAACTCAGGTCTTGGGAAACGGATTCGCATGACGGGGAGATCGCGCGTGGGGCCACGGGGCTGGCTCGTGCGGCCTCGAGACAAGAGGGCGATTCAGGCCACGCCTTGGCCATCGCCGGCGGCATCGCCTTCCAGAAGTTTCCTTGCCAATCTCTGCCGCTGGATGGGCGTCAGCCTTTTGGCCTGGGCCTCTGCCTCCCGCTCAGCAAGATTTTGACCGGTTCGCATCCCAGTCTCGCGGCAAGCACCGGATAATCGTTGAGGGCCGTCGTGAGGTTGGTGGAGATGCCATCGGCCAATCTGAAGGCCTTCCTGCCCAGCCCCTTGGTATAGTTTCTGCGCTTGTCGCCCCCGGTGGTCTGCAATTTCTCGGCAGACGTCTTTTCGGCCTGTCGCAGTTCGGCTTCTTCTCCAAGTTCCATCGCCGTTCGCCGCAGGGCGTGATGGGTGATTTCAGGGCGGCCGATGGCTTCGGCGATCGGAGCAATCAACTTCTCTATCTGCCCGACCATTCGACTCGGCGCGAATCGTTGTATGCGCGTCGGATGTCCTGCGAACCGTCTGACGTCCTCGACCCAACGGGCGAAGACATAGGGGCTCTTGGGATCCCGGATGGACTCCAGGCGTTCCCGAATCGAGGGCGGGAGCCGGGCCACTTTTCCCCGGCCCTTCTTGGCCTTCGATCTGGGGATCACCACGTAGTCATCCTGGATCCAGCTCCACTCCATCCGTGCCATTTCCTTGATCCGTCCCCAACACCACAAGCTCGTGATGATGAAGAGTTCGCCTACAGGGCGATCTTTGAATTGGTCCAGGAACAGCCCGAGGTCGTTGTCCTCCAGCTCGAACTGCACCGGGTCCTCATCGCGGAGAAGAACCTGCGGAATATTGTTGCGGATGGCCTGCCACGGGTTGGACTGCACGAGTTGATGAGGGGCAAGACCGCCAACACGGGCAGAATGGCCTTCGCGAACCCGATTCCAAGCTCCTGACAAATGCCGGATGTGCTTCCGGATGGTTGCGATCGACAACTTCTTCGAAGATGTCTTCTTGCACCTTCGGTTTTCCAGCCTGCTCATGCCTTGAAGCTGCCGGAGGTATTTCAGGGCGACATGCTCCGTGACTTCCTGAATTCCCGGAAGATGCGCCGCGCTGGCCGGACCGATGTCAGCGACCTGAAGGTCTCGATCAGCACCCTGACGCCGGTCTCGGAGCCCCTCTACGCCGTGGCCTGATTGCTGGTGGGGTGCCGGGGTGGTGGGCTTGCCTGCTGGCCC
>JBBEEF010000097.1:0-4670 GCA_040880915.1 Pirellulales bacterium
CCCCACGCCGATCTCGATGATCCTGGCCGGCGTGCTCTTGAAGCTCGGCGGCTACGGGATCCTCCGGATCTGCTATCCCATCTGCCCCGGCGGCGGGCTCACGCTCGCCTGGCTCGTGTGCGGCCTGGGCGTGGTGTCGATGGTGTATGGGGCCTTCGCGGCCCTCGCTCAGAAAGACTTCAAGCGGATGGTGGCCTACAGCTCGGTGAGCCACATGGGCTACGTGATGCTCGGGCTGGGCGTGTGGAGCGCCGTCGCGGGCAACGAGTTTCGCTCGGACGCCTGGGCCCAGGGGGTCAACGGGGCGGTGTTTCAGATGCTCGCCCACGGCTTCTCGTCGGCCGGCATGTTTTTCATGGTGGGTGTGCTCTACGACCGGGTGCACCACCGCAACCTCGACGAGTTTGGCGGGATCTTCAATCGGATGCCGGTCTACTCGGCGCTCGCCATCGCGGTCTTCTTCGCCGGCCTCGGTCTGCCGGGCCTGTGTGGCTTTATCGGCGAGGTGCTCGTCACGCTCTCGGCCTGGAACTACAGCAAGATCCTGGCCGTGATCTCGGCCTTCACGGTGATCCTCACGGCCGGCTACATCCTGTGGGCGATCCAGCGGGTCTACCTCGGAGCCGAGTACAAGGGCCCCCACGGCGACCACCTGACCCCCATCACCCGCCGCGAACTGGCGATCGCGACGCCGCTGGTGTTTCTCGCGATCCTGTTCGGGGTCGCCCCGCAGCTGCTCTTTAACTACGTGACGCCCACCGTCAACCGGCAGGTCGAGACGCTCGCCAACTGGACCCGCGTCGTGAGGCCCGACTGGCCGGCGACGCAGCCGGTCGAGACCGCCGCGGAGCCGGCTGCCCGCGTGCTGGCCGGGGAGTGAGCCCATGGACCTCGGAAGCCTCGTCTCCGGCACGATCAACGACACGCTCAGCGTGTCGCTGCCGCTGTTTCGCACGGAAGCCACCCTCGCGGCGGGCATGGTGCTCCTGCTGCTGTGCCGGATGCTGCCGGTGCTCCGCTGGTTCGACTCGGCCGCGGTCGCTCTGGGCGTGGCCGGATTCGCGGCCTGGTATGCCTGGACCGATCTCCAGGGGTTGTGGCAGGTCGCCGAGTTTCGCCAGGAACTCTTTGGCGGTCTGCTCGTGTTCGACTCGCTCACCGCCGCGATCCGCTTCCTGCTGGCTGCCTTCCTCGTCCTCTATGTGGTGTTCACGAAGGTCTCGGGCATCCCCGACCGTGAGGATGGGGCCGACTTCTACGTGCTTGTTCTCGGCGGCACATTGGGCATGTGCCTGATGGCCTCGGCCAACCATCTGCTGATGGTGTTCATGGCGGTGGAGATGGCGAGCGTGCCCTCCTACGCGTTGGCGGCGATCCTCAAGGGCCGCAAGGCGGCTTCGGAGGCGGGCCTCAAGTATGCGGTTTACGGGGCCGGGGCTGCCGGGATCATGCTCTATGGGATCAGCCTCCTGGCGGGTGTGCTCGGCACCTGCCACTTCCCGAGCATGGCCGCCGAGTTGGGCCGAGTCATCGGCGAGGGTACGGCCACGGGCGAGATCATGGTGCTCTTCCTCGGCGGGCTGATGCTCGCCGTTGGCCTGGCCTTCAAGCTTTCGGCCGTGCCCTTTCACTTCTGGTGCCCCGACGTGTTCGAGGGGGCGGCCGCCGAGGTGGGCGCTTTCCTCTCCGTGGCGAGTAAAACGGCCGCGGTGGCGCTTGTCCTGCGGATCGTGTACGGCCTGGGCACGCTGCCGGGCGATGCCGCCGCGGGCATCGTGGCCGAGGGGCTCGGAGATGTGCGGCACTTCATGGCCTATGTGGTGGGCGTCATGGCAGTGGCCACCTGCACGCTCGGCAACCTTGCGGCCTACGGTCAGACCAACATGAAGCGGATGCTGGCCTACTCGACGATCGCCCACGCCGGTTACCTGATGATGGGCGTGGCGGCGGCAACGGCACTGGTCGGCACGACGGGTGACGGCGGACAGCGGGCCGTGGCGGCGCTCGTCTTCTACCTCGCCACCTACGCGTTCATGAATCTCGCCGCTTTCGCGATCGTGGCGGTGCTCCGCAACAGCTTAAGGAGCGAGGAGATCGCCTCCTACGCCGGACTGGTGCGGACGAGCCCGGGGATGGTCGTGGCCACGGTGGTGGTGCTCGTGAGCCTGATCGGCCTGCCCCCGCTGGCGGGCTTCGTGGGCAAGTTTCTCGTCTTCTCGTCGCTCGTGAACGCGATCCGGGCCGGGGCGGAGCAGCCGCTGATGCTCGTGCTCCTGGTCGTGGGGGGTCTCAATACCGTGATCAGCCTCTTCTACTATCTCCGGGTGCTCAAGGTGATGACGTTCGACCCGCCCCCCGAGGGCCAGCCGGCTGAGGCGGAGCCAACGGTGACTTTCTCTGGGGTGCTCGTGACGGCGCTATCCATTCCGGTGGTGCTGCTCGGGATCTTCTGGGCGGAGCTCTATGGCTACGCCCAACTCGCCGGCTCGTTCGCCCTCTGACCCGCCCGCGGCCCGGACCTTTTTTTGCCATGCCAGTTGATCCGCTCGTCCGTCTGGTCGGCCTCATCCAGCCTTCGCTGCCGATGTTTCTCGCCGACTGCGGCCTCTGGAGCTATCCCGGTCCGGAGGAGATCCGGCTGGCGCTGGCCGATCTGGTGGCCGATCTGCGGAATGTGGCCGACCGGGCTGCCTTAGTCCTCGACGAGCGGGACCTCGCCCGCCCGCGGGTGGCCTATCCGATCTCGTTTACCGCCTGGCACGACGTCGACCTTGGGCACATCCTGCCGCGGGTTGTAGAGGCTCTCGGCCGGCAGCAGCCGGAGCTCGAGCGGCTCGCCGCCACGCCCGACGACGCGGCCGCGGCCGACCTCGCCGCGGACGCCCTGCGGAGCGTGCGGCAGCACACAGATGTGCTCGTCAGCCTGGCGGCGAAACTGCGAGCCGGCCTGGAACCGAAGCCAGGCGGCGTTCCCCTGTAGGCTGCCATGCCCGCAGGCCGTTGATTTCGTGAGGGGCCGCCTGGGGCTCTTGGGCCGCTGCGTCCAACCCCGCTCACGACACAAACCTGAGACAGAGCGATGGAATTCTTCGACAGCCACTGCCACCTCGATCCGCTGCGATATGGAGGCGATCTGGTCGACCTGCTCTCCCGGGCTCGGGCCGCGGGAGTGACCGGGATGGCCGTGATCGGCACGCGAGCCCTCGACAGCGAAGCGGCGGCAAACCTGGCCGCCCGTGAGCCGGGGCTCGTGTCGGCCGCCGGCATCCACCCCAACGACACCGCCGAGGCCGACCCGGACGAGTGGGATCGGATCGTGCGGCTCGTCGAGGGAGGTCGGGTCGCAGCTGTCGGTGAGACGGGCCTTGACTGGTATCGCACCTCAGCCCCGCCCGAGGTGCAGCGGGACTTCTTCGACCGCCACATCCGCCTCGCCCAGCGGACCGGCCTGCCGCTTGTGATCCACACCCGCGAGAGCACCAGCGACTGTCTCGCCATGCTGCGGGAAGCGCTCGCCCGAGGTCCGCTCGCCGCGATCCTCCACTCCTTTACCGGCACCGCGCCGGAGGCGGCCGAGGCCATCGACCTGGGCTTCTTCCTCGGCTTTGCCGGGATGGTGACCTTCCGCTCGGCGGCCGACCTTCGCGTAGTGGCCACGACCGTTCCTCTCGAGCGGTTGCTCGTCGAGACCGACAGCCCGTTTCTGTCACCGGAGCCCCTGCGGGGCAAGCGGAACGAGCCGGCCAACGTCGTGCATACTGCCGCTTGCCTGGCCTTGGCCCGCGGCGAGCCACTTGCCGCCATCGCTGCCGCCACCACCGCCAACGCCCGCCGGGTGTACCGGTGTCGGGCGACCTCGTAAGATTGGCACCGAGTACCGACCCGTCGAGCTGAGGAGTCTGCCCCATGGTCCGCACCCCGAGCACGATGCTGCCCTTGGGCAGCGTCGCCCCCGACTTTGAACTCCCCAACGTCGATGGCCGGATGGTCGACTACCCCGCCGCCGCCGGCGAGCAGGGAACGGTGGTGATGTTCATCTGCAACCACTGTCCGTTCGTGAAGCATGTGGCCGACCAGCTTGCTGCGCTCGGCCGCGACTACCTGCCGCGTGGGATCGGCTTCGCCGCGATCAGTTCCAACGACGTCTCCTCCCACCCGGCCGACTCCCCCGAGCAGATGGTGGCCGAGGCCGAGGAGCGGGGCTATCACTTTCCCTATCTCTACGACGAGACCCAGGAGGTGGCCCAGGCCTACCGAGCAGCCTGTACGCCCGACTTCTTCCTCTTCGACAGCCAGCGGCGGCTCGTCTATCGGGGCCAGCTCGATGCCAGTCGCCCCGGCAACGACGTGCCGGTGACCGGCTCGGACCTCCGGGTAGCCCTCGATGCCCTGCTGGCGGGCCGCCCACCGCTGGCCGCGCAGACCCCGAGCCTGGGATGCAACATCAAGTGGAAAGCGGGCAACGAGCCAGAGTACTGGGGCTCATCGGGTTAGAGCCGAATGGCACGGCCGGCTCGAGATAGCACGAGGCAACGTCTTCCGTGGGTCGGGGTTGCCCGTGCCATCTCGCCGGACGCTCGCTTTCGGCATCCTGCCTTCCGCTCGCTCGATGGAAACCTCGCTTCGGCATCCTGCCTGCGCTCGGTTTCCAACGCCGTCGAGATAGCACG
>JBBEEF010000098.1:0-4666 GCA_040880915.1 Pirellulales bacterium
CGCGACTACGGCCGGCCTGAGACCAAGTGGGAGCGGCCCGCGGCCGCCGCGAGCCACTGACGGCTGCGGGGCCACCGGCCATGGCCACCGGGCCGGCTTGTCATCCCTTGATCACGCCCAGCGGTGTGAGCCGGGCAACTCTGAGCGATAGCCCCGCCCGGTGGACCACGTCCACCACCAGATCCACGTCTTTGTAGGCGGCCGGTTGTTCCTCCGCGAGCCCCTCGTGACTCCGGCTCCGGGCGATCACGCCGGCCCGTTCGAGCTCGGTTCTGATGTCGCGGCCTTGTGCGGCCTTGGTGGCGGCTGTCCGCGACAGACACCGCCCCGCCCCGTGGCAGGTCGTGCCAAACGAACGCTCGAGCGACCGCGGTCCTCCCACGAGCACCCAGCTCGCCCGCCCCATGTCGCCGGGAACGATCACCGGCTGCCCCACGTCACGGTACCGCTCGGGGATGTCGTGGTGGCCCGCGGGGAAGGCCCGCGTGGCCCCCTTGCGGTGCACACAGACGCTCTTCCGCGTGCCGGCCACGTCATGCTCCTCGAGCTTGGCGATGTTGTGGGCCACGTCGTAGAGGAGCGTCATGCCGAGTGTCTCCCAGGGCCTCCCGAACACGCGAGCAAACACCTCCCGCACCTGCCACATGAGAAGCTGCCGGTTGCAGAAGGCGTAGTTGGCTGCCGCCCGCATCCCGCCGAGATAGTCATGCCCCTCCGGGCTGTCTACCGGCGCGCAGACGAGCTGCCGGTCGGGCAGGTGGATCCCGTATTTGGCCGGCGCCCCCCGCAGCGCCCGCAGGGCGTCGTCGCAGACCTGGTAGCCGAGGCCGCGGGATCCCGAGTGAATCAGCACGCAGATCTGACCGGCCTGGAGCCCGAAGGCGGCCGCCACCCGCTCGTCAGCCACCCGGTCCACCACCTGAACCTCGATGAAGTGGTTGCCCGCCCCCACCGTACCGCACTGGTCCGCTCCGCGGGCGAGCGCCCGGTCGCTGACGAGCTCTGGCTTCGCTCCGGCGATGCAGCCCTCAGCCTCGGTGCAGGCCACGTCGTCGGCTGTCGCCAACCCGAGCCGCTCGAGAAAGGGCACGCCCTCCCGCATGAGCCGGCGCAACTCGTCCGGCGGAAACACGCGGCTCCCCCCCTGCCCCACGCCCACGGGGATGTCGCGGAGAAGCTGGTTGACCAGCGGCACGATAAGCGGCCGGGCATCAGCAAGCGTGAGGTTTGTCCGCACAAGCCGCACGCCGCAGTTGATGTCATAGCCCACGCCCCCGGGCGAGACGACGCCGCCGGCGGCCGGGTCGGTGCCGCAGACGCCGCCGATGCAGAACCCGTAGCCCCAGTGGATGTCGGGCATCGCCAGGCTCGCAGTCTGGATGCCCGGCAGGAAGGCGACGTTGGCCACCTGTTCGGCCGCCCGGTCGGCCCGCAGGAGCGACTCGAGCCGCTCGTCGGCGAAGATCAGGCCGTCCACGAGCATCCCCGGCCGCGCCGAACGGGGAATTCGAAGGGTCACTTCGTCGAGCCGCTCAAGCGGCCCGTCGTAGCCGCGGTTGGAAGGCTGGGCCATGGCTGCCTTTAGATGTCCACGATGTACGTCGCCGTGCAGCGATCCGGGCCGCGTTCCACCGCCAGTTCGTGCTGCGTGATCGCCTTGACCTCGTGGGCAAGCGTGTGCCGAGCTGGATCATGCGATCTCAGGCCGCCGGGCGGTAGAGGCGATGGGGCTCCGGTGCCGCCTTCCCCTGTTCATTCTCTGGCTCGTCGAGGAAGCCGGCCACCCCCAACTGCCGGGATTGTCGCCAGCCGCGAACCTCCGCCTCCACCCGCTCCCGCCGGGTCGCGTCGACACCTGAGTCGCTCGCCATGTAGTGGGTCTGCGAGGGGAAGGCGAAGCCGCAGCCCGACCCCGTGATGACATCCATCACCTTCAAGAGCAGATCCTCCTGTATCGCCAGGAAAACGGGCCACTCGTTTGTGTGGACCAGGGCGTAGACCTCGACGTCGAGCGAATAGGCCCCGTAGCCGATAAACCGCACCCGGATGCTGTCGGTGTCGATCCGCGGGTGGGCGGCGAGCAACTCCCTGAGGCCGGTGAGCACATGCCGCAACTGGTCGGCAGTGGTTTCGTACCGCAGGCCGAGCTGCGTCTTGAGGAGGATCTTGTCACGCCGCGTCAGGTTGACGAGCCGCAGCTTGGCGAACTCGGAATTCGGGATCGAGATGACCGTCCGGTCGATACCCCTGATCCGGGTAGACCGCAGGCCGATCTGCTCGACGGTGCCCCGCAGGTCACCGAACTGGCAGGTTTCACCGATCCGCACCGGCTTGTCCGCAAACAGCACGAGCCCCGCGATAAAGTTCTCGATTGTGTGCTGGGCGGCGAGTGCCACCGCCAGGCCGCCGACCCCGAGGCCGGCGATGAGGGGCGTCACAGAGAAGCCCATTGAGTCGGCGCCCAGGATCACCATCCAGGCGGTCGCCAGGAAGTTCACGAGCCGGAACCCGAGCCGCATGAGCTGGGTGTCGATCGTGCCCGGCCGCAGCCGCCGGGCATGGATCACAAACTCCGAGAGCCGCACGAGCACCGCCCGCACAAGCAGGATCCAGCCCACGAATCGGGCCACCTGGAAACAGGTCTCGAGCGAGAACATGAGCGGCCCGGTGATCCGCACCTGCTGCGTAACAAGCTCGTCGAGCAGCGTGCAGGCGCCCACCATCACAAGCGGGGCCGCGAGGGCGAGGAGGTGGGCCACGAGGCCAGTCCGGACCGCGGCCCGGCGGGCAATCCGGAACGCCACCGCCACGCCCCCCACTGCCGTCGCCAGCAGGAGTGCGAGCGACAGCCATTGCCAGATAGACTGCTCTCCCACCTGGGCCCGCATCCAGGCTGGCAGGGCATGAATCCAGGCCTCCGGAATCATCCAGCCGGGCGAGTGCACATAGACATCGTGGAGGCCCGGAGTGCCCGCATCAGGCCGGTATGAAAGATGTGTTACGGCGTGGAAGAAGTCGGCAGCTCGATCGACCGTGTCGGCGGTGAACAGCCACTCCCCGGCCCGCGGCCCCTCGGCAACGGGTGCCAGGGTGATTTCGGTGCCTGGCAGCCGCCAGCGGGCGAGCGTGTTCTCGCGGACACCGTCCGCGTCGGGGATCTCCTCCCAGGCCGGCAGCGGCATCCGGTCGAGCACCTCCTTAAGTTTGACGGCGGCCTCACGCCCCCCCGACTCGACCAGCGAGGGCGCGACATTGCTCAGATCGAGACAGCCGACCGCGGTCTTCGCCAGGCGGCGGCCGCGGACACGGCCCTCGGGGCTCGGCGATTCGCTCAAAAATCGGTCGTAGAAGTCGTCGAGCGTGTCGACAAATGTGCGGAGCGTAGCCCGGGGGCTTGACCGGTCAGGGGGCGCGAGCGGCGTGTCGGGCTCGTCGGCTCGGGCCCCGCAGGTGACAACCGCAAGGCCGCAGAGGATCACAGCAAGCGGGATGACTCGGCGAACGAATTGCATGGATCGGAGCCTCGCGGGAAAACCTGGGCTGGGGGGAGTAGCAACGAACGACGCCGAGCGTCAACCGGTGAACCGGGGTCTGGACTCAGGTGCGCAAGCTGGGCAATCCGGGCTGCCCGGGGCTATGGTTCCCTCTGCCGGGCAGATCGGCCGCGAGCAATGCGGCTGGCATCCGTTCGGCCGCATCGCTACTTTTCCTGCTCCTTCATCCAGAACCCCGATGCCCATGCCTGCCCATCATCCGCGGCCGCAGATCCCGCCGATCCTGATCGCGGTGCTTGCGGCGCTTGCCACCACCGGCTGCGGCACGACCCGCTGGAGTGATTCCAAGCGGACGGCGACCGAGCAATTGCTCATCTCCGACGCCGTCGAGCGGGCCGTGATGCACGTCGACATGCGGCCGCTCGCAGGTCAGAGCGTGTTCCTCGACACGGCCATTCTCGACGAGGTCAACGACGGCAAATACCTCACCAGCGCTCTGCGGCATCAGCTCCTAGCCTCGGGCTGCCGCCTCGCCAACGGCCGCGACGATGCCTCGATTGTCGTCGAGGCCCGGGCCGGCGCCATCGGCACCGACCGCAACGACGTTCTCCTCGGCGTGCCGGCCACGAGCGTCTCGTTCATGGGCAACGGCACGTCGATCCCTGAACTCGCGATCTTCAAGCGGACCGACCAACGGGGCGTCGCCAAGGTCAATCTCTTCGCCTATGAGCGGGCCAGCGGGCGGCCCGTCTGGCAGAGCGGGTTGGCCCGTGTCGACAGCCACACCAGGGACCGCTGGGTGGTGGGGACCGGCCCATTCCAGGACGGCGACATCCACGAGCGGGTCGAGTTTGCCGGCGAGCGGCTTGTGCTCCCCGGCCGACGCAAGCAGGCCCTCGAGGAGGCGGAGGCGGAGTTGCTCGCCGAGCGAACCGACCTCCGCGATGAAAAGGTCTTCGCCACGCTGCCGCCGGCCGGTTCCCCGGCGGCCGAGCGGCCCGTCACCGCCGATGACCGGCCGGTTGACCTGCCGCCCGTTCGGTAGCCGGCTGAGCGGCGTCAACGGCGGCATACAAGCCCCGGGCGCGAGCCCGGGGACTGCGGGACCGAACGCCAACCCGCCATTGCCCTAATCGGGAGGAACCGGACTCCGAGGCACGGGCGGCGATCGA
>JBBEEF010000099.1:0-4590 GCA_040880915.1 Pirellulales bacterium
CAACCCCCTTTTCCCCGCCCTCCGGTCCGGCCACCGGCTTTTCAACGGCCTTCTCCAAAAAGCAAATTCCTAGCAACCTTGGCCTTGCTCGTCCGCCGCCGGGCCCGCTGAACTCGCCGAACATTCCATGCG
Organism: Pirellulales bacterium; assembly: GCA_040880915.1. Lineage (GTDB taxonomy): Bacteria > Planctomycetota > Planctomycetia > Pirellulales > UBA1268 > QWPN01. The sequence continues at coordinate 133 of JBBEEF010000099.1, forward strand.
CTGCCGAATTCCATGTCTCGCGTTGCTGGCCCTGCCCTTCGCGGCCGTCGCGCAGGTCTCGCCGGACCTGCCTGGGACCCTCGTTTCGTATTCCCCGTCGGCTTCGAACAAATACGTCGGCTCGCCCGGCCTGGCGAAGCTCGCGGACGGCTCGCTGGTGGCCTCGCACGACGAGTTCGGCGGCGGCAGTTCGATGAACACCAGCGCCGTGACGCGGGTCTTCCGCTCGACCGACCGCGGGCTGACCTGGGCTCCCGCCGCGGTGGTCAACGGCGCGTTTTGGAGCACCCTCTTCGTCCACCGCGGGGCGCTCTACCTGTTAGGCGTGAACCGCCAATACGGCGACGTGGTGATCCGCCGCTCTTTGGACGGGGGAATCACCTGGACCTCGCCGGGCAGTGCGAGCACCGGCCTGCTCGCCGGCGGCGGGCAGTATCACTGCGCCCCGATGCCGGTGATCGAGCACGGCGGCCGCCTCTGGCGCGCCATGGAGCGACGCGATCCGGCCAGCGGCTGGGCACCGAACTTCCGATCCGGAATGATGACAATCCCGGCGGGCGCGGACTTGTTAGATGCCGGGCAATGGACTTTGAGCAACCTGCTTCCAAGCCAGTCGTCTTGGCTCGGCGGCGGATTCGGCGGCTGGCTGGAAGGTAACGCGGTGGTCGATCCCGCCGGCAATCTGGTGAACCTGCTGCGAGTCGATCACCCCGATCATCCGGAAAAAGCCGCCATGCTCGGGGTTTCTGCGGACGGATTGACGACGTCTTTCAATCCGGCGTCGGGCTTCGTCGAAATGCCGGGCGGGGCGAAGAAGTTCGCCATCCGACACGATCCCGCAAGCAACCGCTACTGGTCGCTCGCCAACCGGGTGCCCGCTGCTTTCCAAGCCGGCCGCCATCCGGCGAGCACCCGCAACACCCTCTCGCTGGCGTCGTCCGCCGACCTCCGCGCATGGACCGATCACGGCACCGTCCTCTCGCATCCCGACCCGACGCGGCACGGCTTCCAGTATGTCGAATGGCAGTTCGATGGTGACGACCTGATCGCCACCTCGCGCAGCGCCTTCATCGACACCGCGGGCGGCGCCGCGAACTATCACGATGCCAACCACCTGACCTTCCATCGCATCCGCGGTTTCCGTGACTTTTCGGGCGGCGATCTCCCGGGCCCCTGGCGACATGCGTTTTCGACCGATGGCGACCTGGCTCCGGACGAGGATGCGGACCACGACGGCTTCACCAACCGCCACGAGTTCCTGGCCGGCTCCAACCCGCTGCGCCCGCGCAGCACGCCGCCGGGCATGGCGAACCGGGCGCGCGTTGCGCTGGCCGGATCGGCGGGGGTCGATCTCTATCAGGTCACGGCGACGGGCGGGTGGACCTTCGAACGGCAACTGACTTCGGGTGCCTATCAATCGCTTATCTTCCATCAGGGCTTCCTCTACGGCGCCGGCTTCAGCCGCATCGACCGCATCGATCCGCAGAGCGGAGCCATCACCACCCTCGTCACCCGGAATACCGGTCCCGCGCTCGCCGCAGGATGGACCACGGCGGATACCCAGCAGCTCGCGGTGGGACCGGACGGCTTGCTCTATTTCAGCACCGCTTTCGGGGCATCCGCCGGTCAAGGCGTGTTCCGCCTGGCCACCGACGGCTCGGCCTTCCTACGTTTCATCGACCGCAGCGGCGGCACCGGTGCGACGGCATGGGTCCTGGACAATGCCCGCGGCCTGGCATGGTGGAGCGGCAAGCTCTGCGTCTCCTCGCGCGGCACCACCAACAGCATCAACCGGCCGGTTTACGAGTTCAATGCAGCCGGCCAGTTCGTCCGCATCCTGCGCGGCGATCTCCGGGCTCCGCAGGGCCTGCTTGCCGATGGCGATTCGCTGCGGGTCGCCGGCTACGGCGGCTACCTCAACCGGCTCTCGCCCGGCGACGGCGGGCTCGCGGGACTGGTGTCCGGCTTGCCGTCGATGATTGCAATGAGCGCTGTCGAACTCTTCGGCGAGGTCCACGTGGTGACCTATCAACACGGCATCTGGCGGCATCGCGAATGCTCCGCCCTGACCTCCGCCTTCACGCCTCTAACAAGCCAGCACGCCTCGATGGTGGTCATGCAGGCGGTGGATCCCTACGACGCGTGGATCGGCGGCTATGACGGGCTCTCCGGGACCGAAAAGCAGGACGATTCCGACGGCGACGGAGTGCCCAACGGCCTCGAGTTCCTCCTCGGATGGAATCCCGCCGACGGGATCTCGCGTTTCTCCGCCACGCTCGTGCGGTCCGGCAATGGCTCGCTCCGTCTGGCTTGGCCCTCAGGTCCCGGCGCGGTCTTCACCGTCCGCAGCAGCAGCGACCTGCGGGATTGGACGCGGATCGAAGCGTTCCTCACCGGCAGGGCGGGGGAGTCTTCGTGCTTCTGGGATGTCCCCCTTGCCGCAGGGAATCATCGCTTTTATCGCATCGAATGGCTAATTCCCACCCCATGAACGCATCGCTCGGCCTCGATTTCGGAACCCTGTCGGTCCGCGCCCTCGTGGTGACTCTCGACGGCCGCGAACTCGGCTCGGCGTCGTGCGACTACGCCCGCGGCGTCATCACCGGCCAACTGCCGACCGGCGGCGATCCCTTGTCGCCGGATTCCGCCTTCCAACATCCGGACGATTGGCTGGAGTCCGCTGCCACGGCGATCCGTGAAGCGGTCGGCATGGCGGGGCAGCACGAGCTGTTAGGGATCGGCGTCGCGTTCACGAGTTGCACCATGCTGCCGCTGCTCAAGAACGGCCGCCCCTTGTGCCTGGCCGCCGGCTTCGAGGGCGAGCCTCAGGCATGGCCGAAGCTGTGGAAGCATCACGGCGCGATCCCGCAGGCGGCGCGGATGACGGCGGTCGCCCGCGAACGGGGTGAATCCTTTCTTTCGAGATATGGCGGGATCATCGGCGAAGAGTGGCTTTTCCCGAAGATCCTCGAAACCGTCGAAGCGGCTCCGCAGGTCGCCGACGCGACCGCATGGTGGATGGAGGCGGGCGACTGGGTGGTCTGGCAGATGACCGGCGGCGAGCCGGCCCGCTCCACCTGCCAGGCCGGTTACAAGGGACTCTGGAGTGCGGAAGAAGGCGAGGTGTCGGACGACTACCTGGCTGCCGTTCATCCCCACTTGCCGGCGGAAGCGGCGAAGCTCCCGCGGCGGATGCTCGTGCCCGGTGAAGCCGCAGGCCTGCTGTCGCCGGCTCTGGCGGAGCGCTTTGGAATCCCGCCGGGAATCCCGGTCGGAGCCGCGGTGATCGACGCCCATGCCGGCGTTCCCGGAGCCGGCGCGTCGGAGCCGGACACCCTGGTCATGGTGCTTGGCACCAGCTCCTGCCACATGCTGAACAGCACGGTGAAAGCCACGATCCCCGGGGTCGCCGGCGTGGTGCGCGATGGCATCCTCCCCGGCTTCCACGGCTACGAAACCGGCCAGGCCGCGGTCGGCGACGCCTTCGACTGGCTGCGCCGCCTCGCCGGGGAAAACGATTTCAGCCGGCTCTCGCGCGAGGCCGCCGCCCTGCCGCCCGGTGCCGGAGGCGTGCGTTGCCTTGACTGGTTCAACGGCTGCCGCACCCCGTGGATGGACGGCACCCCGCGCGGAGCCTTCACCGGGCTCTCGCTGCAACACGGTCCCGCCCATCTTCACCGCGCCTTGATCGAGGCCACGGCCTGCGGCCTGCGCTGGATCATCGGCCTGCTCCGCGAAGGCGGCGTGCCGGTGAAGCGCTTCATCGCGACCGGCGGGCTGCCGCATCACGATCCTCTCCTGATGCAGATCTACGCCGACGTGATCGGCGAGGAAATCGCCATCCCGCCCGCCCGCCAGGGCCCGGCTCTCGGGGCGGCCATCTTCGGGGCGCTCGCCGGGGGAGCGTTTCCCGATGCGGCCGCGGCCATCCGTGCCATGACCTCCACCACCGACGCGAGGACGTTGAAACCCGGACACGACTCCCCACTCTACAACGCGATCTACGACGACTATCGTAGCCTCGCCGATACCATCCGCTCCCGATGAAGGCCCGACGAGAAATCCAACTGGTGGCCAGTGGCGACCTCCGCCCCGCCGCCAACCGCACCTGCTGGCCGGCCCAGCGGGACATGGAGCGAAAGCTCGCCGACGCCCTCGCCGCCGAAGGATACGAGGTCAAGCGCGCCCACCCGTTCAAGCGGCGCGAGGGGCACGGCTTCATCGCCAGCCAGCGCGAAGGCATCGAGGTGTTCCGCGGCATCGACCCCGACCTTCCCTTGATCGTCGCGGAGGCGGTCTGGCAATATTCGCACCACGTCCTGCCGGGCTTAACGACCCACCGCGGCCCCATCCTGACCGTCGCCAACTGGAGCGGCCAATGGCCCGGACTGGTGGGGATGCTGAATCAACCCCCTTTTCCCCGCCCTCCGGTCCGGCCACCGGCTTTTCAACGGCCTT
>JBBEEF010000100.1:0-4526 GCA_040880915.1 Pirellulales bacterium
TTTCTTGGCGGCGACGCGGCGGGCTCTGGAGCGGCCAGCGGCTGGAAGTCATCACGACTATACTCGCGGGCGACTGTTCCCGTCCGGCTCGTGGCTGACCATGAATCCCTCCCCGTCGCCGACCATCATCGAGGCAGGCGGCAGGCGGCACCGGGTGCTCGTGGTAGACGACCAGCAGCTGGTCGGCCGGTCGGTCGAGCGGCTGCTCGCCGGGTGGGATGACGTCAGTGTCCACTTTTACCAGACGGCCGCCGCCGCCCTGGCCGCGGCTCGGGAGATCCGCCCCACGGTGATCCTCCAGGATCTGGTGATGCCCGATATCGACGGGGCCGAGATGGTTCGTCGCTACCGGGCGCTTCCTGAGACCGAGCACGTGCCGGTGATCATGCTCTCGGCGGTGGAGGAGCCGGCGGTCAAGGCCGAGCTGCTCGCCAGCGGGGCCAGCGACTATCTCGTCAAGCTACCCGACCGGCTCGAGCTCGCCGCCCGGGTGCGGCTCCACTCCGAGGCCCATGCCCGGCTCGTCGAACGCAATGCCGCCTTCGCGGCCCTCGAGGAGGCCAATGCCGCGCTGGCCCGGGAACGAGAGCGGGCCGACCGGCTCCTGTATGCGATCCTGCCTCGCTCGATCGCCGAGCGGCTCAAGGCCGCCCCGCAGGTGATCGCCGAATGGCACGCGGCGGTGACGGTCCTGTTTGCCGATCTCTGCGGCTTCACCGAACTGGCCGGCCGGCAGGAGCCCCGGGAGCTGGTCGCCCTGCTCGACGAGATCTTCACGACCTTCGACCAGCTGGCCGCCGCCCAGGGGATCGAGAAGATCAAGACCATCGGCGACGCCTGGATGGCGGCGGCCGGCCTGCCCGAGCCGCGGGCCGATCACGCCGCTGCGATGGCGGGCCTGGCGGTCGATCTGGTGGCCGCGTTTGAGCGGCTGGCGGCCCGCCGCGGGCTGACGATCCGGCTGCGGGTCGGGATTCACTCGGGGCCGGTGGTGGCCGGCGTCATCGGCCGCGACCGCTTCGCCTACGACCTCTGGGGAGACACCGTCAATCTGGCCAGCCGGATGGAAGCCCACGGTGAGCCGGGCCGGATTCATCTCTCGGTCACCACCGCGGCGCTGGTGGGCGAGGCCTTTGAGACCGTGCCACGGGGTGAGATCGTGGTCAAGGGGAAGGGGCCCGTGCCGACCGCCTTTCTCATCGGCCGCACAAGCGGCCGGTTGCCGATCGACCTCGCGAGCCGATAATCCCGGGCTCTCTCCGGCTGCCGTTGGTCACTCACTCGGCGGCCCTCGGTAAGCTAGCCAAAACTCCGGTCCGGCGCGGGCATTGGATTCGGAAGCCTTCCGTCAGGGGTTGTCATCGCCTCGGCGGCGACCACGTTTTTTCTTGACGGCCTTCTTCGGGGACTTCGGAGCCGGCCGTTTTGCGGCGAGCGGTCGCTGCTCCAGCCTGTTGATTCGCTCGACCGCTTTGTCGAAATCGCTCGTGGGTTCCGTCGCTTCGCGAATCCGGAGCGTCGCTTCGTGCGTGGCGAACTCTTGTTCGGCGTGTTGTCGAGCCATGTCCGCTGAAACGCTACCGGCGTGCGTCAGGATGTTTCGCTCGTTGAACTCGAGAAAGCCGTCAAGCTTGGTTACCCAGTCGGCCATGTGCATCGGCCGCTGCCGCATCGCTTGGTCTTCGGCATACTCGAGATACATCGTGACGACACGATTTAAGGCTTCCATCTCCTTCGGCGAGAGGTAGTTCTTCGCGATCGAGACGTCGACCTTGCGGATCGGGCCTGCCGGTGCGTTTTTCCACGTCGTCAGACCCATATTCGGCTTCGTGGCGTCGGCACGCTCGGTGATGATCTCGGCGGCGGTGCGGCCGTGGATGGCCCAATGCAGTTTGTTCTGCACCGTGGCATAGAAGTCTTGCGTGATCGGCGCATCTTTGTCGTAGTCGATGCTTGTGGCGTAGATGTCGGTGATTTTCTGATAGAAGCGACGCTCGCTGGCACGAATCGCGCGGATTCGCTCCAGCAGTTCGTCGAAATAGTCGGCCCCGAGGCTGCGGCCGGCCATGAGCCGCTCGTCGTCGATCGCGAAGCCCTTGGTGAGGTACTCGCGAAGCGTGTTTGTCGCCCACTGGCGGAACTGGGTGCCGCGGGTAGAGCGGACGCGATACCCAACGGCAATGACCACGTCGAGGGAGTAGTGATCCACGAGCCTTTCGACCGTTCGGGAACCCTCAGCCTGAACTATTCGGAATTTCCGAATAGTTGCTTCGGGTGGCAATTCGCCCTCGGAAAAGATGTTTTGGATGTGCTCATTGATCGTGGGCGGCGACTTCTGGAAGAGATCCGCCAACTGCCGCTGCGTCAGCCAAAGCGTCTTGTGCTCGATCCGCAGCTGGAGCCGGGCAGAGCCGTCCGGCGAGATGTAGAGCACCAGCCCCGGTGCTGGTTCGCCTGGTGCAGGCAGGTCGGTCGACATCGGCAGTAGCACTCCATCGCGAAAGGCCAACAGACTACCACATCGAGGGGTAGACGTGAACACCTGTGAGCCTAAGGATAGTCCGGTCAATGGCACTTCCGAAACGGTCTTCCGGCTGACGGACTTCCCTTGAGCAGCGAGATTGGGCGTTTCGGCCGTCCGGAGGCGGTTCGCCAAAACGAAACGCCGCGCATCCCCGTGCGGTGGCGTTTCGGTGGCGTTTTTCTCGCGTCGGCGTAGACCGTGCCCCAGTCGGCGGGCGGGCCACGAGCGGGAGAGACGGGTGGCGGCTCGAGCGGTTCGCCCAGATGCGTGAGGATCTTCCGGATCGTCCCCGGCTTTGGTGTAACGCGATCAGCCGGATGTCGCCGCCGCAGTTCGGGCACTCGAGCGGAAACTCCTCACCCACCCGGGCCGCGTGGATTTTCGGCCGCGGCGGGGCCCGACCCAGTTGGCGGCTTTGTGCCGCGGCAGCACGTAGCGGACTTTGGCGATGCGGCCGGCTGGGCCGCGGATCACGGAGAGTCGCTCGAGGCCGAAGGGGGGCCGGGCGCAATACCGCAGCAGGTGTTCCAGACCCTGAAAATAGCTGGGCACACCGCGGTCGAGGAGGGTGATCCGGACGAAAAGCGTCGACGGAAAACCCGCTGTTCTCCCAGGTGAGCATGTCGGCGGCGGCCGGCCTGCCCGAGCCGCGGCCCGACCACGCCGCTGCGATGGCGGGCCTGGCGGTCGATCTGGTGGCCGAGTTCGAGCGGCTGGCGGCCCGCCGCGACCTCGCGAGCCGATAATCCCGGGCTCTCTCCGGCTGCCGTTGGTCACTCACTCGGCGGCCCTCGGTAAGCTAGCCACCTGGAGGCAAGTCACCGGCGGCCTGCTCGACAGCCCCCGGCCTCTCCCCAGCCTGCCCTGGCGTGTAGGCTCTGCTCTGCCACAAGGCCGCACCGCCATGATGAACCCCGTCGCATCGCACACGAATCCCGCCGCTGGAGAAGCCGGTCTCCGGCCGGCCGGCATTCGCAGCGAGTTTCTCGATTTCCGTGATCGGTCGCGGGGACTTCTCCACCCGAGCGAGATCCGCGGGGAGATCGACCGCGGCCGGTTTGTCTGGCTCGACGTCGATGTGGCCGTAGTCGAGGCAGACCTGATCGAGACGACCTTGCCCCCGCAGGCGTGTCCGGGGGTCAACTTCCGCCAGCTGGTAGACGACCACGCCAAGCTCCGGTCACCGCCGCCGGCCGCGCTGCGACGGACGGATCAGCTTCTCCAGCTCACGTTCCTGGGCGGGGCTGCCTGTGGCCCTGACGATCCCGGCGAGCGGCTCGACGTGGTCATCGGCGAAGGGTTTCTGGTGACGGTTCATCGGGGTCCCAATGGGGTCCTCGATGCCGCTCGCCGCGACTACGTGTACGACTTCGAACAGCATGCCGCCACGCCGAGCTTTCTGCTCTACGAGCTCTGCAATGAGCAGGTAGAGCAATTTCTTACCGTCAAGACCCGGCTAGAGGACGAGGTGGAGGACACCCGTCGGGCCCTGGTTGACGAGTTTGATCAGACGGCCTTCGCCTCGGTCGCCGCGGTGTCGGCCAAACTCCTCACGCTCCGCCGGCGGGTGTTGCCGGTGCGGCGGGCGCTCGAGGAGCTCACGTCCCGGAAGACCGTGCTGGTGAGCGAGGCAACACTACCCTTTCTCGCCGCCATGATCCAGTCGCTCGAGCGGCTCCTGTCCGACATCGCCGCCGATCGCGAGATCCTCGAGACGGCCCTCAACCTCTCGCTCACGGTGATGTCGCACCGCACCAACCAGACGATGAATCGCCTGGCCGTCGTGAGCACGATCTTCCTACCGCTGACCTTTCTCTGCGGGGTCTACGGGATGAATTTCGTGGTGATGCCGGAAATCGACTGGCCCCACGGCTACACCTATTTCTGGGTGCTCTCGGCCTGCATCACGGCGGGGGTCTTCGTGTTTCTCCGCCGGTCGCGACTGCTCTGATGGCCCCGGTTTCCCCTGACGCACAGGAAACGGGGACTGTCCCCTCCAGGT
>JBBEEF010000101.1:0-6489 GCA_040880915.1 Pirellulales bacterium
CCATACAAGCCCCGGGCGCGAGCCCGGGGACTGCGGGAACAAAGGCCACCCCGCCGACCATGCCACCCGGCCGCCCCGCACCACGCACTGTGACCCACGAATCACTCCGAGAGGCCAGTCGGTATCTGGTGATCTGTCGAAAGGCCGCGCCGGCTCCGATTCACGGCAAGCACCCTTCGCGTCCGGTTGCGGGCTATCCCGCGCCCGGCTCGAGGGTGTTCCAGCGGGTGAACGCGGTGGCGAGGCGGGCTTCGAGATCACGGAGCCGGGCCTGGTCGCGGGCGAGCACGTCGCCAGGCTGGCGGTAGTAGTCGGCTGCGGTCATCACCGCATGGGCCGTGGCGATTTCCGCCTCGAACGATTCGATCAGAGACGGCAGGGCGTCGAGCTCCCGCCGCTCCTTGAACGAGAGCTTGCTGCGGGAGAACGTGGGCTGCGTCTGCGGCTCCGGGGTTCCAGCAGAGGCCTTCGGCACGCCGGTCGCAGCGGGCAACGGCCGCCGCTGCCGGAGCCAGTCGGCGTAGCCCCCCACGTATTCCTTCACGGTGAACGGCGGAGCGCCTGCCGTCGGCTCGAACACGAGCGTGCTCGTGACAACGTTGTCGAGAAATGCGCGGTCGTGGCTCACCACGAGCACGGTGCCCGCAAACTCCACGAGTCGTTCCTCCAGCATCTCGAGCGTCTCGGCGTCGAGGTCGTTGGTGGGCTCGTCGAGCACGATCAGGTTGGCCGGCTTGGCGAACAGCCGAGCGAGGAGCACGCGGTTTCGCTCCCCCCCGGAGAGAAACTTCACCAGCGTGCGGGTGCGGTCGGGCGCGAATAGAAAATCCTGCAGGTAGCCGATCACGTGCCTGGTCTGACCGGCGATCTGCACCGTCTCGTAGCCGTCGGCCACGTTGTCGGCCACGGTCTTCTCGTCGTCGAGCTGATCCCGGAGCTGGTCGAAGAAGGCGATCCGCAGGTTGGTGCCGAGCCGTACGGAGCCCTCCGTGGGTGCCAGTTGGCCGAGCAGCAGCCGCACGAGCGTGGTCTTGCCAGCGCCGTTGGGGCCGATGATGCCGATCCGGTCGCCCCGCATCACCGTCGTGGAGAGGTCGCGAATGATCGGCCGCGCCTCCCGTCGAAACGACACGCCCTCCAGGGCGGCCACGAGCGCACCGCTCCGCTCCGCCTCGTGGATCTGGAGCGTCACGCGGCCCACTACGTCCCGGCGCTGCCCGCGCTCCCGCCGCATCGTTTCCAGCGACCGCACCCGCCCCTCGTTGCGGGTGCGGCGGGCCTTGATGCCGGTGCGGATCCAGGCCTCTTCCTGGGCCAGCTTCTTGTCGAACAGCGCGTTCTGCTTCTCCTCCGCCGCAAGGGCCTCCTCCTTGCGGAGCAGAAACGTGTCGTAGTCGCACGACCAGTCGAACAGCCGGCCGCGGTCGATCTCCAGGATGCGGGTGGCTACGCGGCGAAGAAACGCCCGGTCGTGGGTGACGAACATGAGCGTTCCCCGCCAGCGGCTCAAGAACTCCTCCAGCCATTCGACGGCCTCGATGTCGAGGTGGTTGGTGGGCTCGTCGAGCAGGAGCAGGTCGGGCTGTGACACGAGCGCCCGGGCGAGCAGCCCCCGCCGTTTCATTCCCGAGGAAAGGGATTCAAAGGGCGTATCGCCAACGAGTCCCATCCGTGTGAGGATCTGCTCGACGGCCTGATCCCCTTGCCATCCGGCTTCCTCGCCTGCCCGGGCTCGCAGTCCAGCTGCGGCAACCCCGCGAACCGGGCCCGTCAGATCCAGGGGCACGTCCTGCTGGAGTAGGGCGACGGTTGCCCCCGGGGTGAAGGCCACGGTGCCCGAGTCGGGGGAAACAGTTCCCGCCAGCAGCCGCATGAACGACGTCTTACCCGCGCCGTTGCGGCCGAGCAGTCCGATCCGTTGGCCGGCCTCGATGTGGCAGCTCACGTCGTCGAGCAGCGGCGGACCACGGAACCGGAGCGAGACGTTGCGGATCGTGACGAGTGGCATGGCAACTCTGGGGGACCGACCGACTGCCGAAATGTCGAGAATACCCCAATCACATCGCGGCGCCATCCACGACATCCGGCTCGTTGGGGCACCACAGCGTTCTCGGGCCCGCCATAGACGGGCAGCGTTTCAATCGCTGGGGCGCACCCAGAGGTCGATGTCGCCGGTGGCTCGAGGACGATTGCGAGCGGCATCTCCCGATCGACGGGAAAGAGCGGGATCGCGTGGCCCCGCAGGGGACTGTCCCCTTTCGTCGCCCTCGATCCGGCGGATCACCGCTTGCGGCGTTCCTTTGCAATGCAGGCCGCGGGCGTGTTGCGGCGGGCAGTGGCCTGCGTCTCGGCCCAGCGGATCGTCTCCTGGATCGCCTGCCAGCGGGCCGCCGGGATCCAGGCCCGCTCGCGGCGGTCATGCTCGCGCCGCGCGAGGTCGTCGGCTGCCGTCGTCTGCGGTTCGTTCACAGGCGTGCTCATGCGGTCGTGTCATCCTGGCGGCCGCGGCGACCGAGAGCCCGCTTGAGGTCTTCGACTCGGTTTCGCCGCCGGTCTGCGGGCGGCAGAGCCAGTTGGCAGGCGAGCATATCCTCGTCACAGAGCCCGCGATACAGCACGCCCCCGGCAGTCTGGCCCGCGTAGGCCCGGGCATTGCATTCCGCCCATGAGGGGAGCCCCTTCACGGTGCGAAAAATGTCGATCGCGCCGCTGAAACTCGTGAGGCAGAACACCTCCTGCCGATCCAGCCACCCTGGCTGCGCCGCGACCGGCCGCCAGTCCTGTTCGGTGGGACCCCAGGCGGCGTCGAGCTTCCGCAGGGCCTTGTCGCAGCGGTCGAGGTTGGCGGCGGTGTCACGAATCCAGAAGTCGATGTCGTAGGTGAGCACGGGCTCGTGCCGCAGCAGGAAGTTCATGCCTCCGATCAGCAGATACTCGACCCCACCGTCGCCGAATGTGCGGAGGATGTGATCGATATTCATGCCATTATTCTCCCGGCCACGATTCGCGGTGTCTATCCGGCCCGAGCCGGGCGTGTGCGTGGCGACAGCGTCCCGGGGCGGGGACAGTCCCCATTGCCCGCATGTTCGGCTCGGACGATGCGGCAATAAAAGCCCCCAGCGCGAGCTGGGGGACTGTGACGTAGCGCACCAATTGGCCAGCCAGGCTCGAGCGGGGTCGTCTATCACAAGGGCAGCGTGGACGGCGGCATGGCAGCCGGGGTGGCCCTCGTTCCCGCAGTCCCCGGGCTCGCGCCCGGGGCTTTTATAGGTCAGGGGGTGGCGACATCCGGCTGATCTTTCCACCCAAGCCGGTGCCCAGCCACCAAACAAACCGCCGGCAGGAGCCGGCCCACTTTGAACCAACGGTTTGCAAGCGGGTGAAGGCCAGGTTGGCTTCGCCCAACCGCCGGAGTCGTAAACGTCGCACCGCCTACCGATCCAGCGGGTGACGGTATCGGAGCCCGGGGAACCGGGCATAGTCGCGATCCGTTGTGATCCACTCCGCTCCCGTCTCCAGAGCGAGAGCTGCGTGATAGGCATCTGCGACAAGGTTGCCGCGGGCTTGGGACCGCCGGCAGAGGTCAAGAAAAATTTTCCAGTGACGCGGCCCCGGTGCCAGCACGACCAGATGATCGTGTTCGCGGAGATCGCTGACAAAGGCAATCGCCTGCTCCATGGGGGTCGGTGGATTGAAGATCCGGGGGTGCGTTACGACTCGGAGGCAGCCACTCAGCGCCAGGTCAGATACGGCACAGCCGATCGCAGAGTCAAGTTGCTCTGCCAACCACCTGCGGTATTCCTCGTGTCGGTCGGTTTCCTCTCGGTGTGCGTAGACGAGCACGTTGACATCGAGCAGGATCACCGACCCTCCATCGCGTCGAGAAGATTCGCGGAACTGTCGAGATCGATGCCCGGGAAAACGCCTTGACCACGAAAAGTGGGAAGCCGCGTTGGCCGCCGCCGGCCGGCCGACCGTGGCTGCGAGAAGACTTTCCGCAGCGCTTCCTGGACAACTTCGCTCAGCGTGCACGAACGCTCAGCGGCGACTTGTTTAGCCTTGCGGAGCAGGTCATCAGGGATCGTGATCGTCGTTCTCATGCATCAAAATGTACCCACAGTGCATCATGATGTCAATCGCAGCGTGACTCAGGGTTGTGCGGCGTTGGTGGTTTCCTGCTCTTGCTGGGCCTTCCGCTCGGCAAACTCCACCACCACCAGGCACTGCTGCCCGGGATCGAAGGCATATTCCTGATAGGAGGGGAGCATCGGCAGCGAGATTCCATTGGGGCCACCCGGCTGGATGATCCGCTTCATGAACTCGGCGTGGGTCTTGGGTGACGAGCCGTGCTCGGCCTTGTCGAGTTGCATGGTGTGCTCAACGGCCAGGATCGAGACCTGGCCCACCGCCGATCGGTAGGCCCCGGTGACGGCATCGAGGCCGGACCGCTCCGCGGTGATCTCGGCGACCACGCCGCCTGCGGCCTTGGCCTCGGCAAGGTCGAGCACCTTCTGGGTCGTCTTGCCGACAGTCTTCCGCGACTGGACCTTGGGATCGGCCGGAGGCGGCTCGCAGCCGCCAAGCAGCAAGGCGACCAGCAAAGCGACCAGCAAGGTTCCACCAGCCAGAAATCGCCCGGCACACTCCGGCCAGCAACGCATCGTCATGTTGTATGCCTCCTGGGTCGCCCCAACACGGCGGCAGCATACCGCACCGCGTCGAGAACGCGATCTCTGATGTCGAAAAGCTCCGGACCGTCATTCAGCGGCGGTTTATGGAACAGTCGCGTTCAGGCTGGGTATATTGCGGCCACGCGTTGGGACGAAGTAGCCTCCCAACGGATATATGTGACGGCCGGCCCTGTCGAGCATCGCCCGCAAAGGGATGCCGGGAACGATCTCCGAACGACGTTCCGAAGAAGAGCCGGCCGGCTTCGTAGCCAGTGCGAAAGCCTCACCCCTCACCATCCGCCGCTCCTCCTCGCCTCACGAGCCATTATGGAACGGTTTCGCCATCTCTATTCTGTTGTCCGTCCGGATGCGCCGGGGATCGAGATCGGCCCGTGGCGTCATCCGGTAGCGCCAAAGCGCGACGGCTACCGGACCACCGTGATCGACGTCCTCGATACGGATCAACTCCGGGTCATGGCAAGGGAGCGAAACACGCCCGACCATGAAATCCCGCTGATCGAGGAAGTCGACATCGTCGGGGATGGCTCAAACCTCCTGGAACTGATCCGCGGGCAGGGCTGCATGGAGCGGTTCAGTTGGATCGTGAGTTGCCACAACTTCGAACATCTCCCCGATCCGATCCGCTTTCTCTGCGATTGCGAGCAACTCCTCGAACCGGGAGGAGCCCTTGCGATGATCATTCCCGACAAGCGTTACTCATTCGACCGGTTTCAGCCTGCGGCGACCGTGGCCGGCATGCTCCGAACCTGGATCGGGGGCCCGGGACCGGATGACACAGCCTGGAGCCAGTTTAGCCAACAGGCCCTCGCAGCGAACCTCATCGATGCCGGCGGCAAACGCCAACTCGTCTGGTCGGATGAGCGTAATCGAAAAGAAGCCGTAACGTTGGTGACCGGCGACCTCAGGCAATGCTTTGACCGCCTCCGTAAGGACCTGGGCAGCGGAGCCCAGCCCAAGGGATTCCACGGGCACCGCTGGCGGTTCACGCCGGCCGTGTTCGAGCTTTTGATCCTGGACCTGCGGGCCCTGGGCGTCGTGTCCCTGGAGGTTGAGACCTTTCCGGCCGACGGACTGGAGTTCTCGGCGATTCTCCGCCCCTGCCCCCCGTGGAATCCATCGAGTGAGGAGTACGTGGCGATGCGATCGGGCATCTGTCGCCGGATGGAGAACGAGGCCGCGATCGTGACGGATGCCTATCTGGCAATTGCCCGTGAGTTGGAGGCAGTCCGCGCTGAAATCGCTGGGCTTCGTATCCTGTTGGGCTCGGAGTGTGCGTCATAGAAGCCCCCAACGCGAGCTGGGGGACTCATTGAATCACGTCAACCGGAAGAAAGGTGTCGTGACCGACCGCCCACCCCCTTCCGATGGCTCTGATCTCCAGCCTGGAGCCACCCGGGCTCCCAGTCGGCTGGCGGCCCTCGACGGGCTACGGGGTCTGGCCGTGCTGTTTGTCCTCCTGAGCCACGCCAGCAAGCACTTTCCCGTCCTCCATCCGATGTTTAACTTCCGGGGTGCGGGCAAGTTCGGCGTCTATCTCTTTTTTCTGCTCTCGGCGTATCTGCTCGACCGCCAGATCGCGCTGGCCATGAGGCACGGCGAGCAAGATTACTGGGGCAACTACTTCCTGCGGCGGGTGCTGCGGGTCTATCCGCTCTTCACCGTCGCACTGGTGCTCCACCTGCTGCTGACCCGCCTGGGGATCACGACCGTGATCGAAACCTGGCAGGACGTCGCGGCCCATCTCACGCTGCGGGAGGGCAAGGGCGTGTTCTGGTCGATCCCGGTCGAGATGACGTAC
>JBBEEF010000101.1:6589-28642 GCA_040880915.1 Pirellulales bacterium
TGCTCCTGACCCTGGGCGTGAGCTTCCTCACGTACTCGTGCATCGAGAAGCCGCTCGCCCGGATCAGGCTTGCCGATCTCTGGCGGTCAGGCCGTAATCGCGATGCCGTGGACGATCTCTCGCACGTTCGCACCAAAGCGGACCACGCCCTGGTACGCGAAGGAAAGGCGGTCGAATCCCAGGATCGCCGCGGGTGACGTGCCGACGAAGATCCAGTCGGCGTCCACGGCCAGCCCCCTCCAGAACAGCGGCCGTGCCGCGGCCTCGGCCGCCGTGGGGGCCGCCTCGCGCTGCAGCCACGGCAGCCACGGCCACGTCTGCGGCTCACCCCCGCCCCGGGCCACCTCCCGCGCAAACGGCGTAGCCGCGAGGTCGATGAGGGGCCGCACCATCCCGCCGACGAGGTCACATTCCAAGAGCAGCCCCGAGCGCGTGCCCACGACCCAGGCTCGCCCCGGCCCGACGAACTCCAGGTTGTGCGCGCCTTCGAGCAACGGGTGGCGGAGCACCACCTCCATCGAGCCGGGGCCGTTGAGCCGGAGGATCGCCCCCGGCTTGTTGAGCAAGGCATAGACCTGCTCGCCGTCCGCGTCCACGGCGTTGAGGTGAAGGTGGCCGGCATGGCCCCGGTTGTTGAGATCGAGATATCGCAGCCGGTTGTCGGCCTGCTTGTGGGGATAGTTGGTGGCCGGCACGCCGAGCCGCTCGCAGACCGCGGGCTCCTCCGTGGGCCACCAGAAGCGGACTGCGGCCGGAGCCGGGGGCATCCCGGCAGCAGCCGCGGCGCCGAGCACGGCCTCGAGCGGCACCTCGGCCGCCGCATTGACCGCCGTGCTGGCGACGAACAGCCGTTCCCCCCGCCGCATGATCTCGTGGATGCCCGCGAAGTTGCCGTGGCTGAATGTGCCCATCACTTGCAGATTCCGGTCGCAGACCTCGAGCGTGTGGTAGTTGGCAACCAAGACCGCTTTTCCAGCGACCACCACGCCCCGGCCACCGCGGGAGTTGCCCCGCGGATTGGGATCTATCACCGACGGATCGGTGGGCACCACGGGCCGCTCGGCCAGGAGCCGTCCGGAGGGCCACTCGGCCACCCGCGCCCAGCCTCCAGCGGCGATGGGCGCATGGCGAACGACGGTGCTGAAGACGATTCTCATCGGGATCAAGCGGAGGCCAAGGCGGCTATGTCAGGCCGACCGCCGCCAGCCGAACAGCGACCAGCGGTTCCGGCCCGTCTCGTCTGCCCCACCGGCTGCACCCGCCTCCGGGGCGAGCGACGCCGACGGGTTGGCGCGGGGAAACGGCGCGGCGGGAATCGGCCGGCCGAGAAACCCGCACAGATCCTGCCAGCCGCTGCCGGTCTCCCAGCAGACCTCGAGCAGTTGCTCGGGCCGGTCGGCGAAGTGACGGCGGACCGCCTCGTTGTGTGCCTCGTAGCGGGTGATCAGTTCGCTTTCGTGACCCACGGGATTCGCGTGGCCGTACACCCAC
Source organism: Pirellulales bacterium (assembly GCA_040880915.1). Lineage (GTDB taxonomy): Bacteria > Planctomycetota > Planctomycetia > Pirellulales > UBA1268 > QWPN01. The sequence continues at coordinate 8,081 of JBBEEF010000101.1, forward strand.
TCCCGATACTCACCCCGCGGTTTCTTTTTTGCTTGGCTCATGAGGCTCCTGAGCCAGGTCCGCGGGTCGCGGCGCACCGTGAGGATAAACCGGCTTCCGGGATAGGCCGTGTCGATCTCCCGGAAGATCAGCGGCCAGGGCCAGTTGGCCGCGGCCTCGTAGGCAGCGAGGGCCGAGAGGGCCGGGCCCGGATCGCCCCCCACCACCTGCCGCGTCAGTTCCACCTCAAACCCGATGAAGGGCAGGCCGAACTCGCGAAAGCACTCCCGCAGCGTCGTCGTGCCCGTCTTCGAGTATCCAAGCCCGATCACCTTAGTCGTCATAGACACCCTTTCCGACCCCGTGGTTGGAGGCCCCCACCGCCCGAGCCGGTGCCGAGGCGAACCAGCCTGAGGTCACGACAAGATACCGCGGCACGTCCGTCTGCGACCGCACGGTCACGCCGTGGATCGAGTCAGAGGTGTTGAGGAACAGCGCGAACGTGTTGGGCTCGTAGCGAACGGTCTCAACGACCTCGACGTCGTCTGCGGAGATCTTGGACGCCCATGGCTTGGCGACGCGGCCCGGCTTCCAGCGGAACAGTTCCAGGTCCCCTCCGGTGCTACGGTCGGCCGGATGCCGGAGGTAATACAGGCCCACGTAGCACTTGTGGGGCGAGTCGACGTGCGGCCCGCGGACCGACGTCACCTGCCTGACCGGCGTGTTGAGGGCGAGCGTGGCCCGCCCCTGCACGTCGAGCGACTGGGGGCGGCTGAAGTCGTTGAGCCAGACCGTCCGCCCGAACCATGTCAGCGGTCGCAGCCTGGCGAACCGCGGGCCGCCCCGCGGCTCCCTCGGCTCGTACAGCGAACGCTTCCAGGCCGGGGCGAGGATCTCTTGGTAGAGCCGCGGCCCGCAATTTGGGATCTGGCTGGCGAACAACGAGACGACGTCGGAGACGAACTCATCGGAGGCGTGCTGCCGGAGGAACTCGCCCCACACGTCCGGCACCTCGTCGATCGCGAGCTCGGCGCGGCCGCTGCTGGAGACGAGATCGACCCGGCGGTTGTTGGCGGCCCGATGCTCCTCGCGAAGCCGGTCCAGCCCGGGCAGCCCTGCGGCCAGCGCCTGATAGTGATCGGCGTCGAGGGCGTTGGGCACCACGACGTAGGGAAAGGGGTCCGGCCGCACATCGGCGGGATTCACTTTGCACAACAGCCCGCCGTACGCCGTTCCACGGTTTACGGAGCCGACGGTCGGGGTCAAGGAAGCGGGCATCGCTCGGTTCTCGCGGGATTTTCCGGTGGCATCACGCCGTCGAAAGATGGTATAGCCCCCACCGCACGTCAAGGGCATCTTGACGGCCGAGGGGCCGTGTCGAACCGGCAGCGCGCGAAGAGCGAAAGCGAATCCATGGTCATCAACGATAGGCACCACTTCATTTTTATTCATGTGCCGAAGTCCGCAGGTACGAGCATGATGCAGGTGCTCCGGGACATGCGGGGAAATAATCGTCGCTGGTGCGCAGTCAGTAACCACGAGCCGATCAGAGACTTCCATGCGCACTGGTCGGGTCGCCGGAGCCTGTTTGACCGGATCCTGCAGCGAAGCCCCGTCAACTACCTGACGTGCGCATTCGTTCGCAACCCCTGGGATCGGCTGGCGTCGCTCTACCGCTACCTCACGGAAAAGAAACATCGCAAGCCGGGAGTGAGTGGGCTCACGGGTTTTGCAGACTTCCTGGACCAAGCTGCCCAGGGAGCGGTCTGGATCAACGGTCTTCACTCCTTTCGCAACCAGGCCGATTTTTTTGAGGACGCCGAGGGGCGGATGGCTATCGACTTCGTCGGCCACTACGAACACCTGGCGGACGATGTCGCAACGCTCTCCGATCGCCTGGGCGTGCCGATCCGCCTGCCACACCTGAATCGATCCTCGCACACTGGCCGCGACTATCGCCACGACTACTCGGATCGGCTCGCGGAATTCGTGCGAAAGCGATTCACGCGGGATGTCGATCAGTTCGGCTACGAGTTTGATCAGCCACGGCCTCAACGTCGCTGCTCTGGCCCACTCCGGCGGTACCCTGGGAAAACTGGCCACGCAGTGCCTGGCTGAGGGCAGAGACCACGTCGCCCCAGGCACCCTGTTTGGCATGCCGCAGCAGCGTAACCGACGCATACCAACGGCTCGCGGTGCCCGCGGACGGCCATGCCCAATAGGCGGGGGCCGAGATCAAGGCGAGGGTCGGGATCCTGAGCCCGCCGGCCAGATGCAGAAGCGTGTTGTCTACCGTGACAACCGCATCCATCGCCAGAAGCTCATTCGCAAAAGACGCCATGTCACCGAGTGGGTGCAGCGTGCCTGCGACGATCGACGCCCCGGGTGCCAGCCGTCGCAGGTCGCTGAGGTCGGCCGTCACGTCACCATGCTGGGCCACGTGCCAATCCAGGTCGTGCTCCGCGAGCACACTCGCCAGATCGGCCAGGGGAATGTTGCGGTATCGTCCCTGTGGCCCATTCGTCGTCTTCCACGAGAGCGCGATCCGCGGCCGGTGATTGACTGCAGGCCAGCGGACCGTCGCCGGCGCCGATACCCGCAGCCGGCCCGCGGCGACCGCCCGAAAGTCGTCGTCGCCGGCGACCAGGATGCCCAACAGATCGCGGGCCAGGACGTACTGCCCGCACCCACGTGTCGCCGCGACGAGATCCGCCGCCTTGTTGACGACCAGGCAGTCGGGGAACGATGCCTGGAGCAGGCCCACCAGCCGATCCGCGCAGGCGAGCACCAGCCGCACCGGATGCCGCGCCAAGAGCGGGCCCACGAGCCGGCTGGCCAGGATCTCGCCGCCCAGGCTGTCCTTGAAGTTGAACCACACGAGCAGCGGTCCGTCCGGCGGCTCCCCACCCCGCCAGCGGCGCATGCCGAGCTTGGCCGCCAGTTCCCGCGGCTGCCGGGGATCCGCGACCTCCGCCCGCCAACCTGCCGAGCGGCTGCGGGTCGACTGGACGGCAGGCGGGTCGAAGTCGGCTCCGGGATACCGCGGCCAGCCGGTGGAGAAATCGCCCTGGTGAAATCGGATCCAGTCGTCCATCAGCCGGGCCTTGCCCCGCAGGGCCGGATCCCGCCGGATGCGTCGGTAGCGGGCCCGGGCCGTGTCGTACCGGCCGGCGAGAAAGGCCGCCTCCGCGAGTCGGGCATGGAGTGGATCGCAGCTGCGTCCGGCAAGGCAGGCGGTCAACGTCTGCAGCAGACCCGGCGCACCGGCGCCGGCCGGCGGGTTGCTCGGCGGCCGCCGGTCGCGGCTGCGGGCCTGGTCCACCTTCCGGCGCGCGGCTGCTTCGGTTCCGTAGATCGACACGTCGTCCAGGTTCAACGCGGCCGCCCGAAACCGGCCCAGGCACTGCGCGTAGTGACTGAACCAGCTCGGATTGAAGAGGAGGAAGTCGCAGCGGGCAAGCAGCCACATCTCGATCACGGCCTCCTCGGCGTCGCGGATCCCGCGTACGCTCGTCATGAGCCCCCCCTCGTCCGGCTTCCCGACGTCGGAATCGAACCAGACCACGCCGCGAAATTCTGCCCGGAACTGCTCCCGCACGAGGTGCGAGTCGGAGCAGACCAGGATCCTGTCGGGCCGGGGATCGGCGGAATCGAGGAAGTGGTGCACTTTCGAGAACACGTCCCCAAGGCCTGGCTTGGAGAGTTCGTTGCGGTCGAGCAACAGGTTCTCGCCGTTGCCGTGCCGGAGGTGGATCCCGGCCACGGCCCGGCCCTGCAGCGTCGCGGCATGAAATTCCTCGATGCGTTCGACGACGTGGGGCTTCGGGGTTACTGCCGCCAGGAATGCTTTCTGGAGCTCGAGGTGCCGGGGATCGCGGAGGGCGGTCGTGATGATCGAGTGATGCGGAAGCGAGGTACCGTCATGCCGAACCTCTTCGTCGAGCCGGTGGAGATCGTGCTTGCCGAACCGGACGATGCGGCCCGGCAGGTCGGGCTCGAGGTCGCGGTCAGGCACGACGATGCGGCACGAACCGATCGATTCCGGCACGTCGAATAGCCTCCCGAAGAGGTTGTCGGGCTCCTGCAGGTAGAGGCTGTGCCGCCAGTCGATCACGAGGTCGCGGCCCGTTCGAACCGCCAGCGAGTAGCCGCTGGCCGCCGAGGCCAGATCGCTGCCGATTCCCGTTCGTTTCCGGGTTACGACAAAGGGCTTCACGACATGCATGAGGGGTAAATCCTGCAACTTCCGGGGGGCGAAATTGGGATGGCTTCGAAGCGGGGCCCGATGCGAGGATCCGGCTCCAATCGGTGTGCCGCAGCCGCGGCGGCCTTCCACCCTCCCGGACGGTAGCGTTCCCTCCCCCGTCACGCGACGGCAACTTCGCCCTGGTCAACGCTGGGGCCTGCCGCCATGACCTCCCGACTCCCCCGACTCTGCGTCGCCGGCGACACCTCGGGCTATCACGGGGGCTGCGACGCGGTGATGCGGACCCTCTGGCGGCTCGCGGCCGCCAAGGGCTGGCGGGTGGTCCCCGAGGGGGCCGATCACGACGCCCTGCTCGTCAACGGGGAGGGCAACATGCACCACGGCTCAAAGCGGTTTCACCACAAGATGCGGCTCCTCGGCGCGGCCGTCGCCGCCGGCCGGCCGGCGTTCCTCGTGAACTCGGTCTGGCAGGACAACCCGCCCGACTACGACGACCTGCTGCCGAGGCTCTCGGGCCTGTTCGTCCGCGAGGTGCTCAGCCAGCGGGAACTCGCCGACCGGCACGGCACCCACGCGGAAGTGGTGCCCGACGCCTCCTACTTCGATCGGTTGCCCAGGTTCACGCTGCGGCGAAACTTCCGCGGCCGTCCTGCCGTCACCGACTTCTACGTGAAGCCACACCAAACAGCCGGCCGGCCCCATCGCTTCGAGCGGCGGGACGCCCTGTTTCCAACCGCCGGGCCACTGCCGTTTCTGGACTGGCCCTGGGGCCGGATCGTGGCCTCGCTACGGACAACAGGCTACCTGATCACGGGCCGGCACCACGCGGTCTACGCGGCCTGCGTCGCCCGCGTGCCCTTCGTCGCCTCTGAGGGCAATACCCACAAGATCCGCGGTTTGATCGCCTCAGCCGACGCCGACATTCTCGTGGCCGACTCCCCCGAGGAAATCCCGACGGTGCTGGCCGTAAACCTGGCACGGCCCGAAGAGTACGAGCGGCTGTTTACCTGGATCGCCGGCCACGACATCGGCCGCGTGATCCCCGACCCGAGCCTGCTGGGCTGAGGTGGGGCTGACTGCGTTCATCACCGAACCTTGCTCCAGCCTGAAATTCGGTACATATCTCGCCATCGCACCCATCTTTGGCGACGGCTCAATCCGCGAGCTAGACTAGCCGATGCTCTCGCGGGCATCCGCCCTGGATGGCGGGGCCTTAGATGCCTGGATGGCCTTTTTCGCAACGAGGAACCAATGCCCCCGATCCTGCAAGCGATCCTGTTCGGCCGTCGTCGGCGGATCGCGGTCGGGAGCCGGAGGCGCGGCCGCCGGTCGAGTGGCGGCCAACCAGGCCTCCAACCGCTCATTGAGGGCCTCGAGTCGCGGGCCATGCTCGCGGCTGATGACGTGCTCGTCAGCTTCGTGGGCAATCGGGTCACGCTCACACTAGACCCGCAAGGCGCGGCGATCACGAACCTCGCCACCGCGTACGACGCCCGATCAGGCAGGCTGGCGATCACCGCCGCGACGGCGGGCTCGCTTGCCATGGCCGCTCCGGTCAACGGCATCTCCGTCGACGCCGTGGCCGACACGATCACCGTGGACCTGAAGAAACTCACGAAGTTCGCGGGCTTCTCGATCGTGGGAGGAGCCAACCCGGATTCGGTCACGATCGGCCCCGGCGGTGTAAACCTCGCCGCTATCAGCCGAGGGGCGGCTGCGCAGGGCTTGTTCATCGACACCGGCGCGGGGGCGGGCGACAGCATCGCCATCGCCGGCCGGATCGTGGCGAAGGGAGCGGGCACCGTGAGCCTCGCCACGCAGGGCGAGGGCGTGACGCACGGGATTCTGATGGCGTCCAACGTGGTCACCGCCAGGGGGTCGCAGTCGTTCGGCGGCGGCGTGACGCTCTTGAACGGCGTGGCCCTTCAGGCCGGCGGCGACATCTCTTTCTCGTCCACGATCGACGGGTTCGGGAGGCTCAAGCTATCCGCCGGACGGTCGATCACAATGGCGGGCGACATCGGCAGTTCGCTGCCGCTGCAGGGCATCACGCTGACGAACGCCAGCCGCGTGCTCGTCGGCGGAGGGCTCGTCCTGGATGGATCGGGCACCGCGGCCGGCGCGAGCGGTTTCGTGGTCCGGGCGAACGTCCACAACGTCGTGTTCTCTTCCCTGTCCGACGCCCGCACGATCAGCGGATTCGGGGGGGCCGGCATCCGCTTCGCCGGCGGCTCGACTGGATCCCGGATCACGGGCGTCTCGAGCACGGGCAATGGCGTGGGCCTGCTGGCGGGCCCTGGCGTCTATAGCGGCACCGTCATCGCCGGCAGTTCCTTCCGCGGCAACGTCGGCCATGGTGTGTCGCTCCAGGCTGCGCGGGGCCTCACGATCGGCGATCGGACTGCGGGTGCCGGCAACGAGATCGTCTCCAACGGCGGATACGGTATCTCGGCGACGGGGTGGTCGGCAGGTTCGTTCGTGGTGGGAAGTGAGCTTGGCGACAACGCGCGCGGCCAGGTCGAGAACTACCTGGCGAGCAGCCTTTCGGGCAACCTCCTCATCCAGAACGCCACGGGGCTGCGGTTTCAACTGAACGACGTGGGGCGGGCCGCCTATCGGGCGCAGAAGGCGCGGAGCTATTCCTTTGACGTCGGGGTCGAGGCCTTCGTGGTGTCGGCCCGTTCGGCCGGGTGGCTCGACACCCGAACCGCGACGCTCGACATCGATGCCTCCGTGGGCTTCATGGAGCCGCCGCCGGGGGCGATGAACCCGGCGGGGATGCAGCGGACCATGCTGGGCGCCAATCGCCTCGCCACGTCGCTGACGCCGCTCAAGACGCTTCCCGGGATTCAGTTCGCGAAGAGCGTGCAGTATGTCGGCAGTGATTCGTATGGCCGGCATTATCGGGCTGTCGTGGGGCGCTCGACCTTCGCGGGCATGATCCCGCTTGCCAACCGGCAGGCAGCCCCGAGCATCGGCCAAGACAACAGCCCTGTGCCGGTGGATGTGTGGGTGAACGCCCAGGGCAACGTGAGCCGGATTGCGGCGGCGTTCGCGGGCGGCACGTTCACGATGTCGCTCCGCGGGCTAGGCGGGACGGGGTTCGTGCCGGCGCAGGCCGGAGTCCAGGACGCGGTGGCCAGCGTGCCCACGACCGACTCGACGCCGGTTTTTGGTCCCCTTTACCTGCCTGGCACGTCGAACGGCGTCAGCGGCGTGCAGGTGGGCAGTTCCACGCTTGCGATCCCCTTTGGCGACGGCGTGGTAGCGCCTGCCGATTGGTACTTCCCGACGCAGGTCGATGGCTCGATCGACGCCCAGGGCGTGATCTGGCTGCAGCATGCCTCCGGCACCACTGGCGGCTCTGTCGCCTCGCTGGCCGTCGATCTCGCCCGGCAGACCAACAGCATCGTGGTAACGCCGTCGCTGCCAACGAGCATGGATTGGTCGCTTGCCGGCAGCCTCGCCACGCGGGCCGTGGCCTCGTTGTTCGAAGGCGACCGATCTGCGCTCGTTGGCAGCGCCGTGGCGGCCGGCTATGCCGGGGATGCCAGCGAACTCACAGGGAAGTTCGTGCTCGCCGGTCATTCCGCGGGCGGCGGCTTGGTGACGGCGGTCGCGGCCGACTACGCGGACCAAAACCCGGCGTCCGCCGACCTTGTGGGCGTGATCATGTATGACGGCGTCTCGCAAGGGGCCTTCGACGGCAGCGGCAGTTTCGCGGCGCAGGTGGCCGAACTCGACTCGCGCTCCATCCCCGTCTATCAGCTTGCGGCGCCCGCGCAGCTCTGGAACGCCTACGGCGCTACCACCAGCGCCCTTGTGGCGACCAATCCCGGCCTGTTTCGCGGCGTGGTGCTCACCGGCGGGTCACATGTTGACGCGATGGTAGGCAGCAGCTCCGCCGACGAGATCGTCGTGCAGCGCGTGACCACGCAGTTGCTGCCTGGCAATGCGGCGGCCGCCCGCACGCTGTCCGCCGGCTGGATCAACGACCTGTATGCGGGCCTTGCGCCGGCGAACGGCCAATATGGCCTCTACGCTGCGGCGAACCAGCCGATCCTGCTGGGTGAGGCCGCGGCGACCCCGCTCCCCACCCCGCTTGCCAACACGTGGTCGGCGGCGGAGTGGAGGCTCGATGCGGAACTGGCCGCGATCGGCGGGCTGACCGGGTTTCAGCCGGGGCCCGTGCTCAACGGCGGCAGCAACGGCCTCTCCGGGGCCGTCCTTCCGCTGCAAAGCAACGGCGTGACCGGCGTGACAACCGGCAACTCGGCGCTGGCCGTCCCGTATGGCCCCCGGGGCTATGTGACGTCGGCGGACTGGTACTTCCCGACCCAGGCCGACGGCCAGGTCTCGGCCAACGGCGTCGTCTGGCTCCAGCAGGGCGAGCTCGGCGACGCGGCGGCCTTTGCGGCGCTGGCCGCCCAGATCGCGGGGCAGACCAACAGCATCGTTGTCGCTCCGGTGATCAATTCGTTCGAGATCCCGACCCGGCCCGGGGCCTTCCTGGGCGGTGCAGCCCTGCAGGAGGCGGTCGCCGGCATGATGCTCGGCGATCGCGGGGCGCTCGCCATCAGCGCGACCGCCGCCGGCTATCAGGGGGTGCTGCCCGAGAAGATCCTGCTAGCCGGAGAGCGGATGAGCGGCGGATTCGCCGCCGAGGTGGCGGCCCGTACCGTCGACAACGGCGCCGCTGTGAACCTGCTGGGCGTGGTGATGTTCGACGGGGTGGCCAGCCCGGAGCAGTTCCCCGCATCGCTCACGAAGCTCATTTCCATGGGCATTCCGGTCTACCAGATCGCCTCACCGCCGCAGGCCGCGAACAATTGGGGCGGCACCACGGAGCAACTCGTGGCCCTACACCCCGGCCAGTTCGTCGGCGTTCAGTTTGACGATGCCAGCCCTCTCGACGCCGTGATCACGTTCGCCACCGGCTGGATCAACGACATGTACGCGGGGAACGGGCCGACAGATCCCCGCTACGGCCTCTACGGCAATCCCAACGACGGTACCTTTGTCCCCAACCAGCCGATCGTGATGGGCGAGACGGGAGTCACCACGCTGCCTGCGCCGCCGCCGGTTGATATCGCTCAGTACGCAGGCACGTGGTACGAACAGGGCAGTGTGAAGCAGGAGCCATCTAGCGGGCTGGTCAACATCACGGCGGTCTTCACGCCCCAGCCAGACAGCACCATCTCGGTGCAGAATTCTGGCACCTACGGACCTGACGGACCGGCGTGGACCGTCACCGGGTTCGCGGTCCCAGTCAATGCCGCCAACACCCGCCTCAGCGTGAGCTTCTCCGCCGCGCCCACCACGGATGAGCCGGGCAACTACTGGATCCTGGACTACGCCCCGGACTACAGCTGGGCGATCGTCGGCGACCCGACCGGCACCTCGGGATCCATCCTGACCCGCGATCAGTTCCCCTCTGAGGCCGAGTACACAGCGCTTGTGTCCCGGGCGTATAAGCTGGGTGTGCGGGGCACGATCACCCCGACCCCGCAACGGATAGCCCGGCCAATGGCACTTCCGCCAGCATTGCCGAGGTCATGAGCGGCCGGCGAGTCGCGTGCTGCCGTCTCGCTGGCCCCCCAAACGGTTCCCGGAACGCTTGCCTCCCCCGCCTGGAGTGGCGGTTTTCTGGCGGAGGCGCAGAGGCTCTCCTCGTCCGGCCTCATGGCGGCTTCGTTGGTGCCTCGCTTGCGGCAGCGGTCAGAGACGGTGAATGTCGATCGCAGGCACCTCGTCTATCCGTCGCTTGAAAGACGTCGCGATTGTCGTGGGCCTGAACGAGCTCGCTTGAGTCGGCGGGTGGCCCGCGGGCGGGAGACACGGGCGGCGGTTCGAGCGGTTCGCCCAAGTGTGTCAGGGGCTGTTTCACGCGGGCGAAGCCATCCTGGCCTTCTCCCGCTTGCGAACCTCCGGTTCGAAGTCAGCCGGCTCCTGCCGGCCGTCTACCCTCAGCCGGATGTCGCCGCCACACGCTGGGCACTCGAGGGGAAACTCCTCCCCCACCCGCGTTAGCAGTTTCGCCCAGGCTTTTGCGTGATGTGTCGTGGGAGCGAGGTTTTTCACTCGTGTCGCAGGAGCCTTGCGTTGCGTAGATCGGCGGGCCTGTCGGCGGTGGCAGGGGCGTCGAGCAGGTCGTCGCCGTCGCTCACGCACCGCGCTCCTGCCGCCAGCGGCGCACCTTGGCGGCGATCGCGAGCCCGTAGGCCACCTCGATGTAGGCGAGCTGCACGTTGCGAAGGAGGTCCAGGAGTGGCTGGCGAGGGCATGCGTTCGCACGCTCTTTATCCAGAAGGCGAGCTCCTGGGAGAACGGCTACGTGAAGAGCTTCAACGGGAAGCTGCGTGACGAGCTGCTCGACCGCGAGTTGTTCCTGAGCCTGCCAGAGGCTCGTGTGGTTCTTGACCAGTGGCGGGTAGACTACAACCACAGACGGCCGCATGGCGGCCTGAAGTGGATGACCCCGGCGGCGTATGTTGCCGGGCTGGACGATACGGCCTCCGGGGTGGTCCCGGGGGCGCCGCGTGCTGTGTCTCAGGTCGGGGCTGCGTTCCTCCCTACAACCCTCCACGCAGACTCTTGTTCCCCAACACTCTCATGAGCACTGGGACAGAAACCGGGGAGCGTCAGCCATCGGCACGGATAATTTCATGCGCGGTGGCATCGATCGGCCGAGCGTGGCTCTTCCACACCGACTCGTCACCGTTCATGAGGCGGTCATCTTGAGGTCAGTGCGCACGCTCACGCCGTCCAAGCTGGCTGAGCTTGTGGAGCGAGTGTGTGCCGTGGTTTGCGTTGGCGGCAACGTGGAAGCCTGCTGGGCACCGCCTTGATAAGCGTCGCAAACCCCCGTCTCGTGAAAATCTGCCACTAGCAGCGGCCCTCCACTGCTGCGACCGAACGACTGGAGGGCACTCCGGCTTATTCCTAGCGATTTTGCCGCAGCCCGTGTGGTTTTAGGGGGAATTCCTGCCGCGGCCGCGTGGCCCGGCGTCCGCCCGAAAGCCCTGTCCTTGGCTCAGGCCACTCCACCCCTCGTGGTTCAGGAGATGGCCATGAAAAGCCACGAAGTTTCCAAGGATTCTGTTTCCAATCGCCCCGCCACCGGCACCGCCGGCCAAGGGTACATTTCCAACGATAGTCGGACAAACCCCGCCGCTCCGACGCTGCCGTACCGCAGCCGAGAGAAGGACCGGGAGGAGCGGGGCCTGCCGCCACGTGATTCGCTCCGATCGCTCGCCCGCACCTACCTCGAGACCCAGGTCCGGCTCTGGCCGGAACTGGCCGGCACTCCCGCGGTGCCGACCGTCACCGACGCGGTGGTGGAGGCGATGGCCGACGACTTCGAGCGTCGGTTCCGCACTCAGTTGATCGACGTCTTCAGCCCGGCCGGCCTCCGGCGGTTGTGGGATGCGATCGGCCTCGGCAACGTCCGGTTCAGCGACGAAGGGTCGAATCCCCGGTCGCTCGATCAGCAGCTGATCAACGTGCTGCAGCGGGCCCGCCGCGACGGCGTCTTCATCCCGTGGCACTATGTCTGCGCCGACTACGCCGTGAGCGGCACGCTCGCGTGCCGCCGCGGCTACATCGTCGCCAAGATGCTCGTGGAGCGGCGGGCAGAGACGGGCGTCGCCTGGTTCATCATTGACGACCTCGGCCGCATGAATCGCAACATGCTCGAGTCGCTGCGGCTCGGCGAGTTGGTCGAGGCGACGCAGGTGCGGCTGATCGGTGCCAGCGACGGCTTCGACAGCAGCAACTAGCAGTCGAAGGTCATGCTGGCGATGATGAGCTCGTTCAACGAGGTCTTCATCGACCAGCTGAAGGCGAAGGTGCACCGCGGACAGACCGACGCCTTCAAGCGAGGCGAGATCGTCCAGCACCCAGGCTTCGGCTATCGGCTGGTGGACGTGTTGACGCCAGAAGGCAAGCCCGAGCTCACCCGCAAGGGAACTATCAAGAAGCGGGTGGAGATCGATCCCGAGGCGGCCGAGTGGATCGTCCGCGGCGCCGAGATGATCGTTCGTGATAACCAAAGCCCCGGTGCGGTCGCCGTGGTGTTCAACGACAACAACGTCGGTGGCACCCGCACATGGTCGAGCAACCGCATCCGCAAGCTTTACGCCCGCGAGCGACTCGTTGGCGTAGAGGTCTTTCGCAAGACCAAGCAAGTCCGCGACCGCGACACCGGTCATGTGGACGTCGTGCAGAAGGATCGCGCGGAGTGGATGACCCGCGAATGCCCCGAGCTGCGGATCCTTGCGGACGAACTAGCCGAGGCCGTGAAGGCGAAGCTCAATCTGGGCAGCATGCGGTTCGGGAAGAACGCGGCCGAACTCCGTCGTGATGGGAAAGACCCGGGGCGGCGGGCGGATGTCTATCCGACCGTGCTCGTCCGCCCCGTCTGCGGTGGCTGCGGTGGCTGCGGTAAGCCGATGGCTCTGAGCCGGTCGACCGGCAAGTACAAGAGCTTCGTCTGCTTGAACTCGATCCACGGCGGGCATGGATGCCGCAACAAGGGCAACAAGGCGGCGCGGATCATCGACGAGGGCGTCCTCAAGGTCGTGTCAGCCCAGATCCTCGACGAAGGCTTCATTACGGACCTGACAGCCGAGGTGAATATCCGGCTGGCTGAGGCCGCCCGGCGGCCCCAGGATGCCGCAAAGAAGCTCGAGCAGGAGATCGCCAGCCGGCAGCGGCAGGTCGGCCGGCTGACGGAGCGGCTTGAAAAGGTGCAAGACGCCGGCGGCCTCGACACCATCTTCGACAAGGTGGCGGAGCTGAACCGGCAGCTGGAGGCCAAGCGGGCGGAGTTCAAGGAGGAGCAGCGGCGCAACCGCCGGCCGCCGGTTACGAGCGTCAAGGAGAAGGACGTCGTGGTGGCCCTCACCCAACTCCGAGAGGTTCTCCTGTCGGACGTGGGCCGGGCGGCTCCGGTGCTGCAGGCCCTAGTTGGCGACGTGGTGATCGAGTCTCGGCAGGTCGAGGGGCAGAAGCGGCCAGAGATGGTCGCCAAGTTCACGATCGACGGAATCCCGGCCCTTGCCGCGCTCGACCTCGGCAAGGCCGCCGGGGCCAATGATCCAACGGTCGGCCTTTGGAAGTTCCTGAATACCGACCGTTGGATAATGCTCGGAACGGCGCCTCGCGGCCGCCGCGACGTCGTGGTTCCGCTGCGCCGGACGCCGAAATATGAGGCGATGCTGCCACAGATCGTCGAGATGGCGGAGGCCGGAGCTGGCATCGACCTGATCTCCCGGGCACTGGGCATCGGGGCGGAGGTCGTGCGGGACGCGCTCCACCTGCACGAAACAGCGCAGCGACCGCCCGGCCGGGTCGATGGCCGTCGCCGCCAACGTCGCCAGTCCGGCCAGCCGTTCGAGCCGAAGTATCGGCAAATCGCGGTGGAGGTGATCGCCGCAGAAAGGCAGGGGAGGGGTTCGATCGGCTGGCTCGCGAGATGAAGGTCAGCCGCGGCACAGTCTTGCGGGCCTACGATTTCGCGAACCGCGACGAGGCCGCCGCCGCAGCCCGCGAGGGCCGGAAGCCGACGCGTCCTCCCTACAAGTGGAGCGATGAATCCCGGGCCGCGAAACGCAAGTCGCGGGGTGCGTGACTGCAGTTGGAGCCTGTGGCGCCCGCAGGGGCGTGCGCCACAGGCCTCCCGAACCGAGACGTCGCGCGGGTTGAGGCAGCAGGTGAGAAGGCGGCTCTGGTGAGAGTCGCTCGCATCGGCCTTGTCGCAGCACTAGTGTACGTGCGCACACTTCCCTCATCCATGCCCCGGTGCGCCCATGGTCGCCGTCCTGACTGCGTCACCGACGCGGCCCAAAGTCCGCCCGCACGTCGGCACTGCGAGTTCCCGCCGCTACGAGCGACGCCGGCCGGAGAAGACTCCGCTCTACAAGATCGTCTCAGAGCACCTCGAAGGCTGGCTCGAGAATCGGGCGGTCGCTGAGCATCCCGTTTCGGCGCACGTCGAACGGGAGCTGCGGTCATACCTCACCTGTGGCATCCTCTGCTTCGGATTTGGCCGGGCACGCTGTACGTCGTGCGGGCAGGGTTTTGTCGTGGCCTTCTCGTGCAAGGGCCGGGGTGTCTGCCCGTCTTGCAACGGCCGCCGAATGGCGCAGACAGCTGCGCATCTCGTCGACCGCGTCATTCCCCCGGTGCCCGTGCGGCAGTGGGTGATCTCCGTGCCGAAGCGGTTGCGCTGCTTCCTCGCTGACCGCCAAAACGCGGTAGCGGCCCTCACGAGGATCTTCGTCGAAGAGATCGAGCGGCTGCTTTGTACTGCGGCGGGCTCGACCCGTGACGGCGATAGGCCGAGCGCGGCTCGCCCGCGACTCGGCGCCGTCTCCTTTCTGCACCGCTTCGGATCGGCGATCAATCACCACGTGCACCTGCATGCGTGCGCGACCGACGGCGTCTTCGTGCCGACCGGTGACGGGCCGCCGGCGTTCCTGCCGGCCCGGCCGATCACCCAGGCCGATTTGGCCGCGCTCGCCGAGAAGGTGCGCCGTCGTGTCGTGCGTTGGTTCCGCATGCAGCGGCTCCTCGACGCCGATGCGGCCGCCGACATGCTCCGCTGGGAAAACAGTGGGTTCTCGGTGGACGTTACTCGTCCGGATCACGCTCATCGACCGCGACGTGCCGAGCTATTTTCAGAGTCTCGAGCACCTGCTGCGATACTGTGCCCGGCCGCCCTTCGCGCTGGAGCGGCTCTCCGTGATCTGCGGCGAAGACGGCCGCATCGCCCGCGTCCGCTACGTGCTCCCCCGACACAAGGCGGCCAACTGGGTCGGCCCGGGACGCGGGCGGAAGTCCACACGGCCGGGCGCCAGCGGCGTCGTCGAGCTTTCCCCATTTGAGTTCCTCGACCGGCTCGCTGACCTCGTGCCGCCGCCGCGGAAGCACCGGCATCGCTATCACGGGGTGTTCGCCCCGAATCACAAGCTCAGGTCCGCCGTCACAGCGCATGACAAAAGGGAATGTCGGCAAGCCGCGTGATGCCGCGACTGGTGGGCATGCGGTCGGCGGACATGCGGCGGGCCAAGATACCACCGGCGACTGCTGCGACTTACGCGACAAACCGCGATCTCACGACACCTCCCGACGCCAAAGGCCAAACTCATGGCTCGGGTGGGCGAGGAGTTTCCGCTCGAGTGCCCGGGGTGCGGCGGCGACATCCGGCTCATCGCGTTACACCCAAGCCGGGGCCGATCCGGAAGGTCCTCACGCATCTGGGCGAACCGCTCGAGCCTCCGCCCATCTCTCCCGCCCGTGGTCCGCCGACCGACTGGGGAGAGCTCGTGCAGGTCCACGACGAATGCGACGTGACTCAGACGTCGCCCGACGAACTGCCCGTGATCGACATTCGCAGCCTCTGACGGGATCCCATGTCACGGTGCGGACGCCCCTAAGAAGGGCGGTTTCAAGACCGGTCTGCGCCGACGAGACAAATCCGGCCTTGAGCGTGGATAGGAAGCTCCGCGGCGCCTCCACGGTCGGGCCGCATACGGCCCAGCCAGCTCCGGCGGTTGCTCCTCATGATCCGCACCGCTCGGCCGTCGCTTGCCGAAGTGCCATTGGCCGACCTATCCTTTACAGCATGTCACCCATAACCAAATCCCTGATCGAGGAACTCGAGCACGCCCCGGAGAGTGTGCAGCGGGAAGTGCTCGCTTTTCTGCGGCATCTGCGGGCTCGCGGCGCCGGCAGTGATGGAAGCGAGGACGTGCATTCCCTGCTGCCGCTCGCGGAGTCAGCCTGGGCGGTGGATTGGGATACTCCTGAAGAGGATGAGGCGTGGCGGAATTTGTAAGCGGCGACGTGGTCGTCGTGCCATTTCCGTTCACCGATCTTCAGTCGAGCAAGCGGCGGCCCGCCGTCGTGCTCGCGACGTTCGCACGGGGCGACCTGCTGATTTGCCAAATAACGAGTCGATCAGAATCCCACCCGACCGCGGTGGCCATCGGCACGGATGATTTTCTACGCGGCGGCATCGATCGGCCGAGCGCGGCTCTTCCCCACCGACTCGTCACCGTTCATGAGGCGGTCATCTTGCGGTCGGCCGGCACGCTCACGCCGCCCAAGCTTGCTGAGCTTGTGGAGCGAGTGTGTGCCGTGATTCGTGCTGGCGGCGATGCGTAAGCCTGCTGTACCCTGCCTCAATAATCGCCAAAAACCTGGCATATCCAGTGAGCAGCCGTGTGGTATCGGCTGCCTTCACTCACACCGGATATGCCCATGTACGACAACCTTTCTGGGCGAGCAGCGGAGCTCGCCCATCTCAATGACCTCATTCGCACCAGCCTCTCGCTGGCCGATGCGGCGATCCCTCTTCTCAACGAGCAGTTGCATGCCCTCGCTGAGATGGGGATCGACAACCTCAAGCTGGAGGGGCCGCGAATCTATTCCCGCACGGCAGGCTGGTCGCCCGCATTCGACGACGAGCAGATTATTTTCGCAGCAGCACTCACGATGCCCGGCGGCCTCGGCTGCACGGTTTGGAGTGCCGACGACTACACAACGCGGTATGGCGACTCGCACCATGAGCCGCCGGTGCTGCGGGAGCGCTTCGTCGTGTACGACAAGCTTCCGCCAATCGTGCGGGCAATGATTCCGGGCGTTGCCCCGAAGCTCATTGCTGAACTTCTCTCATGCTTCCACGTGCTGGCTCGGTAATGCCGGGCCTGCGGATCTCTCGCCCGGCCGCGGCGTAGCGGCCGGGCCTCTCTTTGTCCGGCAGGCAAGGTGCCTCGCTGGACTGGTTCTCTCGCTGGTGGCGACGCTCGCCACCGGTGTTTCTCTTGATCCCCGAATGGGGAAGGAATGCGCAGATGTCACTTCATGATGATGAACGTCGTCTCGCCGCCGTCGCGGCTGCTCTTGGCGAGACGATCGCCTTCGTCCGTCACCGCGGCTTCCACATCGATAGTCGTTTGGGTGGTAGCGAGCGGCAGTTGGCGGACTCGCGGTTTCGACCGGCCACCGACGACGGTGACGATGCCCTCGATCTCGCGACGTATGGAATCGACTGGGATGCTGGCGATGACTCTCGGTTGCAGCGTTGTGTGCGGCGGCTGAACGGCAGGCGAAGCCGCCGCAGGGTGGCATAGCGGCGATCGTGACGAACCCGACCGGTGGCGTGCCGACTGGGGCCGATGTGGCTCCCAGGTACGCCACCGGTTTCCTTTTTCAGGTACATCAACGATGAGCAAATCCAAGCCAGGGGGGCCCGACTCGGGGCCCGACGATGGAGAACGGGCGCAGCGACGCGACTGCGATCCTGCCTACCCCCAGCCCTTTCCCGCGACAGTGCATCGGTTTCGGCAGTTACTGGCCGAACTGATCGCCAAGCGGATTCTCGCGGAACGGCGCCGGCCGCCAGGCGCAGGCGAACCGGGAAAAGGCTGAGGCCGGCGTGAAACGTCCGGAGCAGGCGATTCGTCGCCCGCTCCGGGGGCCACGCGGGCGGTGCACAGATGGAAAACGCCGCAAGAATGTTTGTTTTACAGATGTAAAGTTTTACAATTAAGGTCCGGGGATGGATCCCGTTTAGCCTGTCGGCAGCCGCGGTGGGCTTGCCGAGAGGATGACGGACACACTCATGGAGGGGTGCCATGCGCCACTCACAACTGGTTTCACGCACGGCTGCCGACGCAGCGGCTCCATCGCTCGGCGACCGGCTTCCGGCCAGCGTCAAGCTTTACGTGGATGAGGTCTTCGATCGCACGATCGTTGCCCTTCACGCCCTGCTCGAGCCGATCGGGATCGACGTGGCGAAGGCAAAGTTTGCCCCGGGGTTCATGGCCGAACTCGCCGCGGTCGTGCAGGTGGCTGCGTGGGAGGATGTAGGATTGCGGCACCTGATTCCCCTCGATTTCCCGCCGGCTTCCAAAGCGATGTCCGACCTTATCTGGCGATACTACGTGGATCCGATGTCGTTCGTGGATTCGGCGGCAGGCACGGTGGTGTTCAATCGGGTTATCGAGGCGTGGGCTGCCCACTGCCATCCCGCCGCTCGCGAGATGCTGGGCTGCGACGTCGTCATGGCCGGCCCGCCTTGCCCGGCAGATCAGGCGGCATCGCTTGCGCCCGTCATCATGGCCATCGCCGAACGAATCAATTCCACGGAGCACAGGGATGAACAATAACAATAGAAACGGTCGCCGGCGGGGCCGCGTGACTCGCAAACGGCCGGTTGGGCGCGGGGTTATGTACGGCCGCCGCAGCCAGAACAAGCGAAAGCAGGAGAACTCATTTGCCTATCAGGTCGATGTCGCCATGAAGCGGGCCCGTGACGTGAACGTGCCGCTCGCGGTTAACCCGACGCTCGTGGCCGAAGCCGAGCGGACCGGAGCCTGCAACATCGGCGATCTCTACTTGGACGACGGTGTTTCTGGCTCCGAGCTCAGCCGGCCGGGGCTCGACAAGTTGTTGGCCGACCTCAAGGCAGACCGGACGATATCCCATGTGTTCATTCACAAACGGGACCGGCTCGCGAGGCCACATCGAACATCTGAAGGCTCTGACCTCGAGGAGCACATCCTCGACCTTGGCGTGACGATCGTTTTCGAGAACGAGATCGTGGAGCCCAGGCGGCCTGGCGAGGACGACACGGTCGAGGTCGTTACCCGCAACATCGAGTATTCCCGGAGCGGCCGCTACAGCTACGAGCTCAGCGACCGCGTTCTCAAGACCGCGAAGGTGATCGCCGGCGATGGCTATCGACTCGGTGGGCCGGCTCCGTATGGATTCGTCCGGATCCTCGTCGATGCCAACGGCAAGGAGATCGAGGAACTGCCGCCGGGGAAGAAGGTGGATCAGCCGGGCTGCCGCGTGCGGATCAAGCCCAAGTACTGGGAAAAGATCCGCGTGTGGCTCTGGATCATCGAGCAGGCCGAGAAGGGGCTCGGTGGTTGCGCGATCGCCAACCGGCTGACGGAGAAGGGCGTCCTGCCTCCGAACGCGGGCACGAAGCGAAAGCGCAACGGCGTCGAGGTGCCGGTGAGCACCGCGTGGTACTCCGAAACGGTGATGCAGTTGCTCAAAAATCCTGTGATCATCGGCCTGCAGGCATATGGCCGGCAATCGGCCGGCACGCACAAGCGGTGGTCACCCGACGGACCGCGGGACATCGATGACCGCGACCTATCGATCGATGCCGAGCGGTACGAGCAGTTGAAGCTCATCTACAACGAGCCCGGGGAATACGTGATGGCCCCGGCTGGCTTCGAGCCGCTGGTGGAACCCGAGCGGTGGCACCGGCTGCAGGAGATGCTCGCGAATCGCACCAATCCGCAGTTCCGGAAGCCCCGTTCGCGGACGCTGGGCAAGTATCCGCTGGGCACACGAGTCCATTGCCTCCATGAAGGCTGTGGTGCACTGATGCACGGGCACAAGCAGCATGGCGATCTCAAGTATGTCTGCAGCCGCTATGAAGATTCGGACGGCAAGGGGTGTGAACACAACACCGTCTCTTCCGATCGCCTCTTTGAGTTTGCCTGTCGGCTGGTGACACACGGCCTCGGTTTCGACGCCGGCGAGGCTGCCCTGCGCGCGAAACTCAGAGAGCACGCCCTGCGGCTCCGGTCAGCGGCGCCGGGCTCCCGGATGCGGGAACAGGTCGATTATTGGCAGGCGAAGGTCGCAAACCTGACGGCCGATGTGGAGACCGCTGGTAGGCGCATGGCGACCGAACGCGATAACACTATCTACGAGATTCTCAAGCAGGAATACTCACGATTGGCGGGCGAGGCGAAGAAGGCCAATCGTGAACTCGCCAAGGCGACCGCCGCCCTGTCGGTCGGCGACGAAATATCCGTCGATGAGGAGGTCGAGGCGGCCGCGCGGATCGCGCGGCACCTTGCCACGGCGCTCAAGGAGCCGGCCAATCGGGAGGATGCTTGCGAGATCTTCCGGCGGCTTGGCATCAAGATCGGACTGACGTTCGGCGAGCAGAAGTTCGGCCCAAAGCGAATGGTGCGGCGACTGAAGGGGGGCGTCGTCATCTATGGCGACGCCGAGTTCCCAGAGGCTGCCCGCCCGACCGCGGCGACGGATGCTACCGAGAACACAATCACGGGATCCCAGGCAGCCAGCCCATTCGCCAAGGCGTTGCTGGCGGCCGGGGATCCCAATGCACGTAAGGAGGCTCGCAAGAGCCTCGATCGCCGCCAGGCCGTGGGCACCACGAGCACGGCCCCAAGCGGCACACCCGGCGGAAAAACCGCTGGGGGCCTGACCAAGGAGAAGTCGTTCGGTCGCGCCAATAGCAGCGGGCGGACTTGAACCGCCGACACCCGGCTTATGAAGCCGGTGCTCTAACCAACTGAGCTACGCTGCCCTAAGACCTG
>JBBEEF010000102.1:0-28569 GCA_040880915.1 Pirellulales bacterium
ACGGCTTTGATGCGGCCAACTGGACGCTGTCCACGGCGAACTTCACGACGAGCCCCAACTGGCAGCCGAACGGCTCGTTTTCAATCGCGACCGCCAATAGTGGGAACGACCTGGTCCTGAACTTCGTCGTCGTGCCCGAGCCGGGCACGCTCGCCCTCGTCGGTATCGGCATCGCCGCCGCTTGGGCTATCCGCCGCCGCAGGTAGCCCCCGGCTGAGTGCTGAGCAGCCCGTGCCGCACGCCACGGGAATACGGGGGTGCTGCGTCGTCCCCCGGCGTCCAGGTCGAGGCCTCTCCCGGCGGGAGAGGCGATAGGGAGTGGGACCGGAGACGCCGCATTTTCCAGCGAAATCATGGGCCAGCGACGTCCGCCGGCCGAACTGTGGTGGCCCAGGCTAAAATCAATATGGCGGGAGGTCTGCCCGCCTCTGAATCCCTCACCATGCTGTCCGTGCTTGTGCGGCCCCCCCTATGCCCGCCCCTCCCCCGACCCGATTCCTCGACCCGGCGCTGCTTCGCTCCATCGCCGGGATCGAGCTCAAGGCGCGGCTGCTCGTGGAGGGCATGTATGCCTCCCGCCACCGCTCGCCCGACTACGGCTACAGCGTGGAGTTCGTCGATCACCGTGAGTACACCCGCGGCGACGAGCTGCGCACGATCGACTGGAAGATGCTCGCCCGCACCGAACGGTATTACGTGAAGCGGTTCGAGATGGAATCCAACATGAATGTCGTCTGCCTGCTCGACACGAGCGGCAGCATGGGCTACCTCCCCCAAGATAAGAGCCGGCTCTCCAAGCTCGAATACGGCTCGTATCTCGCCGCGGCCTTGAGCCACCTCGCCACGCACCAGCAGGATTCCCCCGGGCTCGTGACGTTCGACACCGAGATGCGGGATTTTCTTCCCTCCAAGCAGGGCAAGCGGCACCTGTTCTCGATCCTGTCGAAGCTCGAAAACCTCTCCTGCAAAGGGGAGAGCGATCTCGGCCCCACGCTCAAATTGATCGGCCAGCGGCTCAACCGCCGCGGCGTGATCGTGCTCGTCAGCGATTGCCACAGCGCGGTCGAGTCGGCCGTCGACGGTATCCGCCATCTCGTGGCCCGGCGCCACGAGGTCGTCGTCTTCCATCTGCTGGACGCCGACGAGGTCAATTTCCCCTTCACGTCCCTGACGAACTTCCGCGACCTGGAAACGACCGGCCAGCTCATGACCGATCCGCTGCGAATCCGCAAGACGTATCTCGACCGCGTCGAAAACTTCCGCGAGGCGATCAAGTCGGGCTGCGCCTCGGCGGGCGCTGACTACCGGTTCATCGACACCTCCGAGCCGCTCGAGACCGTGCTCCGCGACTACCTCCTCTTCCGCCGGCAACGGTCCCGCTGATTCCCCCGCCCACGGCCCTCCCGCCATGACGTTCCTCTTTCCAGCCATGCTCGCCGGCCTGCTCGGGATGAGCGTCCCGATCGCCCTGCATCTCATCGCGAAGCACAAGTTTCCGATCCGCGACTTCCCCACCCTGCGGCTCCTGACCAAGGACCAGCGGACGAACCAGTTCGCGATGAAACTGATCGATCCGTTGCAGCTCCTGCTGCGGCTGCTGACGCTTGCGCTTCTGGTGCTGGCAATGGCCCGCCTTTTTTCGACGGCCGACCCGGCGCCGGCCCCGCGGAATCTCGTCGTCGTGCTCGACGCCTCGGCGAGCATGAATCAGACCGTCGTCAATCCCGAGGGCCAGGCCCGCATCCCGATCCTCGATCTCGCCATCCGCAAGGCCCGACAGCTGCTCGGCGAGATCCGGCCCCCGAGCCAATCCGCCGTCGTCGTCGCCGGCGAGACGACGAAGGTGTTGGCGACGCTCGAGACCGGCAACGAGGCCGCCCTGGCGAGCGTTCCCGACGAGGGGCCGGGCAAGCTTCGCGCGTCCGACGGATCGGGCGAGGGGCTCGTCCATGCCATCGTCACCGCGGCGAACCTCGTGCAGGGCCGCCGGGAGTTGAAGTCGCAGATCGTGGTGCTCACCGACCTGCGGGCGACCGCCTTTGCGACTCGCAATCAAAAGGACATCGAAAAACTCCTCCGCGCCCGGTCGAGCCTGGGCGACAAGCTGGAGGTGGTGTTCGTCGACCTCGCGGGTGATGCCGCGGAGAACCTGGCCATCACCGACACGCGGGTGCGCGGCGGCACGGTCAAGGTGGGCGACGACGCCCACGTGGTCGCGACCATCCGCAACAGCGGCACCAGTGAAAAAGCCGCCAAGCTCCAGCTGGCGATCGGCAACCAGCCCGATCCGAACCTAGCCCAGGTCACTCTCGAGCCGGGCGGCCAGGCGATCGTCGATCTCACCACACCGGTGAACCGCGCCGTGCGCGCCGTGGCGGACGTGCGGATCAAGGAGCCCGATTCGCTCGTCGCCGACGACGTGTCGAGCGTGCCCTTGAACGTGGCGGAAAACCGCCGCGTGTTGATCGTGAGCGGCGCCAGCCAGGCGGCGGCCGTGGACCACGCGCTCGCCAGCCTCGGCCAGGCCGCGGCGGTGGCCGAAGAGCCCGAGGGCTCGACGGTCGACGGAGCCACGATCCTGCGCTACGTGCTGAATCCCGGCCGGGAAATGGGCCGCGTCAACGGAACCGGCATCGACACCACCGTGGTCGCGGCCGACGCGATCGCGAGCCAGACGCTCAGCAAGTTCGAGCTCATCGTGCTCTATGACGTCTCCAGCCTGCCCGGCAAGGCGGTGGATGACTTGCGGACGTTCGTCCGCGACGGCCGGTCGCTCTTGATCGTCTGCTCAGGGAACGCAAGCCCGCTGCAATTCAACCGCAATTTTTTCGGCGCCGATCCGCGAAATCTGGGGCTCGCCCCCGCACAGCTCGGCAACGATCAGGACCTTTCTCCCGCCCTTGCCCTGACAGCGCCCCGGTCGTCCCATCCGTGGCTGGCTCCCTACCGGGATCCGCTGCAGGGTGATCTCTCCGCCATCCAGTTCACGAAGATCCGCGAGCTCTCCGCGGTCAACGAGGCGGCCACGGTCGTGCTCGCCGCGCCGGACGGCAGGCCGCTCGCCGTCGACATGCCGCTCGGACGCGGGCGGGTGATGATGCTCGCCTTCGGCTTCGAATTGGATCGCGGCACGCTGGGCCGCGCACGGGTGTTTCCCGCGCTCATGTGGCGGCTGGTCGACTACCTCACCGGCCGGCTGCGGGTGCTGCCCCCCGACAGCCTTGTCGCCCTCAAGCCCGCCGCGCTCGACGTTTCAGAGCCCGGGTTCGCGTTCGCGACGGAACTGGAACTGACACAGCCGGCGGGAGATCCCGTGCGGCTGCCGGTGACGGAGCGACAGACCGTCTTGATCCCGCCGCTGCCGGCCGGCAACTACCAATTGCACAAGCCCCGCGTGGCGGGCGCCGCGGGCGGTCACACCCGCAACATCATCGTGCATCCCGATCCCAGCGAGAGCGAGATGGCCCGGGCCCAGGCCGGTCAATTGACCGAGTGGCTCGGCTGCCCGGTGCAGGTGATCGAGCCCGCGCAGACCGCCAGCCTCGCGCCGACCGGACGCGAGTTCCGCGGGCTGCTCGTTTGGCTGCTCCTCGCCGCCTTCGTGGCGGAGGCGATCGTCGGCTACCTCCTGAATGCCCGCCGGGAAAAAATTCGTGCCAGCGAGGCGAAGGCATGACGCCGATCTATTGGCTCTTGGGAATCGACGCAGCCGGCTCGATCGCTCGCGTGAGCGACTGGGCGTGGCGGGCCAACGCGGCCCTGCCGCTCTGGGCCATCGTGCTGATCGCCGCGCTCGGCCTGGTGATGGCGGCCCTCAATTTCCTGCCGCAGACGGTCGCGACGTGGACAACGCGGCTTCTGCTCGCGGTGGTGCGGATCGCGGGGTTCGCCCTGATCCTGCTCATGCTCTGCCAGTTGGAGGCCCGCCTCACCGTCGAACGCAGCCTGCGGCCGACCGTCGCGGTGTTGACCGACACCTCCGCCAGCATGGGGCTCGAGGACGTCGGCGGCCAGACGCGGCTCACCGCCGCCCGGAAGTTCGCCGATCAATTGCTGCGGGCGGTCGGCTCCAAGGCCGACGTGGTCCTTCACGACTTCGATTGGAAACTGCAGCCATCCGATCTCGCCGCGAAGCCAAACCGTCCGACCCGCCTCATCGAATCGATCGCCGAAACCGCCCGCACGGAAAACAACCTGCGGGCCGTCGTCGCCCTGACCGACGGCAACGACACCGCCGGCGACCGCGGCGAGTTGCTCGCCCCGCTCCTCGCCGCCCGGCCGCTGCCGGTGTTCCCGGTGGTGTTCGGCTCCGAAACCGCGCCCCGGCTCGCGCGGGTCCGGATCAACGGCGGGTCGCGCTATGTTCGCCTCGGCGACGAGCTGCGGATCGCCGCCACGATCACCGCCAACCAACTCGGCGAGCAGAACGTTACCGTGCGGCTCGTGGAGGAGGGCAAGCCCGATCCGATCGCCGTACGGGAAAACGTGTCTCTCGGCGACGAGCCGGTCGAGATCTCGTTCGTCGTCAAGCCCGACAAGGCGGGGGAGAAGACGTATCGGGTGGTGGTCGACGGCGTGCGCAACGCCGTCAGCGAAAGCCTCCAGGTGGCGGAGCATCGAGTCAGCGTGCTCGATGCGAAGATCCGCGTTCTCTATCTCGACATCCCGCGCGACGAGCGGAAGATCCTCGGGCAGTGGATCGCCCGTGATCCAGTGGTCGAGGCCGCCTTCCTGACGATGCTGCCCAAGGGCGGCTGGTACGCGCAGGGCACGATGTACCACAAGAACGCCGGCGACGGCCTGCCGAGCGCCGAGGCCGATCTCTGCAAATACGACGTCATCATTCTCGGCGACATTCCGCGGACGTATTTCCGCGAGGGGGGCGACACGGCGGAGACGAAGATGCAATGGCTCGCCGACTTCGTCAGCCGCCGCGGCGGCGGACTCGTCATGCTCGGCGGCCGCAGTGTCTACGCCGCCGGCCAGTATCAGGATTCGGCCCTCTCCCGGCTCGCCCCGTTTCAGATCGAGCCCACGAAGGAGCCGCAGGTCGACAAGCCGTTCCGCATCACCCCGACCGTCGCGGGCCTCGGCCATCCCATCATGCAGCTCGAGCCGGACCCGGCCGCCAATCGCGACGCCTGGTACGACCTGCCCACGCTCGACGGCAACAACCGCGTCGGCACGGTCAAGCCGAGCGCCAGCCTGCTGGCGGTGCGGGAGCTTCCCGAGGGCCCGATGCCCGTGATCGCGCTGCAGAACGTCGGCCGCGGCCAGGTGCTCGGGCTGTCTGCCGACACGACCTGGCGCTGGGAGATGATGCGGCCGGCTGATGGCGAGGATTACTTCCGCAAGTTTTGGGGCAACGCCATCCGCGCCATCGCTCCGGATCCGCGGCTGCAGCCCGATCGCCCGCAGGTCGCGCGGCTCGAGTCCGCGGCCGAGGTCGGCAAGACGATCAGGCTCACGACCAAGCTCCTCGATGCGGTCTACCAGCCCGTCCGCAACGCCGACGTGCGGGTCAAGATCACGAGCCCGAGCGGCACGGTCACGCAGTATCTTCCCCGCGACGGACGCGACACGCCGGGGCTCTACGAATACGAGGTCGCCCTCGACGAGGCCGGGGCGTGGAAGGTCGACGTGACGCACAAGGACAAGACGGCCACGGAAACGATCCTCGCCGGCAACGGCCTCGAGGAGCTCGACGAGCCGCGGGCGAATCTCGCGGCCATGACCGAATTCGCCGCCGTCACGGGGGGCAAGGCCTTCGGCGCCGAACAGGCGGCTGCACTCGTGCAGGCGATCGATCTCACCCCGACCCGCACGGTCGAGAAGGTGGTCGTCACGTTCTGGAACCTGCCGCTCACGATGGCGGCCCTCATCGGCCTGGTCTGCCTCGACTGCTGGCTGCGGAAACGGAGGGGAATGGTCTGATGCCCGGCCGCCCTCCCCAACTCGAATCGCTTCGCCGCCTCGTTCGCCAGTTTGGCGGCTTCCGCTGGCGGTGGTCGGTGCTGCATGGCCTGGCACTCGCGGTGCTCGCGCTTCCCGGCAGCCTGCTCGTCTGGTTCCTGCTCGATTGGGCGCTCAAGCTCCCGCCCTGGCCGCTGGTGATCCTGTTCGTCGTCGCCGCGGTCGGCGGACTCGTCGCCGCCCTCGTCTGGGTCATCCCGCCGCTTGTGCACCGTGTGAAACTCGAGCGTGAGGCGGTCGTCATCGAGTCGCTCCACCAGTCGGCTGGCAAGTCGCCCGGGGGCGGGGGCGGGGGTGGGCTCGACAACCAGCTCATCGGCTCGCTGCAGCTCGGCGAGGAGGTGGCCCGGGCCGCCGGTCGCCCGCTTGGGCATTCGCCGGAGTTCGTCTCGATCCTGCTCGACCAGACGGCGGCCCGGTTCGAGAACCTCGACCCGCGGTCGGTCCTCGATCTGCGTCGCACGAAGCGGTTGCTGCTCCCGGCGGCCGCCGTGATCGCGACGATCGTGCTGCTCGTGATCTTCGCCAACGGCGCGATCCAGGACCGCGTGGCGCGGCTGCGCGACGCCTATGCGGCGGTGCTCGACACGCTCTTCCCGGTCGAGTTACGGGTGAGCCCGGGCGACGTGGCCATGGTGCGCGGCCGGCCGGTGGAGCTGCGCGTGGAGGCCGTCGGGGCCCGGCGCCGGGAGATCGTGCTTCATCGCGCGGATCTGAAGGGGGAGAACCCGGCGGCGACGCCGCTGCCCTTGAAGGACGGCGCGGCGGCGTTCACGGTCGATCCGACCGTCGATTCCTTCAGCTACGAGTTCGAATACGGCGGCCGGCGCAGCAAGCCTCATCGCGTGCTCGTGGACGACCTGCCCGAGATCAATGCGATCAATTTCGAGCTCTCGCCTCCCTCCTACACCGGCCAGCCCGCGCGCACGCTCACGGGCCGGCTGCCGAAGGTCGCCGGCCTGGCGGGAACGACGGTGCTCGTGAGCTTCGGGGCGACCACGGACCTCCATCCGGAGCTGTGTTACGTGCAATGGGCCGACGGCTCCAAGCAGGTGCTCTCGATCAGCGGCCGCTTCGCCCATTTCGGCTTCACGCTCTCGAAGCCCGATCGGGCCACGATCCACCTCACCGGCGCCCTCGGGCCCGGATTCGAGATGGCCGAGCCCGTCGCGTTCGACCTGGCCGTCGTCCAGGATCAACCGCCGACCGTGAAGCTCGCCATCAAGAATCGCCGCCTCACGCTGTTCGAAGACGCCGCGGCAGCATTCCTGCTGAATTACACCGCCGAGGATGATTTTGCCGTCGCCGAGGTGAACCTCGAATACAAGATCGACACGGTCGACGCGCTGCTCGGCCGGTCGCCGCG
Source organism: Pirellulales bacterium (assembly GCA_040880915.1). GTDB lineage: Bacteria > Planctomycetota > Planctomycetia > Pirellulales > UBA1268 > QWPN01. The sequence continues at coordinate 7,340 of JBBEEF010000102.1, forward strand.
GGAAGGGGGCGTGCCGCGCCGCATCGAGCCCGCCCGCGATCTTGTGAAGGGCCGCTTTGCCGACATGTTCAAGACCCTCGATCCGCCGCTGCAGCCCGGCGACCGCATCACGATCACGCTCATCGCCAAGGACAACAACACCGAGACCGGCCCTGGCGCCGGCCGGTCGCCGCCGGTGGAGATCGTGGTCGTGCGTCCGGATCTCGCCGGCTTCGTGGAGCAGCAGTTCGGCTTCGGCGGCGCGGCACTACTCGGCGGCCTGCAGAAGGTGAAGCGAACCACCGACCTGTTGATCGAGGCCTCGAAGACGGTGCGGACCGAAACGAAGCAGGCGGTGGACAAGCAGCCGCTGAAGGTCGGCACGGGTTCCGAAACCATCCCCGGCGGTGGCGACGACGCCATGGCCGATTATTTCAACCTCCTGAGCGGAGAATCCCGATGAGCCGCCTCCCGTTCGTCATCGTCCTGCTGCTCCCGTCGCTCGCATGTGCGCAGAGCTGGGAGGAGCGTGCCAGCCGGCTCAACAGTACGCAGGTCAGCGCGGAGGATGCCGCGGCACGGGCCGGCACCGAAACGCAGGACAAGCGCAACAAGATCTGCATCCGCGGCATCAAGCCGGCGATGCCCGGCGTGGATTGGAACACCGACCCGACCGCCCTGCCCTACATGCTGTATCAGATCAACAAGCGGACCGACCTGCCGATCTACGACGGCAAGCCGGGGCTCGACGTCGCCACCGACGAACTCTTCGAGCACACGGTGATCTACCTGACCTCGCATACCCGCTGGGGATTTAACGAGAAGGAGACGGAAAACATGAAGCGGTGGCTCGAGCGGGGCGGCACGCTGTTTCTCGACGACTGCTACCTGCGCGGCAGCCCGTTCTCGGAGAGCGTGCGGCCGGAGGTCGGGAAGATGATCCCCGGTAGCGAGCCGAAGCTGGCCCTCATGGACGATCCCGTGATCGCCGACGCCTTCAGGATGATCTATGCAACCCCGTGGCCCGGCGAGGCGGATTTCGAAAACAAGGTCTGGCAGTACTTCGCGCTCGCGAACCGCCCGGCGGTGCTCTTCAGCCCCAACGACGACGGCTGCGGCTGGGAAATCAGCTCGCCGCCGAGCGCCTCCAATCCGATCGGCGAGGGCATCGGCCACGGCGGCGACAACCGCCAGCGGGAGATCATGTACCAGTGGGCCACCAACGTCCTCCTCTTCATCTACACACACTGAATCCAGGCCGACCGTCATGAACACCATCTTTCGAACCAGGCTCGGCACCGTCCTCGTGCTCGTCGCGATCCTGGCACTGCCGGCCTCCGCGGTGGAACTGCAGCTCGTGCCGTTCGACGACCCGGGCAAGACGGTCGACAAGCTCGTGAAGGAGCGGCCGATCGTCAATCCGATCTCCACCCCCAACGGCGTGGAGATGAAACAGATCGGCGTCGACTACACCGGCTGGGCGCGAAACGTGCTGCTCGACGGCCAGCCGGTCTTCGAGCGGTATTACGAGGGCAAGTACATCGACCGCCTGCCCGTGGCGAAGGCCGACCTCAAGCCGGGGGATCACACGATCTGGCCCGGCAATCACGTCTTCACCGTGGGGAAGGATGGCGCGATCACGACAAAGAGCCCCGAGCTCGAGATCGCCGGCGACGTCGTGAAGATCAAGTGTTATCCGGTCACGCTGGGCGCCTATGTCGGCAACCCGGCGGAGGAGGTGCCCGTCACGATGCGGACGGCGCCGCTGCCAAACCTCACGATCCGCGATGCCGCCGATGCCGAGGCCGAGAAGCCCCGCGAGCTGTTGGCGGCCGAAGCGAAGAGCGGAGAGAAGTTGCAGTTCGCCCCGCTCACGCTCTGGCTGCCGGCCAACACCGCCGGCGATGGCTACATCGTGCATCCGCTCGGCCTGCGGTTTCACCTCGATGCCGGCGGGGTGAAGCCCGCGGAGGCGATTCCCGGGCTCGAGGTGAAGGGGAACGTCGTCGACGTGCCGGTCTTTCAGTATCCGGTTGTCGGGAATCCTCAAGCCGTGAACGCCGCGGTCGTGGTGGCCGGCGTGGGGAGATTGGACTGGCGGTACGACGCGGACGGAGAGACCCAGCAGCTCACCCTTTACCCGCGGCAGAAACCGTTCGAGCTGCTCGTCGCCAAGCCCGGCCCGGCCCTGCAGGTGACCCATGCCGGCTTTCCCTTCAAGGCCTTCCGGGTGGCCGTCCTGGACCCGGGCCTGGGATCCCAGCAATTGATCGCCACGGAATTGGCCGCGCGGCACGTCGAGCCGGGCGGCAAGCTCGCCGCGCGGGTCCGCGGTATCGATTCCACTCCGGCCAGCGTTGCCAACGGGAAGACCGATCGCGGCCGGGTCGCCGAGGCCGCGGCGAGCCGCGATCTGCAGGCGGCCAGGTTGGCCCTCGCAGCGGCCGAGAAGAAGCTCGCCGCCGCGCCGGACGACGCGGAGGCCCAGGCCGGCGTCGCGCGGGAGAAGGCCGCCGTCGCGGCGGCCGAAGCCAAGGCGAAGGAAGCCCAGGCCGCAGTGGAGGCGCTCGTCGCCGAGGCGGAAACGGTCGCGGCGGAAAACCCGCTCGCGTCTGCCCCCGTCTTCGCGAGACTGCAAACCTACGGCTCCGACACCTGGCAGGATCTTCCGGTCGCCCCCGCCGCGGACCACCCGCCCGCGGAGGGCGTGGTGACGCTCTCCATTCCCGAGGTGCCCAGCGGCATGTATCGGCTGCGGCTGGGCCTCATGACCGCCTCCGGCCACGCGATTTCCGCCGATCAATGGATCGCGATCAGCCGGCCCGAGCCCGTCGGCATCGGTCTCTTCACCCCGCGGGGTCGCACGGCCTTCTTCCGCGGCGAGTCGTTCTGGATCGGCCTCGCGGCGGTGGCCACGCAGCCGCTTGCGGCCGGCGAGCCGCTCGAGATCGACTTCGTCGACGCCAAGGGCCGGCGGCTGACGGTGCTCCGCGAGAAGCTGCCCGCGGTCGAAAAGCGGCACACGTCGGTCGTGCAGTTCGACGGCCGGCAGACGCTATCGCTCGCGGCGGGGAAATACTCCATGGAGGCGAAGGTCGGCTCCCGCGCCGCGCGTCCCCTCGTCGTCGACATCGTCGAGCCGGAGCCGCGGACGCATTTCACAAACCTGCTCAACGGTAAATACAACAGCCTCGGGGCGGGCAGGTCGACGCACGCCTACGCCGGCGTCATCACGCAGGGCGAAGGGGCCGACGCGCTCGTCGCGGAGATCGTCGCCCGGGGCTTCAACTCTTTTCTAGGGATGAACTACGACATGGCCCGCATCCACCGGCACGGGCAGGAGCTCGAGCAGCTGGTGCGGGAGCGGCCGGAAATGGGGCCGTGGGACAGCTACTACCAACCCAGCGGACGCGATCGCTTCCTCGATGCCGCCGTCCGCCGCAACCTACAGTTCTACGAGAACATCTTTACCTACAACGACTCCATGCTGCCACGGGACCCGCAGATCATTGACGCCTGCGAGCGCTACGTCGGCCTGGAAACGGCCTCGATGACATTCAGCCCCGCCTTCAAGGGTGTCTGCCTCTACGACGAAGTCTACGAGTCGAGCGACAACAGCGCCCCGCCTTCGGTCGTGGCGGCGTTTTTCAAGGCGCAGGAGATGCGGTATCGCGACCGATATCCCGGCATGACGAGCGCCGACGCCTTCAAGGCCCTCGACCGCTTCGCTGGCCGGCCGGCCGGCCAGCGGAAGCTCGAGGATCTCGCGAAATTCCGCACCTGGCCCGCCCACTGCGACAGCGACTGGGATCTCTTCTCGCGGCGGATGAACGCCGCCGTGAAGGAGATCGCGCCGGACTCGCTGACCTGGACGCTCTATCGGGCGAGCGGCGCCAACGGCTCCAACCTCGCCGGCAACGGCACGCCGAACGAGGCGCTTGCCGCGCTCGATATCGCCTCGACCGTGTATTACAAGGACGGCGGCGCGGGCGATCGGCCGGTGTTCGCGCCGCTCATGGCCGACATCTTGAAGGTGCGAGACGGCATCCCGGTCTGGACGCAGATTTACGGCTACGCCAGCGGCATCTACTCTTCGATGGTGATGCGGCAGGCGATCTTCGGGATCTCGCAGGGCATCCAGGGCCTCAGCTATTTCCAGATCGACAGCGATCCGGCCAAACCCTCGCCCGACGACATGCGCGACACCACCCGCAACGTCGCCGGCATGACGACGCCATACGGTGATTTCCTGCTCGGCTTGGAGCGTGGGTACGGCCGAGTGGCGGTGCTCTACTCCCGCGAATCGGCCCATCTCACTGCCCGAAAGCCGAACAACCTCGACTACACGGCGGAAGGCATCTGGGTCGCCTGCCTGCGGGCCGGATTTCCGGCCGACTTTCTCTACGACGGCCAGCTCGCCGCGGGCAAGGCAGCGGCATACGACGTCGTCTTCGCGCCGGGCTACTCCTACGAGGAGGAGGCCTCGCCGGCGATCCTCGAGGCGCTCAAGAAACTGGTCGCCGCCGGCAAGACGGTAGTCGTCGAGCGGTCGAGCAGGCTGCCAATCGAGGGCGTCGTGCGGCTCACTTCCGACCTCGACGACTTCGACGACAAGCTCGGGGGCGCGTTCCCTCGCTACGTCGATTATGAGACCCGCGTGGTCTGGGAACGCTCGGAGAAGATGACGAAGCTCATTCGCGAGTTTCTCGCCAAGAAGATTCCGCCCGCGGCGATTCACGACCGGGTTGTCGGCCCCGATTGGCTGAAGGGCGGAAAGGGTGAATTCCTCGTCATGCCGAACTTCGCGCCGACCGGGTTCACCGGGTCGCACCTCACCTTCTTCCAGGCCCCGGACATCGCCACGCTCCGCTTTCCGGCCCGCCCGGGCCACGTCTACGACGTGTTCGAGATGAAGCCGGTGGAGGTAAAGAAGGAGGGCGACTGGATGACGCTCGCGGCGGACATGCGGCACCTGCCGGGCAAGATCTATGCGTTCCTGCCCGCGGCCATCGACAAGGTCGCGCTCGCGGCCGATGCCCGGCTGGCCGCCGGCTCCGACCTGAGCTTCCGCGTGGGCGTGGCCGGCCCCGACGGCCAGCCCATCGACGCGACCTTCCCGATCGAGATCACGATCACCGATCCCGAAGGCAACGAGCAGTTTCACGTCTATCGCGCGGCCAAGCCGCTCCACGAATCGGCCTGGCGGGTGCCTGTGAACGCCGTGGGCGGAAACTGGACGCTGCGGGTCCGGGAACTCATCAGCGGGGCCGTGGCGGAGGCCATCGTCGCGGTCGCCGCCGCCGAGCAGCCGGCCGTGGCGGGCCGGCTCGACGGCCGCGACGTTTGGATCCACCAGCCGGATCGGGTCGGCCGGTTCGTCGCGGAAAAGCCCGCGGCCCAAACGCCCGACATCGTCATCGCCATCGATGCCGAGCAGCCGTGGGTGCGTCCGCACGCGGAGAAGCTCGTCGCGGCGCTTGCGGCCAAGGGGCGGGCGGCGCGGATCGCGCCGGTGGCGGAGGTGGTTCGCGTGGTGAACGAATGGGGCGAGATTCCGGTTCTCGACGGCGGCCGGCTGTGGCGCGGCACGCTGGTCGATCCGGGCCTGTTCGTCGATGCGCCCCTGATCCTGCTCGGCAAGCGGTATGAAAATAGATTGCTCGAGGCGCTCGCCCGCCGCGATGTGTTCCCGGAGGTGATTTCCGAGAATTTTCCGGCGGCTGGCCGGGCGGTGATCAATTGGACCCGCCACGGGTTCTCGAACCGGTTCGACACGATCTCGATCCTTGCCAACGACGACGCCGGCCTCGCTGCGGGCATTCTGGCGTTGCCCGACGTCGCCGCGTCGAGCAAGACCGAGCAGGCTGGGCCGCGGGCGTTGGCCCGCCCCACGTTCGCCGGCGAGAGCCTCGCTCCGGCCGCATCCAAGCCGTCGTCCCCTTCTCTGCTTCGCGACGTGCTGGCCGGCGAAGATTGGGTGCGGGCCATCGACGTCGATCCCACGAGCGGTCGGGTGCTCGTCGGCACGATGGGCTACGGCGACAACCTCTTCTGCTTTTCGCGGGAGGGCACGCTGCTCTGGAAGCAGTTCCTGCCGGAGCATCATGTCTACTTTGCCCGCTGGATCGACGGCGGCAAACGCGTCGGCGCCGCCACGGCCCGCGGGTTCTACTTCTTCCTGCTCGATGGGCAGGATGGCGCCGTCGTCAAGCGGTTCGACGCGACCGAGCGGCCGCTGTTCCATGGCAGCTTCGGGCTGCCGAATCTCGATGGCGCCCAGGACACCGTCCTGGAGATCGAAGTCAACGAGCCCTTGCGGCAGATCCTGATCCGCGGGCTGACCGGATTGCTGGCCGTCGATTTCGACGGCAACAAGATGTGGTTCCTCGACCGGGCAGAGGCGATCGCGGCCTATCCCCAGGAGGCGGATCAGGGGAGCGAAGCCGCGAAGTTTGGTGACAATCTCCACGTGGGCACGTTTGCCCTGAGCCCTGACGGCACGCGGCTGGTTTACAGCGAGGAGCTGGTCGTCGGGTCGACGCCCGACCCCATGGCGCGCGGAGCCCCGACCAATCTCTGGGCGCATGCCCCGCGGATTCTCGACGCAAAAACCGGCAAGGCGGTCTCGATCAATCGCGCGGATCGCGGCAGCGGAACAGGGCCCAAGACCTGGAGCGTGGATTGGCCGAAAAACTCGCCCCGTCCGCGTGTGCTCTTCAAGGGACTGGCGGCCGAATGGCGGGAAGACGACACGTTTGGCCCCTATCTGCCCGACGCCGGCACGCAGCTCGCCGACGGCAGCCGCCTCGCGAAATCCCCCACCAGCCTGGAGCGGCTCGATGCCTCGGGCAAGAGCCTCTGGCGGCTCGCCGGCGACCAGATCTGGCTGCCGGTGCTCGACGCCATGAATGCGGATCAAAGCCGCTACTACCGCTGCGATCGCGACGGCCTCGTGCGGTGCATCGATCTGGCCACCGGCAAGACGCTCTGGGATTTCCAGATGCCGTTTCATTCGAGGCTTAGGCCCTTCGGCGACGAAGTCGTCGCCGGCGCAAGCAACGGCGCCGTCGCGGTGATCGACGCCACGGGCAAGCCGGTCTGGCAGACGCGGCTCCGCGATCTCCACGAGCTGACGGGGGAGAACTATCCCGCCTTCATCGCCGCGGCCACCGACCGCGATCCCGATTCCTCCGCAGAGTTCTACCTCGAAGGCCGGGATGGCCCCGACGACTATCGCACTATCCTGCGAATGGGCGTGGAACAGTTGCGAAGCGGCTCCTGTGAGTCGGCCGAGGGCTGGCAATCGCCGCAGGGCCAACTCGCCCTCGGGAAGCCGGCCAAGGAGGGAGGCGCGGCACTGCAGTTGAATCCGGCCCAGCTCGTCACGCAGCGGCCACAGGCGCGGGTGATTCCGGCGGCGACCTACCTGCTCGAATTCTGGTATCGCGTGGAGGATCCCAAAGCCCGGCTCGTCGCCGGGGCCCTGCTGCACGGATCGAAGGAGACCTTCACCGGCTCGCGGTATCGCGGCAACGTGGGGGAGTGGACGTTTGGCCGCCTGGCGATCAAGACGGCGAAAGATACCGCCGCGCTCGACGTCGGCTTCGAGGCGATCGGCGGCAGGATCGCCGTCGATGCGGCCAGCCTGCGGGCGATCCGCTTCCCGTCGGCGAACCTGCTCGCCAACGACGAACTCGCCGCGATCGAGCCCACGTTCGTCGAGGACATCCGCGTGCAGTTCGAGCGCATCCCCGCGACGCTGCGGCAACGCCTGATGGGCCGCAATCGCGTCTCCGGTTTTGCGCAGGGCATCACCTCCACCGCCATGATCTACACCCAGGAGTCGGCGTTCCTCCACAACGGCCGGATCGACGACGTCGGCAACATCTGGACCAACGCCCCGGACCCGATGGCATTCAGCGTCACGCTCGCCAAGCCGAGCTATGTCTCGCACCTCGTGCTCTATCTCAACAATACCACGCCCGACCGCGTGTATCCGATGATCAGCATCCTCGCGAACAACATCGAGACGAAGCTGCCGCAGGACGTCGCGCTCGTCCGCCGCAACGAGCGCCGGTTCATCGTGGTCCACTTCCCGCAGCCGATCTTCACCGATGCGCTGAAGATCATTCCGAGCTACTACGACGCCCACACCGACTCGCTCACCGAGGTCGAGGTCTACGGGCCGCTCGACGGCGGCAAGTCGAAGAAAGTCGCGGCGGGCGATCCCGATGCGATGCCGATGCTGCTGGGCACCCCCGCGCACGTGCCGACCAAGCTGCCGGCGGATCTCGTCGGCAAATGGACGAGCCCCTTCGAGCTCGTCTCGCCGAAAGCCCCTCCCTTCGCCTCGGGAGTCACCGTGGTCGACGGCGTCTTCACGATCAGCGATCCCGCCGGATCGGTCTGGTCCGTGAAGACTCCCCCGCCCGATCCCAAGCCGGGCGCTAAAACCACTCCCCGCCTGGAGCTCGGGCCCCAATGGAATCTCGCCTCCATCACGCCGACGACCATCCCCTGCCGCTACGCCGGCCGGCTGCTCGTGGGCTCGGCCGATTACAAGCTCCACGCGGTCGCCGACAACGGCACCTACCTTTGGTCGTTCCCGACGGGCGGCCGCGTCTACTCCTCGCCCGTGCCGCAGGCAGACGACGTGTTCTTCGGGTCCGACGACGGCAGACTCTACAAGGTCGACGTCGACAGCGGCATCCTCATCTGGGAGTTCGCCACCAAGGACAAGGTCCGCGGCGGGCCCGCCCTCGCCGCCGGAAAGGTCGTGTTCGCGTCGTGGGATGGCTTCCTCTACGCGCTCGACGCCGAAAGCGGCGCGCTGGCCTGGAAGGCTCCGATCGCCCCGCTCACCCGCTCGACTCCTGCCATCCACGACGGCCGCGTCTATCTCGGGGACGAGAGCGGCACGCTGCGGGCGTTCGATCTCGCCTCCGGCCGCGAGGCGTGGCAGCAGTCCATCGGCGGTCGCATCTCGAATTGCCCGGTGGTGACGCCTGCCGGGATCGCGGTCGCCAATGAAGCCGGCACGGTCGCGCTCGTCAGCCCGGAGGGCGCGATCCGCTGGCAGCGGGATCTCGCGACGGGCTTGAGCGGCCAGCCGATCGCCACGCAGACCCAGTTGCTCGTGCCCACCGACACGGGGCTCGCGGTCTTGCAGCAGGCCGACGGCCAGGCCGATCCGCGGTTTGCAGGGCCGAAGCTCGACCAGAAGGTGCTCGGCGTCGCCAAGTGGCGCGACCAGCTCTTCCTCAACATCGGCTATGCCTACACGAGTTACATCACGCCCCCCCGCACGTACATGAAAACCGAGAACCGAGTGGTCGTCTGGGTTCCCGAATCCCCTTCACCCGCCGCCGACGCCCCCAAATGAACCTCCCCCCCATCATGATTCGTGCGCTCGTGCTCCTCGTCGTGCTGACGGCGTCGGCGTCGGCGCAGCCGCACCAACTCGTTGAAAACTTTTCAACGCTCGTGCCGGGTAACGCCGGCCTGCGGGCTGAATCGAACACCACCGATCCCAAGGTCGGCCTGGCGAGCCTGCGGCTGCACTATTCGTTCGCGCCGCCGAACCGGCCCGTCGGCATCGACTTCGGTGACGACCGCAGGCAGCTTGCCGGCGGTGGAACGGCGAAGGTCTGGGTCAAGGGAGACAAATCCGGCAACGATCTCGAGATCGGCTTCCGCGAGGGCGCGCTGAAGACGGAGGCCGACGGCCGCCAGGTCTTTATCGCTCGCCGCGACTTCCCTCCTCCGCGGGTGAAGCTCGATTTCGAGGGCTGGAAGGAGGTCGACTTCCAGGTGCCGGCCGCGGCGGAAGGAAACTCGCTGTGGTTCCAGAGAATCGTGGTCCACCCCGTCGGCAAGGAGCCAATAGCCGGAACGATTGAGCTCGACGATCTGCGGCTCTACCCGGCCGCCGCCCCGCCGAACGCGCAGGCCTCGATCGGTTGGATCGGTTCCGACCTCCGTGAGTTCGGGGAGCCGCTGGAACTTTTTCTCGATGCCCGCAATTTCACGAAGGCGCCGGCCCAGGTGCGGGGCCGCATCCAGCTGACCGATCGCAATGAAAACACGGTGGCCACGCGGGAGTTCACGCTCGACCTCGCCGCCGGCGGGCAGAAGGAGGTCCGCTGGGATCTCGCCCCCGAGAATCTCGAGGCGTTCCTCCCCCCTTTCAAGGTCTCTGGCGACGTGCTGTCGCCGGAATTGCCGGAGCTCTCCGCCCGGATCGATTCGCAGCTGGTCGTGGGAAACAGCCGCTATCTCTTCGACGACATGGGCGACGCCGCCGCGCGGTGGTTCACCGCCGGGATTCCGAAGCCGGTCCGCGAAAACCTGCGCGGCTGGATGGTGTGGACGCATGGGGAGGCGCAGCGGGCCAGTCCGCTGGTCCAGACATCGGCCCGGATCAGCCGGGCCGACGTCGTGCCCGCGAACGGGAAGCCGCCGTCGAAGCACGCGCTCCAGATCGACTATGTCGGCGACGCGGCCGTCTACACCGGCGCCCAGCGCTACCTGCCCGGCAACGCCTACCGCGCCGGCTTCTGGGTGAAGGGGGATGGCAGCAAGTCACGGCTCTTCGCCCTCTTTCTCGATTTCACCGACGGCGCCCAATACTACGACGGCGGCTGGCTGCGAACCTACGAGGGCGAGCGGGAGCTGGCCACGCTCGACTTCACCGACTGGCGGTATGTCGAGGTGTCGCTCCCCGGCCGCGGCCGCGGCCCGAACACTCCCGAAGGATCCACGCGGGAGATCGACTTTCCTCTCGAGCTCACGGCGCTGCGGATCGAGACCGCGGAGCCCGATCAGAAGGGCTCGATCCAGATCGGCCCCATCGAGGTCTACACGCAGCAGCCGCTCGCCAATGCGCTTGCGGTTCACATCGCCTACGACCAGCCGGCGCACCAGTGGCAGCCGCAGGCCAATGCCACGGCCACCATCCAGAATTCCTCGCTCCATGCGGCCCGCAAGGCGAAGGTGCAGTGGGCCCTGCTCGATCGTGGCGGCCAGGTAATCGGGAGCGGCCAGGCCGCGCTCGACCTGGCGATCGGTGAGGCGAAGTCGGTGTCGCTGCCGCTCGCCGGCCTCGCCGCCGCGGCCCAGGGAAAGCTCGCACCGTTCACGCTGCAGGTCACGGCGTTCGACCAGGACGACGGCTCGGTTTCCACCATCCGCGAAATGGTGCTCACCCGCGCCGACAGCCGGATGGTGGTCGCCGACTTCGAGGCGGATCGCGGCTACCTCGGGCTCAAGGGCCGAGACATCGAAAATGCCCCGGCAGTTGGCACGAGCGCGGCCCGCACCAGCACCGCGCAGGCCCATGGCGGCGAGCGTTCGCTCGATATCGAATGGAATAAGTCCAATCTCGCCAAGCGGTTCGTATCCATCGATCCCCCGCTGCTCGGCGTGCCGATCGATGTTTCCGTCTGGGTGCACGGCGACGGATCGGGCGTGCTGTTCTATCCGGTGGTCGGCGATCGGGTGGGCATCGCCAAGGGGCTGTCGAACGGGCAATGGAACCTCTTCCTGCCGCGGACCGACGGCGACCTGCAGAATGCCGTTCGCGTCGACTGGCAGGGCTGGCGCGAGGTGCGCTTCACGCTGCCGTCGCCGGCACCAAACTGGTCCGGAGCGGCGCGGCCGCTCGCCTTCACGCCGAACTACCCGCTCGGCATCCACTTCGCGGTCGACGCCCGCGCCGCCACGGCGGAGTCCGGCCGGCTGTTCGTCGACGATCTCTCCGTGACCACGCAGCTTCCGCCCGAGGGCCGGATCACGCTCGGCCTCGACCGCCCGGACGACTCGAATGTCCAATCGCCGGCCGTGCCGCTCACCGTGACGCTCTCCAATCTCGACCTCGGGCAGTCCCGCACGGTGGCGATCAGCGGCGGCCTGTTCGACTGGCGCGGCGACCGCGTCGCCGGCATCGAGCGGGAGATCGAGCTCGCCGCCGGAGCCCGGGAAACAATTGAACTCGCGAAGGATTTTCCGGAAGGCTTCTATGTCGTGAAGGCTTTGGTCCGCGAGGCCGGCCGGCCGGAGCCGCTCGCCGCGATCGAGGAGGATCTCCTCGCCGCCGACCCGGCCACCGTGCTCGGGCCCAACTGGATCGACGTCATCGGCGATGAATGGCCGCTGCGGAAGCCCGTCGGCGCCACGTTCGAGCTGGTCGACGAAGACTGGGACTGGGTCGAGCATCATCCCGGCAACCTGCAGCTCGACACGATCAAGGGTCGGGCGAAGCGGGTGAGCTCCGCGGGAGGCGAGCCCTATCTGCTGCTCGGCTACTCCGCCTTCTGGGCGGCGCAGGGCGGCATGGAGCAGGTGAAGGCCGGCACGTTCGTCCGGCCCAACCGGCACGTGGGCCAGGCGGTGAACACGTTCATGGTCCCGGAACGGCTCGACGACTGGGACAACTTCGTCGAGGAGGTGATGCGGGGTGCGGCCGACGACGTCAGCGGCTGGATTCTCTGGGACAGCCCCGACAGCACCGGCCCGATGCAATTCCCGCCGGACAAGCTCTTGCCGTTCCTCAAGTCGGCCGACAAATGGCGGCGGATCTACGGAAAGAACAAGCCCGTCTATCTTGGCGGGCTCGGCCGCGAGACGGCCCTCACCTACCTGCAGGAATTGGGGAAGGCCGGCGGGCTCGACTCCATGACCGGCGCGAACGTGCGGCTCGACGTGGGCCGGCTCTCGCCCGAAGACGCGGGCGTCGTCGCCTACAGCCGCGATCTGCATGCGGTGCTAAATCCTCCGGGCACGAAGCAGCCGCGGACCATCCTGTTCACCGATCTCGATTGGGCGGTCGAGCGGGATGCCGAAGGGCTCGACGCCTTCGATCAGGCCGCCTATCTCGCCCGGGCCTCGCTGCTCGTGGACGGGCCCGACGTCCGCTCCGTGCTCGAGCTCCGCAACGCCGACTACGCCCGCCTCGGCCTCGGCCTCGCCTACCGGCGGGTCGTGTCTGTTCCCCCGCTCACGGAGAAGCCGGCGGCATATCAATTCAAGCCCGCCTATTGGGCGATCGCGCAGGTGCGCAGATGGCTGGCCGAGGCTCCCGTCGGCGAGCGGTTCGAAGTCGCGGACGTCGTGCCCGGCCGCACGCGGGCGGTGCTGCAAGGGGGCGGCGGTGGATCGGCACACGTGATCGTCTGGCGCAACGACGACGCGGGCTGGCTCTCGTTCGCGGGAACGGGCGTCGCGGTGACGGAAGCCCGCGACCTATTCGGCGCGACGGTGCCCGAGAAGCAGGGTTGGTATCCGGTCGGCAAGGTGCCCTGCCGCTTTACGCTCCAAGCCGGCTCCGAGCCGCTCGCGGAGGCGCTCGCGCGGCTGCAGGTCCGCGACGGCGCCGAAGGCGATTGGTCGCAGCGGGTGCTCGCCGCCTTCCGGCCGGAACCCGGCGGCCGCCAGAAGTATCGGTTGGCGGGCGGCCAGAAGCAGGCGATCGTGGGCCGCACCGTGGCCGGAGAGCCCCGGGAATTGCCCGGCGTCGTGTTTCCTTCGGGCGGCGCGGAGGCGTTTGCGATCGCCGTGCCCCCGGGCAGCGGGCTCGTGTTGCGAAAGCAGTTCCTGCTCGATGCGACCGGCCAGCTGGCGGAGGTGGTCGTCAACGGCAGCCCGGTCGGCACCTGGGATCTCCGCCGGTCGGAGAAGGAATTGTCGGGCGGCCTGCGGGAATCGATCTTCGTCATCGACGCCGCGGCGCTCGGCGGCAGGCCGGAGGCCGACGTCGAGATCCGCTATTCCACGCCGGCGAACACCGCCACCTGGACCGCGTTTGCCTGGCGGGGGGAGGATTTCCCGCTCTCCACGGTCGGAGCGGTGCATGCGGATCAAAACGTGGGCACGCTGCGGTATGCCCGCAACATTGTCGGCGCAGCGTTGAAGATCGATCAGGAAACCTTCACCAGCGGCGTGGGCACGTTCGCGCGGAGCCTGCTCGAGATTCCGCTGAACGGCCGCTTCAGCCGGTTCACGAGCAAGGTCGGTGTCGATGCGATGACGGAGGGCCGTGGCACGGTCGCGTTTGAGGTCTATGGCGACGGCAGGAAGCTCTGGGCCAGTCCGATCATGTCGGGGCTCGATGCGCCGCGGGATGTCGACGTGAACGTCGCCGGCGTCAACCGGCTGCGGCTGATCGTGACCGATGGCAACGACGGTAACAAGTTCGATGCCGCCAACTGGGTGAACCCAACACTGAAACGATGAAACACTCCATTCTTCCCGTCCGCTCCGTCCTTGTCGTCCTCGCCTGCCTCGCCGCCGGGTCGGTCGGCCGCGCGCATGCCGCAGAGTCGATCCCCGAAACCGTCGATCCGGTCGTCGTCGACGGTGTGCTCGACGAGCCGGTCTGGCAGATCGCCAAGCCGGTCGAGGTCGATTACCTCGGCAGCAAACAGGGGCAGAAGTCTGCCGAGAAGCGGATGGTCGCGAAGTATGCCTGGGACGGCAACTACCTCTACATCGCATACGAGACCTTCGACGCAAACCTCCTCGCCCTGGGAAATAATCGCACCGAGGGCCCCGAGGGGAACCAGCGGCCGGGGGCCTCGATCTACGATCCCGCCACGAAGGTCGACGTCGTGGAGTTCTTTATTTCCTTCGGCGACGAGCGGTTCATGTGGGAGATCCACCACAACGCGCTCAATCAATTCAACGACGTCTTCTGCATCGTGCCGCATCCGGAGTGGCCCGTCGCCAAGGGCACGCTCACCGCGCACGGCATCATGTTCCTCGACTCTGAATGGCTGCGGGACGATCCGCCGCACACCGTCGCCCATGCGGTGAAGCTCAAGCCCAAGGCCGACGGCACGGCCTCGACGCCGAACAAGCCCGGCGATGCCGACACCGGCTACACGGCGGAGATCCGCATTCCGTGGCGGGCCCTCGGGATTCCCACGGCCGCGCAGACCTGGCGGCAGGAGAACGGCAAGCGGGTTCCCGGCCCGTGGAAGCTCGAGGGGCAGAAGATGAGCCTGCTGGCCGTCGTGCAGGATGGCGACCTGCCGGAGCGCTACCATCATTCGAGCCCGACCCGGAAATCGGACTGGTTTCACAAGACGCAGCCCGACTGGCCGGAGTACGAATTCGCGCCGGCGGAGCGGGCTGCCGTCGTCACCGCCATCGAGGAACTCCTGGCCGACGACGGGACGAGCAGGCCGTCCTCGGTGACGGTCGATTCCCTGCAGCCGGCGGGTGTCGCCGCCGCCCTGGTTGCCGCCGGTTTTCTCGACGAATCGAAGCCCGCGCAGGCGGAGATGCTCCTCGACGTCATCGCGCAGGCGGCCAAGTGCCGCCGGATGCATCCGGAGATCCTGCGGCTCTACCAGCCCGCGGCATTCGCCCTCTTCCACGCGCCCGAAGCGGCCGAGGCCCAGAAGAAGCTGGCGGTCGGCCTGGGCTGGAAGGCCTGGCCGCGCTCGCTGCCCGACGCCGTCATTCGCGCCGCGCCATTGCCGACGATCGATTGGCTAAAAGCGCAGGCCGCCGCCACCGACCCCGATCTCGCGAAACTGCGGCTCATGTTTTCGGCGCTCGGCTGGTGGCTGCGTGCGGAAAGCGAACGGCAGCATGCCGGTGGCTTTCAGGCCGCGCTCGCCGCCGCGAGCGACAATGCGGCGATTGCGGGTGATCCTGCCACGGCGGCGGCCCTGCTCAAGCTCGTCGGTGATGCCCGTGCCGTGGCGGCGGGCGACTGGGTCATCCGCATGCTCGAATCCTCCGACGAGGAGGTGCGGCAGGCGGCGGCGACCGCGGTCGGCCGCATCGCGGCGGAGGGCCGGCCGGGAAGCCCGCTGACGCCGGTCGAGCTGCGGTCGAGGGCGCTGGCGGCATGGCTCGCGCGGGTTCGTTCCGAGCAGTCGCCGGCGGTGTTGGCCAGGCTCGCCCAGGCCGCCGAGGCCTGGCCGCGATCGCCGGAGGTGGGGCAGTCGCTGCTGGAATTATTTTCCCGCTCCACCGACGCCGAGGTGCAGCGGTCGATTCTGTTCGCAACCGCAAAGACCCAATGGCCCGTCCGGCAGGCCCTGATCCTCGCGGCCCTGAAAACATCGAGCGGCAGCGTGCTCGGGGTCGCGCTCGATGCCGCCGCGACCCACCCCGACGCCTCCTATCTGCCCGCCATCGGGGAATTGCTCGCGGAAGAGCCCGATCCCCGCCCGCAACTGATCGACGCCGTCGGCGCGGTCGGCGATTCGCAGGCGGTCGGCCAACTGGTCACCTGGCTCGACCGCGAGAAAAATTCCGCTCTGCGCATGAAGTTGATCGTGGCGATCAATCGCATTCCCGGCGAGACGAGCGCTCGGGTCTTGAGCGACCTTTTGGCCAAGGCCGCCGAGCCGCTGCAGGCGGATCTTCTCTGCCGGATCGCGGGCCAGCGCAGCCTGCCCGGCGCCGCGCGGTTTCTCGGCAGCCTGGCCGAGGATGTCACGGCGCCGGTGGCGGTTCGCGGCCAGGCCATCTGGGCCCTGGGCAATTACGCCGACGACGAAGCCCGGGGTTCGCTGCGCCGGCTGACCGCCGACACGGCGAAGTATTTTCCCGACCTCGGTGCCGACCGCCTGGTTTCCGAACCGCTCGAGCAGGCCCGGCTGTTCATCGATCTGGCCCGATTGCGGCAGGGCGACAAGGCCGCCGAGGCGGAGGTGATCCGGCAGTTTCAATCCGCGACGCCGGCCAACCGGGTCGCGGTCTTGCGGTCGCTCGCCCAGATCAAGCTCGATTCGCCGCTGATCGCCGCCGGACTGAAGTCGGGGGATTTCGCGGTCCTCGAGGCCGCGGTCCGGGCGGCCCGCGCGGGCGGCCCGGCCAAGTATGCCGCCGATCTGGCAACGCTCCGACAATCGCCGTTCATCGCCGCCCTGCTGACTTCAGGGCTCGACACCTACCAACTGCCGGCCGCCCTGGATGGGGCGATCGAGGCCGGCAAGGGAGCCTCGGCCACACCATGAAAGCGTCCGGAAACATTCTCGTAGTCGCCGTGGGCATCGCCCTGGCGCTGGTCCCGACCCCTGGTCGCGGCCACGAATCGCCGATCGACCACGTCGAGCGGGAGCTGCGGCTCGTCGCCGAGGATGGGCAGGTATTGCTCACCTATCGCCTTCTGCCCACCGAGCGGGCCGCGCTCATGGAACTCAAGGCGATGGACGTCGACGGGAACGGCACCATCGCCGACAAGGAGCGGGATGCCTTTCTCACCGCCAAGTCGCAGACGCTGGCGAAGCAGATCGCGCTCGAGATCGACGAATTCTCCCTGCCGCTTGAGCCCCGCGGCGGCGTGCGGTGCGACCCGCAGCTGGGGCAGACCTTCGTCTTCGCCGCCCGATTGCCCACGCTCGCATCGGGCCGGCATCCCGGCAAACTCGTGGACGGCCACTCCCGCGACTATCCCGGCGGCTTCGTCTGGAAGGAACCCGGGCGGGGCGGCTCGGGAGCGGTTCGCTTCGAGCCGGTCGCTCCCGTTACAAGTCGCCGTTCGCAGGATCATCCACCCTGGCTGGAATTGCAATTCAACGTCGTCGTTCCCTGATTTTTTGTTCGCCGATTCTTCACGTTTTTTAGGTTTTTCCACTCCCCTCCCACGGATCCCCTCCCCATGAACGCTCCCAGTGCCCAGCAAGCGATCGATCACGCCCGCCATTCCCGCGAGCGGGTGCTCGGCGAACTTCGCAAGGTCATCGTCGGCCAGGAGGACCTGATCGACCAGGTGTTCATCGCCATGTGCGCCGGCGGCCATGTGCTGCTCGTCGGCGTGCCCGGCCTCGCCAAGACGCTGCTCGTGAGCACGCTGGCCAAGACGCTCTCGATGCACTTCAAGCGGATTCAGTTCACCCCCGACATGATGCCCAGCGACATCACCGGCACGGAGATCCTCGAGGAGGATCACTCGACCGGCAAGAAGCAGTTCGTCTTTGTGCAGGGCCCCGTGTTCACCAACCTGCTCCTGGCCGACGAGATCAATCGCACGCCCCCCAAGACCCAGGCGGCGCTCTTGGAGGCGATGCAGGAGAAGAGCATCACGGTCGGCAGGAAGACCTACAAGCTCGA
Organism: Pirellulales bacterium; assembly: GCA_040880915.1. Lineage (GTDB taxonomy): Bacteria > Planctomycetota > Planctomycetia > Pirellulales > UBA1268 > QWPN01. The sequence goes on from JBBEEF010000102.1 coordinate 25,385, forward strand.
GGAGCCCTTCATGGTGATGGCGACGCAGAATCCGATCGAGCAGGAGGGCACCTACCCGCTGCCGGAGGCCCAGCTCGACCGCTTCATGTTCAACCTCTACGTCGACTATCCGTCGGACGTGGAGCTCAAGACGATCATCAAGAACACGACGGCGGGCGGGCTGGACACCCCGGAATCGGTGCTGACCGGTGCGGACGTGATCGAGCTCCGCCAGGCGGTGCGGCAGGTGCCGATCAGCGACCACGTGCTCGAATACATCGTGCGGCTCGTCTCCGCGACGCATCCCAACAAGGAGACCTCTCCCGACATCACCCGCAAGTATCTCGCCTGGGGCGCGGGCCCGCGGGCCGGGCAGTATCTCGCCCTGGGCGCCAAGAGCCGGGCGCTGCTCCGCGGGAATCCGCAGGCGACCGCTGACGACGTGCGGGCCGTTACCCGTGCGGTCCTGCGGCATCGCATCTATACGAACTTCACCGCCCAGGCGGAGGGCATCGACGCCGACGGAATGATCGACCGCCTGCTGAAGGAGATCGGGGAGACCCCTGCGGCCGGCCCGCGGCCGAAGGCCGTGGTCGCAGCGTCATGAACCAGAGGCTTCCGTTCCATCCCCCTGCCGGAGTAACCCGCCATGAATGAGCTCTCCCCGGCCCAGGCCGCAGCGCCGCTGGTGGGGCGGCGCGAGATGTTTCACTCGCTTGCCGCCGCCGCCACGGCCGGCTTCACGCTCGCGAATCATGCCGTCGCGTCCGACGACGCGGCCGGCGCCCAGGTCGCCGACCGCTCGTCGAGCATCCGGATCACGGGGATCAAGACCTACTGGGTCGGCCCGATCGTGTACGTGAAGATTGAGACCAACCACGGAATCACCGGCTGGGGCGAGGTGAAGGGCACCGACCCGCGGGTCGGCAAGGTGTGCGTCGAATCGCTGTTCGAGTTGGTCGATGGCGAAAACCCGACCCGGATCGAGCACCTCTGGCAGAAGATGTTCCGCGCCCACCGCAACATCCGGGGCGGTGCGATCCTGATTCACGCCATGGCCGCGATCGATGTGGCGCTCTGGGACATCGCCGGCAAACTCTGGAACACGCCCGTCTACCGGCTCCTGGGCGGGCCGACCCGCGACCGGATCCGCGTCTACCACACGCCGCTGGCGCAGAAGTGTGCGCCCGGCGGCCCCTATCCGCACGCGGCCACACCGGCCGACGTCGAGGCGATCCTGGGGAGGATCAAGTGGGCCCGCGACAAGGTCGGCCCCAAGGGAGCCGTGATGTTTGACGCCCACTCATCGTTGCCGCCGGCCACGCTCATCCTGCTGGCCGCCGCAATCAAGCCCTACGACGTGATGTTCATCGAAGAACCGGCCGTGCCGGGCAACATCGAGGTCTTCAAGCGGCTCAAGGAGAAGATCGACATTCCGTTGGCCACCGGCGAGCGAGACCGGACGATCTACGAGGTGCTCCCCTACCTCCAGGAGCGGTGCATCGACATCCTCCAGCCCGACTGCTCCCACACCGGCGGCATCAGCCAGATGCGGAAGATCGCGACGCTGGCCGAGGCCTACTACGTGCCGCTGGCGCCGCACTGCACCGGCAGCTTCCTCGGGATCGCCGCGAGCCTCCACGTGACCGCAGCCATCCCGCTATTTCTGATCCACGAGTTTTACCCGGAAGATGCCCGTCTGAATCCGCCGGGCATCCTGCGGATGGAATACGCCTACGACGCCGAAGGCTTTATTGGGCTGCCGCCCGGCCCGGGCCTCGGCGTGGAGGTGGACGAGAAGCTCCTGGCCGAGGAGGCCGCGAAGCCGCAGACCTACAAGTGGCCCGGGCAAAAGCTCAAAGACGGGTCCGTCGCCGACTATTGAACACTGGCTTTGGTGAACACCGGCTCTGGCGGGCATAGAGCGGCACCTTCACGCCCAGGTCATAGGCCAGGCTCGATTCCGCAGCAACGCAATGTCGGGCTGCGGCTCGCACGAATCGTCGAGACGAATGGGATCTTGCACGGCCACGATTGCCATCGGGCCGGCCGAATCGGCAAGCCATCGGGCCACGGCTCGCACGACCGCCGCGTGCTTTCTTTACTCGCGGCCGTACAGCTGCTCTTCCTTCGGCAGCGTGTTGACCGGCCAGGTCGCCGGGAAGAACCGCACGACGTGGCCCGGGCGGAAGCCCTCGAGCAGCATGCAGCATTTCACGCTGATCCGCACGCCGCTCGACCCCGGCCCTGCCGGCACTGCCTCGATTGCGAGGATGTTGCCCCCTTTGCGGTCGTGGATCGGCTCGTAGGTCATCAGGTTCTCCTGGGCCACCGCGATGCCCCCCTTCGGGGCCTTCGGATCGGTCTCCGGCGATGAGAACGGCCAGCCATGCGGCTTCTCGTCGATGCCTTCGAGCTCTTTGAACAACTGCGGATCGACCCCGTCGAAGAACGTGATCGTCACGATCTGCTGCACATCGTCCACGGCGTCGATCCAGCCGGGCAGACCGCGGTCGCGGACGTGGTCGCGATGCCGAGCGAGCTGCCGGGCCGTCGCGACCGCGCGGCTCTCGTCATCGAGCCAGATGTCGATCACCCGCCCCGGCCCGTGGAGCGTCGCCCAGGTGAGGTTCAACTGCACCGTCTGCCCGACCGCGATCGACTCCAGGTCGCCAAACCCCTTGCCCACGTACACCCGCGTGCCCCCTATCAGGTCGAACGTCGTGGGCGTGCCGAGGGGCTCGCCGCCGCCCGGCTGGTCGGCGGTCAGGAGCGTGGCAGTGAGCTTCCGGCCGGCGAGATCTACTCCATCTATCCTCCACGTCCTCTGCCGCCGGGCGTGATACGAAAAATCGTCCTCCAGCCGCAGGCACCGCTGAAACTCCCAGTCTGCAGAGTGCCGTTGATGCCGCCCTGCCAGCGGCGGCGCCGTGTCGGCCGGGTCTCTCAGGTAGAACTCGCCGTGGAGGTGCGTGCCGAGGGGGATGTCCTGCAGGGCCGCCGGCGCGCCGTGGTAGGAGATCGACCCGTAGGGCAGCATCGCGGCCTCGAGCGGCAGGTCGAAGTGCGACACCTGCTGGCTGTCGTCGCGATCGCCCCGGATCCGAAACCGCCGCTCGGCATGGTCGCACCGGATCAGCTCACCCGCAACCGCATGGGCCGAGCCCGGCGGCGGAAACTTCCCGTCTTCGAGCTGATACCAGGGC
>JBBEEF010000103.1:0-4420 GCA_040880915.1 Pirellulales bacterium
TCGAGCCGCCCGCCTCCATCAAGCCCGCCGCCCGCAGCCCGGCCATCGAAGCCACCGTCGAGCCCGCGGCCTGCACCGCCATCACGCGGCATCGCCCCACCGCCAAAGTCACCACCCCTGTCGAAGTCACGCCCACCGCCGAAGTCGCCACCCCCACCGAAGTCACGCCCGCCGCCAGACATCCCGCCGTAGCCGCCGGACATTCCCCGCATGCCACCGCCACCGCCACCGCCACCGCCGCCGCCCCGCATGCCACCGCCACCGCCACCGCCACCACCGTGGCCACCGCCGCCGCCATGCGACCAGACGGGGCCGCCGCCAACAATCGTCACGGTCGCGACCAGGCAGGCGGTCATCACGGAGGCTGCACGTTGCCGAGAGGCCCGACTGGCGGTCACCGCGGAAAGAGCAATCCGGAGGCACAAGAACGGGACGTTCATGGGATGGTGTTCCAGAAGGAAGGAGCGACGTGGGTCAAGGAACTCTGCGGAAGTGGAGCGGCTCGCCATCGGCCACGGGCAGGCCGTCGATCGACCGCTCCACGGCGTGTACCGTGCAGCGACCCGCACCCGTCGGCGCGATCACCCGCACCCAGCGGGCAACGCGGCCGGCAACAGAGGCGGAGGGCGTGCCGATCATCACGGCGTCAAGCGTGGTTCCGTCCGACTCGATCACACCCTCGCCACAAGCGCCGGTGGAGTCAAAGATCCAGCAGCGGACAAGACCACTCGCCCGATCCGCGTGGATCACCTCGAGTGCCTCGACCGCGACGGTTCCCGCCCGCTTGATCCGGGTGCGGCCCACGATGCAGTGGCTTCCCAGCGGCTTCTCATAAACCGTCTCGATCTCTGTCTTCGTGCCGGCCGCGGCATCGCCGCCCACTGCGGTCCAGGTGCCGATGAGCCAGTCGAGTTGAGCGAGTGCGGCCGCGTGCTCGGGCACAACGATCGACTCGGCGATCCGCCAGACGGCTCCCTCGCGGACTCGCAGGGTCGTAAACCGAGAGCTGACAGACTTCTCTCCTGGCCGCGGCGTGAATCGCATCACGCCCGCGACCCGGGCCAGCGGCTCGGCGAGGAGATCCACATCCACGACCTCGATCGCCAGCGTCGCCTCGGGATGCCGCTTCCGCCACGCCTCGAGCGAGGCCGCGATGGCGGCCCGACCCTCCAGCCTCTGATCTCCCTCGAAAAGGCTCGCCCGTTCGGTCCACTGATCGGCAAGCGCCGCGGCGTCGCCCTTGTTGAATGCCTCGACGTAGGCCGCGGCCGCCTGTCGCAGTTCGGCAGCTGGATCGGCGGCAGCCGCGGCAACGGCGGCGATGGCCAATAGCCCGCCCGACACACCGCTCACAGCGATGCCCAACAGCCGCCCCATGCGGCCAACGCCTTGAAAGCCAACTCTCTGGTAACGCATCGCTTCTCCCAAGATCCGGACATTCTGCGGCCACGCTTTGCCCGCAGGCTTGCTTGCGAAGCATAGAGCCCCATGGGAAAACCTGCACGTTCTTGGTGCCTGTGCTTGGCGCATCCTCTTGGCCATCATCGAACGGTCGCTCAGAATCGTTCAAGCACCCGGCCACCCCGATTCCCCCAATCGCTACGCCCCCTCCTGCGAGGGGATTCGTGCGGGCCTTCGCCAAGACCTTCCGATACTACTCCCAGGGGGGGTATTGTTGATGTGCGGCTGCGATGCCGCCAATCTCCCGACTCTCACGGCAACTCGAGGAATTGTCTATGAAAACCTGGCGACAACGGGCTTCCAAACGGCCCGGAAGGGGGCAACGGTGGCCCATGGCTGCGGTCTTGCTGACGGCTGTTACGGTGGGGGTGGTCGCGGTGGCAGCCGAGCCGACCGAGGGCCTGATCCCGCGCCGGGTGCTCGACCCGCTCGACCAATGCCCCTGCTGGACAGGGCGGGTAGACGCCCTCCTCCTCTGGCGGGACGCGCCGCAGGGCACGGGCCTGTTCAACACCCTGGGCCCGAATCCGGCCGCCGGCATCAACGCGGCGGACCTGGCCAGCGGGCTGGCGGCGGGCCCGCGATTCACGCTCTTCCGCCACACCGGCGACCTGGGCGCGATCGAATTCAACTATTTCCGCGTGCAGTCATTCACCGCCTCGGTGGATAAGTCGTCCCAGCCGCCGGGCGACTTCGTCTTCGCCGACGGCGTCTTGTGCTGCGCCCCGTTCGCGCTGTTTCAGGATGTCGGTGCCGCGATGGCCAGCAATCTGCAGAGTTTCGAGATCAATCGCCGGTTGCCCACCGATGGTCGGGTCCAGTGGCTGGCCGGATTTCGCTGGTTTCAGTGGAATGAATCGCTCGGGCTTGATGGCGTGACCGGCCTCGGAGACGAATTCGGGATCGCCACGCAAACAAACAACGATCTCTACGGCATGCAGGTGGGCCTCGACTCGATCCTGTGGCGAAACGGCGGACGCTTCTGGATCGAAGGTCTCGGCAAGGCCGGTCTGTTCTACAACCGGGCTGGTCAGTTCACGAGCTTTGTCAGCAGCGTCGACGATCCAGCCAGCATTGCGGGAGGAACCTCCACGTCGCGGGCCGCCTTCGTCGGCGAACTCGGTCTGACCGGCGTGTGGCAGGTGAACGATTGGCTGGCCCTGCGGACAGGCTGGGTGGCGTTTTGGCTCGGCGGCCTGGCACTGGCTCCCAATCAGCTCGATCAACAATGCCTGATCTGCGAAGACAAGCCGGTCACTCAGGCGACCGACACCGGCGGCAGTGTCTTCATCAACGGACTCACCCTCGGACTCGAGGCGCGTTGGTGATGCCTGTGGCGGAGGCGGCGGGCGAGTCCGCCGGCGCCGGCGAGGCCGGCTGCGGCCGCCGCGAGCATCACTCCGCTTGGCTCCGGAAGGGACAGGCCGTTGACCCGCACGTAGGAGACATCCCAGACGCCGTCCTCACAGTTGCGACCCAGATTGGCGTTGACGAGTCGAAACTCCACGAGATCCCCGGGAACGAGATTCCGGAGCGTGGCCCGGCTCGCGACGAAGGCTGTGTCTAAAAAGCCTGGCGATTCGCCCGTCCAGGCCAACCCGTCTCCAAGCAGCGGCGGAAGCCCGGACGGGGCCACAAAGGATGGCACGTCCCAGTCAGGCAAGGGCGTGCGCACGTCGAATGGCGGTGGCACTGGCCCGCTGGCGAAACTCCCCGGCAGAAACGGCTGAAACAACGCCGTGGGGTTTTGGGCATTGAAGATCCGATAGGCGACCTGACCTGCGGTGATCGGATCGCCGGTGGTGATGGTCGTGGGAAAGTTGTATCGGTGGATGATGTTGAATTCGAGCACGTCGACCACCTCGGCCACCTCGATCACCGGGCTCGTGAGATAATTGCCGATCCAGTAATTTTCGTTGATCACGGGCTTCGGGATAACCCGCCAAACATCGTCCGCTGCGACATGAGTCCACGTGTTCAGACCGGTGACAGGTTTGCTCGGACTGAAGTATGCGACAGTCTGACTCTTCCATCCCTCCGGACCCTTGGCAAAGTCGTACTCGTTGTCGATCAGCACGATGGGAAAGTTTTGGGCAACGACCGAGCGGTCCGTCACTAGGAGCGTGGCAGCGGCCGCAGCAAAAGCGATCCTCGCAGTCAGGGCTGGTGCCATGCCGCCCAGCCGGCGGCGAGCCAGCCAGGCGAGGCCCAGACCGGCCGCGGCCCAGGAGAGTGCCGCCGGCTCGGGGACAGCGATGATCGAGTCGGGCCCGGTGCCGAACCCGAACACGGCGGTCGTCGAGATGTCGGCCTCGGTAAAATCCGCGAGCTGGGGTGATGTGAATGTGAACGTCGCCGTGTTCTGCACAAGGAACTGGTTGGTGACCGGCGCCCCCTCGGGCTGGATGTCGCCGTTTTTGTAGATCGAGAAGGCGATGAAGTTGGGCCCGGGCGGACCGACGATCGATTCGGTGAACCCGTTACCCGCCCCGCCGCCAAACCCGCTGTTGCCCACGGTACCGAGGCCGAAGCCCAAAAACGGTGCCGCCGCGTCGTTCATCGACCGGAACTGCCAGGTGCGGTCGTTGGCCTTGTTGGCCAGGAGGTTTGAGGGCACATGGACCACGGGGTTGCCGTCGGCGAGCGTGTAGGTGCCCGCGCCGCCGGCAATGGCCGGAGGGGTGTAGTTGAAGGGTAGATCGGGGGCTTTGCTCTTGAGCTGCCAAACAAACCCCGTAGCCGACTGGTAGGCAAGGGTTGGCCGGGTCCCATTTTTGGCGATGTCGAAGTAGAAGCTGCTGAGCATCTGGTCGGTTTTGGTCGAGATGTTCGGCGACTCGTTCGAGAGCACGATCGTGAGCGTGGTGCCCGCGAGCGTGAGCTGGGCCTGTGCGGCCAGCGGCACCGACGGCGAGCCGCCCGACATGCCAACGCCCGAGAGGATGACGCTGCCAGAGGC
>JBBEEF010000104.1:0-4371 GCA_040880915.1 Pirellulales bacterium
ATGCCCCCGCCATCTCTGCCGGTCGTGCGGGTCATGACGCGTGAGCCCTGCGGTGCCAAAGCATGCGACCCCGAATGCCGGACCTGCCGATAACAAATCATCGGTGGTGGCGAGGGAACGCCCCGCCGCGTCGCCTTCGGCACATCCATGATCGCTTCGCAGAGAGGGAGCTTCTGCCAGAGCCTTCGCGACTGCCGGCCGTGTATGGCGGCAGTTCTCCGTGGCCTCGTCGCCCTCGCGATTGTGGTCGCCGTGGCCCTGCCCCCTGCCCTGGCACTCGCCCAAACACCGCGGGCCTGGGCCGGTGGCACAGAGCCTTCCCGCGAACCGCTCCGCGTAGCCGCCGTGCCCCCTGCTGCGGTCCCCGGTGAAGATGCCCCCGCCCGGCTCATTCCCACCGGCAACCTCCTGGCCACGATCCGCCAGGGGGGACTGCTCATGGTGCCGCTCCTCGGCTGCTCGCTGGCGCTCGCCGTGTTTGGCATCGAACGGGCCGTGAGCCTCCGAACCGGCACCGTTGTGCCAAAGATCTTCGTCGAGCGGTTGATCTCGCAACTCCAGGCGCGGGCCCTCGACCGGCCCGCCGCCCTCGTGGCCTGCGAGGAGAACGGCAGCCCCGCGGCCCGGGTGTTCGCGGCCGCAATCCGCCGCTGGGGACGTCCGGCCGTCGAGATCGAGCAGGCCGCGATCGACGCCGGCGAACGGGAACTCAACCACCTCCGCCGCTACCGCCGGGTGTTCAACGGCGTGGCCACGATCAGCCCACTGCTCGGCCTGCTCGGCACCGTCTTCGGCCTGATCCGCTCGTTCAACGACGTGGCCGCTGCCGGGGCGATGGGCCGGCCCGATCTCCTCGCCGGTGGCTTCGGCGAGGCCCTCATCACTACCGCCATGGGCCTGCTCGTGGCGATCCCCGCGATGGTGCTCCATGCCTACTTCACAAGCCGGGCCGACCGGCTCGCGATGCGGCTCGACGAGGCCTGCCAGCACGTGATCGACGAGATCTCGCTCGAGTCATTGGGGGAGCCGCGGCGGCGGGCCGCGGGGTGAGCCATGCCGCTCCTGCGGTCCACGACCGACGACGAGCCGGCGCCCAACCTGGCGCCGATGATCGACGTGATCCTCGTGCTCACGATCTTCTTCATGTGCGCCACGAAGTTTTCCGGTGACGAGCGGCAGTTCGAACTCGACCTGCCGGAGGTGGGCGGGGCCCCGGTGGTCGATGCCGCCCGGCCGGAGATCGTGGAGGTGGCCGCTGACGGCCCGCTGCGGCTGGGACCCGACGAGGTCACACTCGTCGAACTCGCCACCCGGCTGACCGCGGCCCGCGCCGCCCAGCCCGATCTGGCCGTGATGATCCGCGGCGAACAGGCGGTGCCCCATGGGCGGATGGCCGAGATCTACGAGGCCTGCCGCGGTGCGGGCGTGCGGCACGTGGCAATCTCCGTCCGCACGAGGCCCGCCACCACCCGCCAGTGAGCCGGCCCTGATGCAGACGACCTGGATCACCGTGGCGGTGCTTGCGACCCTCGCGGCCGTCGGCGTTGCTGTGCTCATTCGCACCCGCTGGCTTCAGTCGCGAACGATGGAGAAGTGTGTCGGCCTGTCGGTCGGGCTCCACCTCGTGCTGGCCGTGGTGGCCGCCTTCGTCGGCGGCTGGGCCCCCGCCTCGTGGGGCGATCGCGACGAAGGACGCATGACGATGCTCGTCGTGGTCGCCGATGAGACAAGCGACGAGCAGGCCGTCGCCGAAGCCACCGATTCGCTCACGCAACACGAAGAGCCGCGGCCGGAGAGGGCCGGGGCCGACGCTCGTGAGCCCGACGCCGACCCGCTCGCGGTGATCCCCTTGGCAGCCGCAATCTCGGCCGCGCCCCCCGCCGATCTCGTGCCGCTTTTGGACATCGCGGTCGAGCAACCACACGTGGCGGCGGCGCCCAGCGAGCAGTCGCCGGAGGCGGCGGCGACCGCAGCCGCGGTGACGGCCACGGCAACCGCAGCGGCAGGCCGGCCCCTGGCCGGCGGCGTGCCGGCCGTCTATGCCGACCGCATCGGCGACCGTCGGGCAGCCGCAGCGGCCGCGCGGGGCGGCTCTCGGGAAACCGAACTCGCCGTGCAGGCGGCGCTTGAGTGGCTGGCCCGCAACCAGTCGAGCGACGGCCTGTGGAACGGCCCCCGCCATGGTGCGGGCGGCTCCCAGAGCGGCGGCGGGCAGCATCGGCCCGAGGTGGGTGCGCGGAGCGACCACGGTGTGACGGGCCTGGCCCTGCTGGCTTTCCTCGGCGCCGGCACCACCCACCGCGAGGGCCCCTATGCGGCCACCGTCGCCCGCGGGATCGCGGCGCTCGTCGAGCGGCAGCAGGCCGACGGGTCGCTCGCCGGAAACGCCGAGTTTTTCGCGGCCCTCTACTGCCACGGGATGGCCGCGATCGCCCTGGCCGAGTGCACCGCAATGACCGGCGACAACGGGCTCAGGCCCGCGCTTGACCGAGCGGTGCGGCACACGCTTGCGATGCAGCATCCGCACACCGGCGGCTGGCGGTATGCCGCCGGCGACCGCGGCGACACAAGCCAGCTCGGCTGGCAGGTGATGGCCTTGATGAGTAGCCGCAACGCTGGGCTCGGCGGCTTCGACGCTGCCGAGGCCCGGGCCCGAGGCTTTCTCCAGAGTGTCTCGTCGGGAACAGCCGGCGGCCTCGCCGCCTACCGGCCAGGCGAGCGGCCGAGCCTGGCGATGACAGCCGAGGCCCTCTTCGCCCAACTGCTCCTCGGGATGCCCGCCGATCACCCGGCCGCCGCCGAGGCTCTCGCATGGCTCACCCGCTCCCCCCCCACGCCGTCGGGCTACAACATCTACACGTGGTACTACGCCACGCTCGCCTCGTTCCACGCCGGTGGCCCCCAGTGGGATGTGTGGAATGGCCGGCTGCAAGGGGCACTTCTACCGCTGCAGCACCGGGCCGGCGGGCCACTCGACGGCAGTTGGGATCCGGACCCGGCCTGGGGAGGCCACGGCGGCCGGGTCTACGCAACGGCGCTTGCGGCCCTCACGCTCGAGGTCTACTACCGGCTGGTGCCGCTGCACGACCGGGCGGCCCGGATGGCCGCGGTGCCCTAACTGCCGAGGCCAGGCCATCCGTGGCAGCCACGACCGCCCGGCCGCCACCGGCAAAACCGTCACGACTGAACCGCCCTGGCGGCCCCGTGGTTTGAAGAGGCTCTCCGCTGGGGCTACACTCATAGTGGCGTGTGAATTCTCATTCACCGTCGCCACCCTGCCGGAGAAGCTCTCGTGACACCCATGTTCGCTATGTTTGGTCTGGGAACGACCGAGCTGATCATCGTGGGGGCCGTCGTGCTCCTGCTGTTCGGCTCACGGCTTCCGAAGGTGATGCGGTCGCTCGGCGAGGGCATCGTCGAATTCAAGCGGGGCGTGCAGGGAATCGAGGACTCAAGCGGCCCCCGTGAGCCGGGCGCCACCGACGTCCGGTAGCACCCCGGCCCATCCCGCCAGGACGGCTCCTGCCGTGGCATTATGTTCGGACTCGGCGCTCTCGAAATTGTCCTTGTGGCCTCGATCGCCGTGATGATCTACGGCAAGCGGCTGCCCGAGGTGGGCCGCACCGTGGGCAAAACGATGGGCGACCTGCGGAAGCAATGGCAGACGCTCTCCCGTGACTTCGAGCTGGCAGCCAACCTGGACGCCCAGCCCGCAGCCCGCCGTCCGGCCTCGACCCGCCGGCTCGATGACGAGGGCGGGCCGACGGTGGCTTCACCGAAGCTCACTCCCCCGCCGGGTGATGACGCCTGACCGGCCCGAATCGGGCGGGCATCCGCCCTGCCGAAGCGGCGGACGCCACGGGTCGTGACGGCCAGCGGGCCGCGTGTTACGATCTCGAATTGCGGCGAGGCGATAACGGTCGTAGGTGGATCGAGAGGTTTATAGAACCCGATTCACCCACGAGGTGCATGGTCTCGATCCGGGCAGCTAGCTCAGTTGGTTAGAGCGCCACGTTCACACCGTGGAGGTCACAGGTTCGAGTCCTGTGCTGCCCACTATCTGCGGGCCTGGGCCTATTTTTGGCCACTGGTGTGATTCCCGAGGAACCCTCGCTAACCCGAGTGGCTGCCGTGCCCCGCGCTTGCACCCTCTCCCGCGCTCGCTTGCGAGGCCGGCGAGATGGCACGGGCAACCCCTCCCCCTGACCGATAGAAGCCCCGGGCGCGAGCCCGGGGACTGCAGGAACAAACGCCACCCCGCTATCCACGCCGCTAGACGTTCACGCCGACGATTCGTTTAAAACCGCATCCGTAGGCCACGTCACAGTCCCCCGGCTCGCGCCGGGGGCTTCTATGACCGAGGATTTTATA